>JAITFU010000014.1 GCA_031281125.1 Prevotellaceae bacterium | reverse complement strand
TTTGGTGTGGTTGAGCTAATATGTTTTGCAGTTGGTTTCTGTCTGCAAATTGAACATCTTCTTCACCAAAGTCTAACTCTAATTCAATAAGGGAGGTAAAGTCGATCAGAGCGCTTCTTAGCTTGCTGATTTCTAATGAAAAGCCGCCTCGCATTTGTTGTATTGCCACACGATGAGCTGCTTCATTCTCTGATGCGATCAGATCTGCAATAGCCTCTGCCTGAGCTAAATCAATTTTACCATTTAAAAAGGCTCTTTGGGTAAATTCACCGGGTAGGGCTGGAGTAGCCCCATTCTCCATCGCAAGAGACATCACCTCGTGCAAAACGTAAGATGAACCGTGACAACTGATCTCAGCACAGTCTTCTCCTGTAAATGAGAAAGGTGCGATACTAATATGTACAATTACGTCATCAATCAGACGCTCTTTGTCAAAGACTTTTCCAAAATAGACCCGTCGCGGCAAAAGACACTCATTTGAAGTTGGCTTAAAAATCTTATTTACAATATGATGTGCAAGAGGACCACTCAGACGGACAATACCAAGCGCCGATGTGCCTTCTGTGGTGGCTATTGCGCAGATTGTTTTATTATCTGTTTCTATTAAATCAGTTATTTTTGTCATTAAACTTTTGAGGATTATTTTAGTCAAATATAAGCCTTAATTAATAATAAGGTTTAGGTTTATTTAAGTAATGCGTGGGACGTCTGTCTAAGGGATTAGGCAGACGTCTTTTGCAAGAGAACTACATTTTCTACGTGATGTGTATGTGGGAACATGTCGATGGGTTGGATTGATTGTATGGTGTACCGGGTGGATAAGAGGTTGATGTCTCTGGCTTGAGTGGCGGGATTGCAACTGACATAGATGATTTTAGATGGCGATGATTCAATGATTACGCTAATCACTTGCGGATGAATGCCCATACGCGGAGGGTCAAGAATCATTACGTCAGGTGTGCCATGCCTGTCAAGAAAGTCGCGGTTCAGTACCTCTTTCATATCGCCTGCGTAGAAATGGCAGTTGTTAATTTGGTTGGCTTTGGCATTTTCTCTTGCATCTGCAACAGCTTCTTCTACATACTCAATGCCAATCACTTCTTTAGCGTAACGGGAGAGGAACAACGCTATGGTTCCCGTTCCGGTGTAGAGGTCGTAAACAAGCTCATTACCTGTAAGTGACGCAAAGTCACGGACAATGCTGTAGAGACGATGTGCCTGATCGGAGTTGGTTTGAAAGAACGACTTTGGGCCAATGGTAAAGAGAAGGGATTCCATTTGTTCTATTATGAAAGGAGTTCCGTGGTAGGGGAGTACCTTTAAACCCTCAAAAGAGTCGTTTCGTTTTTCGTTAATAACATACATAAGAGAAGTGATCGCAGGAAAACGATCTATCAAGTTGTCCAACAGCGCCTCACGTTTTTTTTGATCTTCAAAAGCAAAAGCAATAACCACCATGATTTCACCTGTACTGGCGGTTCGAATCATCAACGTGCGCAGGAATCCTGTCTGTTCCCTTAAATTAAAAAAGGTATAATCGTTTTCTTCGGCAAAGTTTTTGATTGCAAGACGGATGGCGTTGGAAGGATCCGGTTGCAAGTAACAGTGCGTAATGTCAAGTACCTTGTCAAAAGAGCCGCTCACATGAAATCCTAATGCTTTTTGAAAGTGTGTATCTCCTTGTATTGCAATCTCTTCGTTAGTGAGCCAGGAACGATCAGAAAAGGTGAACTCTAATTTATTTCGGTAGTATTGCCTCTTTTCCGAAGCAATGATGGGTTTGATGGAAGGAAGCTGGCATTTCCCAATTCTTGTAAGTTGCTCATATACTTGCTGTTGCTTATATTTCAATTGCAAAGGGTAGGGTAGCGGTTGCCATTTACAACCTCCACAGTAGCCATAATGGGGACAAAAAGGTGGAATTCGGTCAGGAGATTGAGTACGAAGATTCAAAATATATCCCTCCATATAGGCTTTTTTCCTGTGTGTCACCTGAATATCTGCCACATCACCGGGAATGGCGTGCGGTACAAATAGAATTTTTCCGTCAATTGACGCCAATGCTTTACCTTCGGCAGCAACACCGGTAATCAACACGTTTTCTAATATGATTCTGTCCCTGCGTCCCATAAAGAGAAATGTAGAATTATTTTGCAAAGGTATGATAAAAACGCACTATCTTAGCATCGAATTTGAAAGAATAAAATTTACACAATTTATATTATGTTAAATAAAGAAATTGCATACTTCTAATTATAAGATATATATATGATTCCACTTGCAGAACGCTTACGCCCTACCGCACTTGAAGATTATATTGGGCAGCCACATTTGGTTGCATCCGGTGCTGTGTTGCGGAAAATGATCGAAACAAAAAATATCTCATCATTTATATTATGGGGTCCTCCGGGCGTGGGAAAAACAACTTTAGCAAAAATTATTGCACATACGTTAGAATCGCCTTTTTTCTCTTTATCTGCTGTTAGCTCAGGTGTAAAAGAGGTACGGGAAGTGATTGAGAAAAACAGAGCAAACCGTCTTTTTGCTACCACTCGCCCCATCTTGTTTATTGATGAAATTCACCGTTTTAGTAAATCTCAGCAAGATGCTCTTTTGGGTGCTGTGGAAGATGGTACCCTCACGCTGATTGGTGCCACCACAGAAAATCCATCCTTTGAAGTGATCTCTCCGCTGCTCTCTCGTTGCCATGTATATATTCTTAAATCTCTAAATGTAGAAGACCTTACTCAACTGCTGCATAGAGCAATAGAAAAGGATTTGTTCTTAAAAACATTGCGCTTTTCTATTGTGGAGACAGATGCCCTGTTTCGCTTTTCGGGAGGAGATGCTCGTAAATTGTTGAATATTATAGAATTGCTTGTTTCACAGACTGTTTCCGGTGCAACGATTGTGATTGATAACCATTCTGTAACAGAATGTTTGCAAGAAAATTTGGCTTTTTATGATAAAAGTGGTGAGCAACATTACGATATTATATCTGCATTCATCAAAAGTTTACGGGGATCGGATCCTAACGGGGCGATTTACTGGTTGGCAAGGATGTTGGCCGGTGGCGAAGATCCTCTCTTTATTGCACGAAGGATGGTGATTTTGGCTTCTGAAGATATTGGTTTGGCCAATCCTAACGCGCTTTTAATTGCCAATGCCTGTTTTGATGGTCTTCATAAGATAGGAATGCCCGAAGGCAGACTTCTTCTTTCTGAATCCGCGCTCTATTTGGCCACTTCTCCAAAGAGCAATAGCGCCATTGAGGCGATTGATGGTGCCTCTGCTTTGGTAAAAGAGACGGGAGATTTGCCCGTTCCTCTCCATCTGCGAAATGCTCCAACACAACTAATGAAGGAGTTAGGGTATTCAAAAGGATATAAATATGCCCACTCCTATTCAGGAAATTTTGTTGATATGGAGTTTTTGCCTGAGCAGCTATCCGGCACACAACTCTACAAACCCGGTAACAATCCGCGTGAAAACGAAGTTCAAAAGACTCTTTGTAATAGGTGGAAGAAGTATCACTATCAAAATTTAGCTAACTTTGCAGAATCAACACTTCCAGATCATGACACAAAACGAATTTAGCAAGCGGTACGAAAAACTGCCTGTCCGTATTTTTGATGATTCATTATCCGCATCTTTGCTTGTAGCAGGTGCTGTAATAGAGCATATTAACAATAACGATAAAGAAGGCATCCCTACCGTAATCGCCTTTTCCTCCTCATCTGCTATGATACAGGTATATGAAGAGATAGTGAAGGGATATCGTGAAAAACGGGTCTGTTTTAAAAGAGTCAAAGCGTTTATCATGGATGAGTACTATCCTATTTCAAAAGACGACCTGCAGAGCCATTATCGTTTTATGCGTGAATATCTGTTTGACCATATAGATATTCCTCAGGAGTCGATCCATTTTCCGGACGGAATGTTGCACAGAGATTTGGTAGTTCAGTTTTGTTTCGATTATGAAAAAAAAATTAAGCAATTTGGTGGTATTGACATCTTACTCACTTCTGGTATGGGTTTTAACGAACCCGGATCTCCTTACAATTCACATACCAGATTGATTACCCTTAACCACAGCTCTCGTGTCTCCGCAGCAAGTGAATTTTTTGGTGTTGAGTATGTTCCTCACTATGCGATCACTATGGGGATAGATACCATTTTTTCTGCCAAAAAGATTTTTTACCTGTCGTGGGGAGAAGGGAGGGCTTTTGGTATCCAAAAGATGATAGAAGGAGTTGTGGATGAATCTAATCCTCCCTCCTACCTTCAAAAGCATACCTCTATTCAAGTGATGGTCGATCGTGCTGCTGCGGCTGAGCTGACTCGCATTAAAACGCCGTGGTTGACAGGGTCTTGCGTTTGGGATGATCGACTCATAAGAAGAGCCGTTTTTTGGCTCTGTAAAAAATTAGATAAACCGATTTTAAAAATCACTTCCCGTGACTATAACGACAATGGCATGAGCGACTTAGTCACAGAGAAAGGACCTGCAAGTAAAATTAACATTAAGGTATTCAACGATTTACAACACACTATCACCGGATGGCCGGGTGGTAAACCAAATGCAGATGACTCTACTCGTCCGGAACGCGCAACACCATTTCCAAAGAGAGCGGTGATCTTTAGCCCCCACCCTGATGATGACGTTATCTCCATGGGAGGAACTTTGGCCCGCCTCTCCGAACAGGGACACGAGGTGTATGTTGCCTATCAAGTATCCGGGAATATAGCTGTATTTGATCACGATGCCATACGTTTTCTCGATTTTTTAAGGGACAGCAGCCACATCTACCCTATCTCTTCAGATATCGCAGAAGACGCGTACCAACAAGCTGTTCGGGATTTGGCCAATAAGAAACCCGGGGAAGCAGACACCTCATCCATACGGCAAGTTAAAACTGCGATTCGACGTGGAGAGGCCAAATCGGCATGCAGGTATTTGCGTATTCCTGAGGATCGGGTCTATTTTTTGGAGATGCCCTTTTACGAAACCGGTGGAGTGAAGAAGAAGCCGATTGGGCCGGAAGATATAGGAATTGTAAAGAAACTGTTGCAAAAGGTGCAACCTCATCAGATTTTTGCCGCAGGCGACCTAAGCGATCCACACGGCACTCACAGAGTTTGCTTTTTGGCTATTATTGAGGCATTAAGGGAGTTAGAAAATGAGGAGTGGTTAAAAAATTGCAGAATATGGTTATACAGAGGAGCTTGGCAGGAATGGGATGTTTCTGAAGCCGACATGTCGGTTCCGTTAAGTCCCGAAGAGGTGGAGATTAAGCGCGAAGCGATTTTTAAGCATCAATCGCAAAAAGATCGTCCCTTGTTTCCGGGTTCCGATAGCCGTGAATTTTGGAAACGTGCAGAGGAGCGAAATCACCATACAGCCGATATTTACAACCAGTTAGGAATGGCTGAGTATCAAGCTATAGAACTCTTTGTACGTTATAATCTTGATGATTAAAAAGTTTCTATAAAAATGGATATCCTACACCAAATTGAATGGCATAAGTATTTGCTTTAAACCAATTGTTCATTGGTATCCACTTTTGTAAATGCGGATCGCGAAAAACAAGGCCAAGATCTAAACGCAATAGTACAAATTCGAGGTTTAGGCGTAAACCAACTCCCCCTGCAATAGCGATACTTTTGTAAAAATCTTTGCGAAAGGCTCCTGCCTCTCTACCAAGGTCGTGTCGTAATGTCCAGATATTTCCTGCATCGACAAAAAATGCTCCCTCTAATTTCCAAAATAGTTTAGGACGGTATTCGATGTTGGTCTCTAATTTGATATCCCCTGTTTGGTTGGGTATAGAAAAAGTGGTGTCAATGGGCATAGACCCCGGTCCTACGCTCCGCGCTTGCCAAGCCCTCAGGCTATTAGCCCCTCCTGAGTAAAAGAGCTTTTCAAAGGGCATGGCATCTGAATTTCCGTATGCCACCCCAACGCCTCCGTAAAAGCGAAAAGCTACGCTTTGATCAGGATCCGGTTTCCATGTATAAACTGAGTTGATCTCATTTTTCCAATATTGAGAATAGGCCGTTCCAAAAAGATTTGGCGAATTGGATAACATACTCAGAGAATTACCAGACATATCTGTGGTCCAACGAAGATAGAAATAACTATTTTTTGGTGCAGGAGCGTTATCTGTGGTATAATACAATGTAAAAGAGGAGCCTAAGTCAAAGTGATCTTTATAACTGTTGATTAAAAATGGATCATGCAAGCTTTTATAGAACGTAGAATCAACATGATAAAGGCGAACCATATTCAACTGAACAGGAGAAAAGCGAAAGAGAAGTCGTTCTCCATTTTGCCAACTGTACCCAAAACTGAGTGAGAGCATATTACGCTCATATTCGGGACGTTGTTGTAAACTGTAGCTGATACCTATATCGGTCTGAGGGGTGAAGTTGCTAAACCATTTGTGGGGAATGGGAAAGAGAAAAGTGGGGAAAGCCAACGATGTGGATGCTCCCAATTCGGTGGATGTAACAGGACTTCGGAATTTGAATTGAAAATTCCCGGAAAAACTCATGGTGAGCCGTTCTCCCCCGTTAAAGATGTTTTTATGAAAATATGAGAAGGCGGGTGAGAGGCCAATAAGTCCGGAAGAGTTGCTCGAGGCTTCTAAATTAATTTTGTATCCTTGTATTTTTGATTGGGTTAAGCGAATTTGACAAAGTAAGGCACCTTGTTGAGGAGTGACATAATTGGTATCGATCGGTGATTGATTTTCTATCGAAGGTATGGCATCAAACAGAAGCGTTACTCCGCTAAAGAGGCGTAGTGACGAAAAACGATTGTAAGTGGTATTGACCAACCGCTCATTATAAAAATCTCCTATATCTATTCTATTTAATCGAGAGATTACCTGAGGACGAAGGTTATTCTTTCCTGTGTGAAAGATTTTGATCCCCTTGTATTCGATAGAGTCGAATGTCGATTTGAACCGCTCATTCTGCATCGATTGTACGGGAAGCCAATCGGTAAAAACCTCGATTTTCTCAACTGTAAATCGTTGTTGAGGTGCAGCCATCTGAGCTATTTCATCTTCTCTGCTTCTATCTTTAAATTGTATGGTTAAGGTTGCTTCATTACTTCTTTTAAAAGTATCGGCAACAAATGATATATGATTCTTTGTAAAATTATAGTATCCATATTTTCTAAGATTGGCAGCGATCCGTTCGCTTTCGCGTTCAAGAAGTTGTTCTGACAGCATTGGACGAAACCTAAGCAGGCTTTTGATGGTGTCGGCAATGAGAAAAGAGCGCATGGTGCTGTCGCTGATGTGGTAGTCAATCGCTGCAATGGGGTATTGCTTGCCAAGTGTAAGGTTTAGGTGAACTGTAGCCTGTCGTTTTTTGTAAGATATTGAATCATAGAGCGTATTTTTGTAATACCCTTGAGAAGTAACAAACCGATCGATATTCTCCTTGCTCTTTTCCAACTCTTTGGGGTCAAAAATAACAGGTGCCTCTCCTGTCTCCTTTAGTAACCTTGCCCATCTGCTATCAGACTTTGGACTGAGGTTATAGATAGACAATAAAAATTTCCACCCAAAGAGAATGGTGTTGTTTGGTTGTTGCTTGATGTATGGTGTTATGGTGGCTGAGGTGATTTCACTCTGCGGGGCAACAGTAATGTCATATTTATTAAGGAGGTTTTCATCTTCCGGTATCCAACGTGTAGCGCTGCACGAAGTGAGAAGGAAAAATCCTACAATCTTTAAGATTAGACGAATATGACAAAAATCCAACATAAGAATTCAATAAAACAATCTACGATCTCTACGCAAAGTTATACGATATTTTTGAATTATACAGAAGAATAAATATTTTTTTTACCTTTGTTCCCTATTTTGAATCCACATCAGTTACTTTACTTTTTTTTTATTCATCTAATTCACTTACATTAAGC
This sequence comes from Prevotellaceae bacterium, assembly GCA_031281125.1. Taxonomy (GTDB): domain Bacteria; phylum Bacteroidota; class Bacteroidia; order Bacteroidales; family UBA932; genus WRBG01. The sequence goes on along the minus strand of JAITFU010000014.1, from coordinate 15,190 downwards.
AAATGAAGAACAAATACATCGACTTGATTGAGCAAACTTTTGAATTTCCTCAAGATGAGTTTCGAATAGAAGACGGAGAACTCTTTTTCCACGACATACCAGTAATGGACTTAATTGAGCAGTATGGAACACCTCTTAGAATTAGTTATTTGCCAAAGATATCACAACAGATTCAGCGTGCTAAACGCTTATTTAATGTGGCAATGGCAAAGGTCGATTATCAAGGAGATTACCACTATTGTTACTGCACTAAAAGTTCTCATTTTTCTTTTGTTCTTGAAGAAGCGCTAAAAAATGACATCCATATTGAGACTTCATCTGCGTTTGATATTAACCTTATTGAAGCTTTACACGAAGAAAATAAAGTAAACAAAGATCTTTTTATTGTGTGCAACGGATACAAAAAAGAGAGTTATATAGAGAATATGGCCCGATTGATCAACGATGGGTGGCACAATACCATTCCCATTCTTGACAATATGACCGAGATTGATGAGCTTGATGTACAGATTTCTACTCCTTGTAAGATTGGCATTCGGATTGCTGCTGAGGAGGAACCAAAGTTTGAGTTTTATACTTCAAGGTTGGGAATACGTTACAGTGACATTGTTCCCTTTTATCTAAATAAACTTAAAGATAATCAGAAGTTTAGCCTATCAATGTTGCATTTTTTTATCAATACAGGTATGCGAGACAATGCCTATTATTGGAATGAACTCTCTAAGTGCGTTAATGTATATTGTGACCTTAAGCTCATTTGTCCGGAACTTGATTCATTGAATATTGGCGGTGGTTTTCCTGTAAAAAACTCTTTGGCATTTGATTACGATTATGAATATATGGCCGAAGAGATTATTGCACAGATAAAAAGTATCTGTCAGCAGCGAGGAATTGAAGAACCCCATATTTTTACAGAATTTGGAAGTTTTACCGTGGGCGAAAGTGGTGCGGTGATCTACCAGGTTTTGGGTAGCAAACAACAAAACGATCGTGAGCGATGGTATATGATCGACAGTTCTTTTATGACTACCCTACCCGATACTTGGGGAATCAAACAACGTTTTGTTTTATTGCCTGTAAATAAGTGGAATGAGCAATATAACCGAGTTTTTCTAGGTGGACTGACTTGTGATTCACAGGACTATTATAATGCTGAGGCACACGCAAATGCAGTATTTTTACCGGTACTTGACGAGAGCGATGAGCCGCTCTATATCGGTTTTTTCCATACAGGCGCATATCAAGAGTCGATTGCCGGATACGGAGGTATTCAGCATTGCCTGCTTCCCGCCCCCAAATTGGTGATTATTGACAGCAGCAGTAAAGGGGAATATACTACAAAGCTCTTTAGTAAAGAACAGACTTACAAGTCGATGTTAAAAATATTAGGTTTTTAATTCACAAGATCTATCAGATGATATGTTGAGCATTGCCGAACGAAAATATTTACGTACACTTAAAAATAAAAAAAATAGGGAAGAGGAAAAGCTTTTTGTTGTAGAGGGGTTGAAGATGGTAAGGGAAGTTCTCAATTCGGAATATCATGTACGAGCAGTGTATGTGCAAGACAAAGAGACTATTACAACATCTATCCCAACTCGCTTGATCACAGAAAGTGAGATGGCCGAAGTTTCGCACTTTTCGACCCCCTCCCCTGCCCTCGCTTTAGTGGAACAAGCACCAAAACAGATGATTCCCAATGTTGAAGAGATAGATAAATCGTGTCTCTATCTGGGACTTGACTCTATTAGAGATCCGGGAAATTTAGGAACGATCATTAGGATTGCAGATTGGTTTGGGATCAAGGCGATTTTTGCTTCGGTCGATACCGTTGACCTCTATAATACAAAGGTGATTCAATCGTCTATGGGGGCAATATTCAGGATTCCAGTATATTATGCTGATTTAAACAAGTTAATAGATACGTTAGACATTCCGGTGTTTGGAACCGCGACTGAAGGTGAATCTGTTTATGATTGTGATCTATCAAACAGTGGTGTTATAGTTATTGGTAATGAATCTAATGGAATTTCTTCCCCTCTTCAAAGCAAAATCGATCAGATGCTTATGATCCCTTCCTTTAACTCAGATCCGAGCCGATCAGAATCGTTAAATGCAGCTGTCGCCACCGCCATCATTTGTTCAGAATTTAGACGGAGATGTCTCCGTTAGATTCTTTGTCTAACTACTTCAAACAGAACTACTGCCGCAGCTGCGGAGACATTGAGAGAGGCGATTTGTCCGTACATGGGAATGGAAACTTGGTGGTGACAAAGAGAACTTATTGCGGTAGAGATGCCGGTTTCTTCGGAACCAAGCACAATGGCTGTGGCACCTTTCATGTTGGCATCGTAAATCAGGCCGGATCCTTTTTGAGTTGCTGCAAGGATATTAAATCCGCTCTCCTGTAAATAGTAGAGTGCAACTTTTAGGTGGGATACGCGAACAACCGGAATACGCATCAAGGCACCGGCAGAACTTTTGATTGCATCGGGGTTGATAGCAGCGCCACCTTTGGCCGGCAAAATGATGAGCGACACGCCGGCACACTCGGCGGTACGGGCAATCGCGCCAAAGTTGCGTACATCTGTAACACCGTCTAAAAGCAGAACAATGGGATGGGGATGGGCTGCAAGTGCCGTTTCAACGCCTTCTTCAATAGAAACGTATTCTAACTGAGCGATATAGGCAATAACTCCTTGATGACGTCCGGAAACTGTCCTGTCTAATTTTTCTATGGGAACATATTGTATCGGAATATGTTGCTCCTTGCACAATTGCGAGATTTTATCAATGTTTGAGCCCTCGATCCCTTTTTTGAGCAAAATTTTTTCGATTTTTTTTTCCGAAGTGAGCGCTTCGAGTACCGAATGGATTCCAAAAATTTGATTCATATAGTGTTACATAGTTATTAATCACAATTAAAAGCATCAAATGCTTCATGGGCCTTTTCCCATTGTGCAATGGCTTGCTCCAAGGCCTTTTTGTCGGCTTGGTATGCGCGACACAGCTCAGGGGTGCAGTTGGCCACATCGGCTATCATTAGCCGATCCTTTTCGGCTATTTGCGCCTCTAACTTAGCTACAGCTTCCTCTGCCTTATCAAGTTCATTGCGCAGTTTGCGTAACTTTCGATCCTGCTCTTTTTTTTCCTGATAATTAATGGCAGCGTCTGTGGCAGTTTTAGTCGCCTCTTTGCTCTCTTTTTGAGAGACTCGTTCCAACTCTCTAAGGTTTTCGATCTTTCTTCGATAGAGAAAATCTTTGATGCCTCCAAGGTGCTCCTTTACCCTCCCCTCTCTGAACTCATATATTTTGTCCACCAAGCCATCCAAAAAATCGCGATCGTGAGACACCAAAATCAAGGTACCATTGTATTGGATCAATGATTTTTTTAGTACTTCTTTTGACTTGATATCCATGTGGTTGGTAGGCTCATCCAACGCCAATAGGTTATACGGATGGAGCATCAGTTTTGCCATGGCAAGCCGCGCACGCTCTCCGCCGCTCAACACCGATACTTTTTTATCAATATCTTCTCCCCTAAAAAGGAATGCGCCTAAGATGTCCCGCAATTTGGTTCGAATGTCTCCAACGGCAATTTGATCTAAAGTATCAAAAACGGTCATGTTGGGGTTGAGTAATTCATCTTGATTTTGCGCGTAATACCCCATTGAGACGTTGTAACCAAGTGCCGCTGTACCTGCTCCGGGCGCCAAAGCGCCTGTAATGATACGCATAAGTGTAGTTTTTCCCTCTCCGTTACGCCCTACCAACGCCACCTTTTCGCCTCTTTCAATCGTTAGGTTCGCCTTGTCAAAAACGATCTTAGGTCCGTATTGCGCACGCAATTCATTGGTTTTGAATGCTACCTGACCTGAACGGGGGGCAGAAGGAAAGCGGACGTGAATGGCGCTGCGATCAATCTCATCAATCTCTACACGTTCCAATTTTTCTAACTGTTTGATGCGCGACTGCACCTGATTCGATTTTGTGGGTTTGTATCTAAACCGCTCAATAAACTCCTCTGTCTTTTCGATCATTCTTTGCTGATTTTCCCACGTTGCGGTTTGTTGGGCAATACGCTCTTGACGCAGCGTGATATAGTGACTGTACGAGGCTTTATAGTCGTAAGCTTTTCCCAACATCAATTCAATGGTGCGGTGGGTTACGTTGTCTAAAAAGGTGCGGTCGTGGGAGATGACCACTACGGCGCTGCGAGAATACTCCAAGTAATTTTCAAACCATTGAATCGATTCTATATCTAAGTGGTTGGTTGGCTCGTCTAACAATAGCAGGTCGGGTTTACGTACCAACAACTTGGCTAATTCGATACGCATATTCCATCCTTCGCTAAATTCAGACGTAGGACGACATAAATCACCTTGTTTAAAACCAAGACCCATCAAAGTGCGTTCTGCTTCTCCCAACGGATTGACTCCGGCGAGGATATCGAAACGGTCATGCAATTCGTTTAATTCTTTTATAAGTTCGTGATATATAAATGATTCATAGTCTGTTCTTGTTGAAAGCTCATGAGTAATGTGCTCCATGCGACTTTTCATCCCGTGCAGATGATCAAAAGCCCTAAGTGCCTCGTCCAACACCGATCGCTCTTTGGCATGCCCCATCTCCTGAGGCAGATACCCAATTTGAACGCTTTGAGGTACTACGCAATTTCCGGCAGTTGGAGATTGTTGACCCATAATGATTTTGAGCAGGGTTGACTTTCCTGCTCCATTCTTGCCTGTTAATCCAATCCGTTCACGGGGAGAGATGGAAAAACTTACATCTTTAAGCAGTTCAAATCCGCCAAAGGAGACGTATATGTTGTTTAGTGAAACCACTTTATCCTTGCTTCTCCCCTTCCTCTTCCTGTGTAACCTCCTGTGGTTTTTTATTGAGACACACAAAAATGCTAAATTCGTACAACAAATATAGAGGCGTTGCCACAACTGTCATGGTAAAGGCGTCTCCACTGGGGGTGATGACCGCAGCAAGAAAAAGCAATGCAACAAAAGCGTGCTTTCTATACTTTCTAAGGAACTTTTTGGTGACAATGCCAAAGCGGGACAAGAGATGTACCAATACCGGCATCTCAAATACTAAGCCCATTACCAAAATGAGCCACGTAAACATACTGATGTACGATTGCAACGAGATCTGATTTACCACCCAATCGCTCACTTGATAGGTTCCCAAAAATTTGATGGTGAGTGGAAATACCAAAAAGTAACCCACAAAAATGCCGATCAAAAAGAGAAGAGAGCAAAAAGCAAAGGAAAGGGTGATAGACTTTTTTTCATTGGGATAGAGCGCGGGGCGAACAAAGGTCCACACTTGATAAAGGATAAAAGGAACTGAGACCACAAAACCCAACCAGAAAGAGACGCTGATGTGGGTAAAGAATTGGGCGGACATTTCGATATTGATCAGTTCGATTTTAAAAGAATCGACACTTAAAGCAGAAAGCCATGGTTTATATGCAGCCAACTGATTCAACCACCTGTAGATAACAAAATCGGAAGAACGCGGTGAAAAGATAATGGTGTCAAAAACAAAAGACTTGAAAAAGAAAATAGTGACCATCATCACCACAACCGCCACAGCAGAACGAAAAAGTACCGTCCTGAATTCATCGAGATGCTCCCAGAAAGACATCTCTTTTTCCTTCTCTCCCATGTGCTTACACTTTAAGAGAGGCGTCGTCTTTAATCTCTTTGTTAAACTCTTCTTCTATGCCGCTGACCCCTTGCTTAAAACTACGGACGCCTTTGCCGATTCCCTTCATCAATTCGGGAATTTTCTTTCCTCCAAAGAGAAGCAGGACGATCAAAGCCAAAACAAGAATTTCCTGCATGCCCAAAGAGCCAAAAATGAGTGGTGTAAACATGATTGCTTAATTAATTAGATTGCAAAGATAGATCATTTTTGAATACAAATCACAACTGACCTAAAAAGTAAGAAATAAAGACGCCAAGATAGTTCCCCAAGGCATACCCAATCACACCCACGGTGATCCCGGACATCATCACTTCTTTGTTTTTGATGGCGGCACAAACAACGGGCACAAAGGGAGGGGAACAAATTAAGGAGGTGGAAGTGACGATCATAGTGTCCACATCTACTTTGAATATCTTAGAAAAGAGTATGTGCAGGACTAAGGTGCCAAATATGGCAATGGAGATAAAGCCCAAAAGCGGAAGTATCGATTTGGTCATGTTTTCAAAATTAGCCATACTGGCAACAGCTATGCTAAAGATTAAGATCAGATACATACCTACATCAAAACTTCCTCTTATTTTTTTTACGACTTTGATATTTGAAGCGATAATTGCCAATGTTGTTATTGTCAATATAATAACAGCCATCTGAATGGCGTTGTCCTTAATAAAAGCAAAACCAACTCCCGCCCCAATAACCGCAATAAGAATCGATACACCAAACGCAGCTAAAATGTTACCCACACTAACAAGCCTTATCCATTTTTTTAATCGTTTGATGATTCTTTTTTCCTCTATGTTTTCATCCTGAAAATCGACTTTATGTGGGTAAGGCAACAATATTTTGCCGAATACTCTTTTGGCAATGGAGATTAAAAACAAAATATAGACAGCGCTAACCACCATATCAACCGTATTCACAGCAATATAGACATCTTCCCGCACGTTAAGAGCCGCTTTGAGGGAAGCAAGGTTTGGCGTTCCGCCCGTATAGACCCCCGAAAGCATTCCTCCCACTTTATTTGCCTCATAAACACCGTTTTGGAAGAGAGTATATCCAATGGTAATGGTTGCAATCAAACATATAACAGATATGATCATGGATACAAACGCCTTTCCGGCAACCTTTCTCCACGACCGAATATTTAATTCAAAAAGGAGCATGGGTAATGCCAAGGGAATGATGGCTGTGGACAATATCTCCGGAATATCTTTGTTATATTCGTTTAAAATAAACTGTCCAAAGATCATACCCACAAGGTAACAAATCAGCACAGCCCCAATTTTGTTGGCCAACTTAGAGAGGTGGCACAACCTTAAGATCAGAGCAGGGAAAATGATGTAAAATAATAGGGTGATGATAATTACGGCTATTTTCATAAGGTTAAGTTTCAGGTGAAGTGAGGTTGCAAAATGTCAAGGAGGTATTGAGGCGCCCTAACGGGCCGCAGCGTCTCTTTATTGGCAAAAGCGAGGACGGTAGTGCCGGTGGCTAATAAAACTCCCAAAGCGTTGTGAATTTCGTATTTGAACTCAATCTTTACCGTGGGGAGTTTCTCTAAAATGGTGGTGACGGTCAAGAGGTCCCCAAAGAGTGCGGGGCGTTTGTAATTGCATGAGACGGAAACAATTGGCATAACAATATCTCTTCGCTCCATTTGGTCGTAGGGAATGCCTGCTTTTTTCATAGAGAGGGTGCGGGCGATTTCAAAGTAGCGGATAAAGTTGGAATGGTGTACTATACCCATTTGGTCTGTTTCGTAGTAACGAACTTCGATTTCGGTATCAATTTTAAGCATTGGTGATATTATTATGGGTTTATTCCAATAGTTTTGCTCCCGTTTCGGGTTGGTAATAGACTAAGGAAAAGTTATCGGCGGTAAGGGTACTGCCGGGGGCACCTATAAAATAGTCTCCTTCGTGACTGGAGGTCATCACAACAACTATATGGGTGGGTAACAGTCCCTCTTTTCCCGGGGTCGCCTGAATGGGGACCCAAACGTGTCTCCATTCAGGAACATGGTTTCTCTCCAATATCTCTCCCTTAGCTATGGCGTTGTCGCGGTTGCGGGTGTAATCAAAAGCCCCCACAGGGTTATAAAATAGCTCTACCCTAAGGGAAGCCGCATCGGTCCCGGGGTGATTGACCGGATTTTTAAACGAGGGAATCAAGGAACCCCAATTTGGCTCGGTACGCACCAATTGTGTGCCTCTCAGGTATTTATAGTCAATGGCAAAGGCAATAGGCATTGGATTTCCATTAAAAGGTATGCCCATGCTGGTCATTGTAATGGGGTTATACACGTCGTTAACACCTGTTTTGAGTGTAAATCTTCCTGTAAAAGCGCTGGCTGCGGTGATGGTGGTGACTTTAAATATCACAAAATTCAAGGTTTGGAGGTGCGTTTGCATCTGCACTGCATAAGGGGAGTTGTATCCTGTGGTGCGAGAGGTGTTGCTTAGTGTGGAGTTATTTGATGTGCACCAGCCTGTTCCGTTGGACGGAAGGAGGTTCATGTCGCTGTTGTTGGCTTTGCCCCACAACTCAAAACCGCTATTGGGGATCTGAGGGGCGTAAACCAATACAATACTCCATTCTTCAGTAGTTTCATCCTCAGCCTGAACAGTAAAAATCTTGGGCTGATCAAAAGAAAGGGAGAGTTGGGCACCCGATGCAATCCCAAGTAGGCGCGCTCCTTGAGAAACAACGATTCTGGGTGCTAAAATCATGGAAGAATTGGGGATACGATCGTTCACCATGAGCGTAATTTGGCGTTTATCGGGTTCAAGGTACTTTTCGACAAAAGAGAACCCGGCAGAAGGAGCTCCGGAGATAAAGTCGGTCACCTCTTTGGCGTAACTTCTTGTTGGGGCTTCGTTTTGCAATACAACACTCCACGTTTGAAAAGTCTCTCCATCCATTGAGAGAACCGTGAAGGGATGGACATCCTCTAAGGTGTTGAAAACAAGCTCATGTTCAATGCCAAACGAAAATGGAAGCAGCATCGCGCCGGGAGAAATATCGACATATCCCTGCACCGTTAGCGGCAATTTGTTTGCCCAATCAAGAATACGAAATGTTATGGTTTTGGAATGAATGTCGATATTGGCTAGCGGATGAAGTACCAATGTGTTCTCTGTTTGAGATGTACCGGAGTACGATTTGATGATATAGTTATTGACCCTTGCGTCATTACTCCCTGAGCGGGCATCTAAAAGGGCAATAGTCCAAGTTTTTACATCTTTATTTTGTGCCTCTATTTTGACTGTAAAAGTAGTGTTGAAATCCCAAAAGATGAGCTGTTGGGGCAGGGATTCAATAAGCCTTGAGTCGTCAGAGATAGAAATGAGGTAGGAATCAATGATAAGGGGAAAGTCAAAACCGTTTTCTACAGGGATCTCAACGGTGGTCAGCGAGGGAAAGATAAGAGGAGTTCCTAATTCAATAAGTTGATATTCTGATTGATAATCGAACACTACAAATGATTCAATTTCTGCATCGGGATTGCGCCACTCCACGCTCTCCACTTTCCACTCCACGCAGTATCCATCAAGCATATCGACCAAATAAAAACTCTTTTGTGTGCCCATTCCGATGATCGGAAATAATTTCTCCTGATCAAAACCAACAATTTGGGTATATTGCGGTACAGGAAAAGAGAGTTGGGCTTCCCAAACGGAGTTTGGATCTTTTGTTTTGATTTCTAATCGGATTGTACCATTATCGGCATCAATGGTTATGGTTTTTAGTTCCGATCCGGTATTGTTTCCGGAGAGGATGGCAGAAACAGAGGTGGGTGGAAAAGAGAGGCGTGCGCCAATGTCTGCATTTGGCGCTTGTGTGGGAGTAATGATTTGTGCTTGACTGAGTTTGATTTGCCAAGTAGACTCTTTTCCGCTCTCTGCCACAACCTTCACTGGCAACTGCGTGTTGTAGGAAGGAAAAGTAAATGCCTCGCCGGTTGTATATCCTTCTATATGCGCCCCGTCAGAAACGATAATGTTGGGAACCACGGTAAAGGGAAAGTGGGTGCTGATCCCCACTATGTTAATCACTTCATTTATGAGGTCGTAACGTGGAGTCGAAGCAAAGAGAAAATGGTCGGGATTCCAAGATAAAATGTCAAATCTTTCAATTTCGGCGTTGTCTCTACTCGGAACTTCTTGGATGTTGAGAATATAACTAGTTACTACACCGCTTAACGCAATCAGATCGATTCGGATAAGATCTTCAATTGATTCAAAGAGGACTCTATTCTTTTCTTGAAAGCCAAGAATTTTATCAATTTTTTGCTCAGTATCAATTTTGATCTCCATCTCTATGGGAAAGAGATACTTTCCAAAAATGAGGGGGATAGAGATTCGATCAGAGTCGATTACAGGTGTTCCCAATACCACAGCTGCGGGAGAGACTACTTCTATTTCGACCTTGCTAATCACTGCACAATCGTCTAACTCTCTCACCTTGTCGCAGGTAAAGATAGTTAGGGAGGCAACAGTCACCCAAAAGCCAAACAGACTTTTTTTTATCACGAATTCTCTAATGATTTGATTTGTACATAAATTGCATCGATTTTACTCAAAGCGTCTCGCTCTTTTTTGTGTTCCAACTCCACCACTTTCTCAGGTGCATTTTGAACAAAAGAGGGATTGTTGAGTTTTTGACGTACAGAAGATAGAAAACCCTCAAGGTGGAGAAGCTCTTCCTGAAGCTTTTCTCGCTCTTCCTGAAGATTTATCTGGTTTGTTAGCGGTACAAAAAATTCAGTAGTGCCGATTCGGAACGAAGAGCCTGAAGAGTCGGGAGCGCAACCTGAATATATAGTGGAAATATTGGCCGATTTTTGAATCATCGGAAAAAGAGAATGGGGCAAAATTCCGTTGATATAGAGATCTAAGGGCTCTTTGGGAGAGACCTTTTTCTCCTGCCTGATGGAACGGATTGCCATAATGGCCTCTTTTGTATCTTCTACTTGTGCCAAGAAGATGGGATCAAATAGATAAGGTTCAGGAAGTAAGGAGATCATAATGCTCTCCCCTGTTTTCCTCTCTTTAATACTTTGCCATAACTCTTCGGTAATAAAGGGCATAAAGGGGTGCATGAGCAGCAATAGATCGTTAAGAAGCTCAATTGTTGCGTGATGGGTAATCGGATCGATGGCTTCGCCCTGAGCGGGTTTTACCCACTCTAAGTACCACGAACAAAAGTCATCCCAAAAGAGCTTATAGAGAAGCATTAAGGCTTCTGAGAGGCGGAACTTGGCAAAGAGATCGTTGAGTTCATTGATTGCCTGTGATATACGCTGACGAAACCATACAACTGTCTGAGAAGAGCAGTCGTTTGGGGTGCACGATTCTTGAGGCTGCCACCCTTTGATTAAGCGAAAAGCGTTCCATATCTTATTGCAAAAGTTGCGTCCCTGCTCCACTTGGCTCTCGTCAAAGAGAATGTCGTTGCCGGCATTGCTGCACAGCAACATCCCCATACGGACCCCGTCCGCCCCATTTTGGGCAATCATTAAAAGCGGATCGGGAGAGTTACCCAACGATTTGGACATTTTACGCCCCAATTTGTCGCGTACAATTCCGGTGAGATAGACGTTTTTGAAGGGAGGCACCTGGCAAAACTCGTGTCCCGCCATAATCATGCGCGCCACCCAAAAAAAGAGGATTTCGGGAGCGGTAACCAAGTCGTTGGTAGGATAGTAATAAGCTAAATCGGCATTGGGCTTCTTTTGGGGATGGCCGGGTATCGAGGGATCAAAAACGCTTACCGGCCACAACCACGAAGAGAACCAAGTGTCCAAAACATCCTCATCCTGACATAGATCGGTTGCTTGTAAAGTTGGATTTATCTTTTGTGCCAAGGCAAGGGCTTTGGTAACGTCTGATGCCACTACAACTTCTCCCGATGGGAGGTACCAGGCAGGAATACGCTGTCCCCACCACAACTGTCGGGAGATGCACCAATCGCGCACATTCTCCATCCAGTGGCGGTATGAATTTTTAAATTTATCAGGAATGAGTTGAACTTCATTGGTTTGAACATATTCAAGCGCTTGTTTGGCCGGCTCTGCCATTTTCATAAACCACTGCATGGAGAGGCGGGGCTCAATCACGGCATTGGTACGTTCAGAAAAACCAACTTGTGTAGTATATGGCTCCTCTTTTACCATTAAATCAGCCTCTTTGAGCATCGCAGCAATCTTTTTACGGGCAACAAAACGCTCCTCCCCTACCAAAATTTGGGCTTCTTGCGTCAAAAATCCCTTTGGGTCCAAAATATCCACCACCGGAAGTTTGTGCCTTATACCTATGTTATAATCGTTGATGTCGTGGGCAGGAGTGAGTTTTAGGCAACCGGAGCCAAACTCCATACGCACATACTCATCTTGAATAATTGGAATCTCCTTGTTAATCAAAGGAATCAATACTTTTTTACCTACAAAGTTTTGGTAACGAGTATCGTTGGGATGGACACACACCGCTACGTCAGCCATGATGGTTTCGGGGCGTGTGGTGGCAATAGTGAGCCAATCCTTGCCCGATTTTCCATCTTCAGAAATGTGGTACCTTAAATAGTATAGTTTTTCCTTCACCTCTTTATGAATCACTTCATCGTCACTCACAGCGGTTTGCCCTGCCGGATCCCAATTGACCATTCGAACACCGCGATAAATCCACCCTTTTTCATAAAAGTAAACAAACGTGTCAATTACGGCGCTACTCATATCGTCATCCATTGTAAATCGGGTGCGATCCCAGTCGCAAGAAGCACCTAACTTCTTTAGCTGCTCTAATATAATACCTCCATGCTTCTCTTTCCACTCCCAAGCGTGGCGGAGAAACTCTTCGCGGCTAATCTGTCCCTTTACTATTCCGGCCTCTTTGAGTTTGGCCACCACTTTTGCCTCTGTCGCAATCGAAGCGTGGTCGGTGCCCGGCACCCAACAAGCGTTCTTACCCATCATACGGGCGCGACGTACCAAAACATCCTGAATGGTGTTGTTTAACATGTGTCCCATGTGTAAGACCCCCGTAACGTTGGGCGGAGGAATCACCATGGAGTAAGGCTCCCGCTCATCGGGAACGGAGTGAAAAAACTTGTGCTTGAGCCAATAGGCATACCATCTATCTTCTGTGGTCTGAGGGTTGTATTTTGTTGGGATATCCATTATCTTTTGATTCAATCCTGCAAAAGTATCATTTTTTTTTGAAAAGCGATTCTATTAGTTTGTTTCGTAGCTAAATTAGACCTGTTAACCCCTATTTGTCGATTTTTACCTTAAACGGGGGCGCTTGATAATCATCCGGAAGATACGAATGGGGAAGCACTCTATGACTTCCATCTCTATGAGCGTGATAATGAGGAGATAAAATCTCAATGTTTGCTTCGTTAAAGACATCCTGAATGTTCTGGTGTAAGGCAGAATAGGTCCTTGGCATTAAATCGGCGTCATTAGTAAATACATTCAGTTGGTATTCCGGATAAAAATCGGCAAGCGCCGTTTGTAGAATAAAGGGCTCGGGCTGTTCCAATACATTTGGCGTCCGTTTAGCTGCTTCTAACAGCAATTCATGAACTTGCCTCCACGGGGTGTCGTAACCAATAGAGACTTTGGTGTGCAACACCAAACTACAGGTTCGGGCAGATTCGGAATAGTTAAACGTTTGTGCCGACATAATGGTGGAGTTGGGAATGGTAACCTCCTCGTTTTTAGGGGTGCGTATGCGGGTTACAAAAGGAGTCTTCTCAATTACATTTCCCACCAACTCCCCAATTTTGATGCGGTCGCCAGCCTTAAAAGGTCGCATATAGGTAATTACCAACCCTGCGATTACGTTCCCCACTACAGAGGATGCACCTAAGGAGAACACAATGCCAATAAACACAGAGACACCCTTAAACACATCGTATTCGTGAAGAGGCAGGTACTGGTAAATGGCAATAAACATAAAGGCATACAACAATATTTTGATGATATTGTAGGTTGGATAGGCCCAATCGGGATAAAAACCCTTTAGTTTTACCTTTCCTTTATAGATCTCATCGGCCATATAGTGAAGTCCCTTAATCAAGTATTTGAAAACAAGAACAATCACAATAATTGAAAAGAGATCCGGAATAAATCCAACAATGCTTATGCCAATGTTTTTTAATGGGTTAAGCACATAACCAAACAAAATTGCAGCCACTCCTCTTGTTGCCGGGAAAACACTAAAAGCCATTGGAATAGACAAATAGAGGGTAACCACAATAATCAGGAGACGTAATACCCTGACCAAAAAAAGGATAGACTTAACGGTTTTTCCCTCGTCCACCAATTTGTACTTATTAAGTTTGATGGTTTTGATTTTTTCCCCTTTAAGTCGCTCAATCTTTTGTGAGAGCTTGTTAAAAAGAAAGTTAATAATTTTGAACACAAAGAACTGAGCGCCCACAATCAGTAATACCAATAGCACACGAAAAAGGATGGTACGCAACTCCATATCTTTTTTACGCTGCAAGATGGCCTCCTCGATAATCCTTTCGTAATCTTGGGCAAGGAAAATCATTGTTTTGTCATTAAGCTCTGCGTCTGCATTTGAGATCGACATCACCACAATATCGCCATACGCTATGATCTTCATACCCGCATCGGTATATATACGCATGGAGTCAACAATAAAACGATCGCGGCTCAGTTGCCTGATTTTATCTGTGACAAAGAGCGCCCTGTCTCGCGCCGTTAATGCGCCCACGCCGGTCTTAATATAGAACAAGGTGTCGATAAAGGGGGCAACAGGCTCAGGATCAAAAGCGCTCCTTGCAAAAGCTGGGATTTGCGTCGCTGCTACTGCAAGAGAATCATCTTGACCCTTCAATTGAATCAGCGTACATACAAAAACGCTGAAAATCAACAATTTTCTAAAAATGTTACACTTTTTCATAAATCAATACACGTAAATCAACTGAACAAAGATAGTTATTTTTGTATATTTGTATCCATGAACACCCAAGACCTGATTAAAAAAAGCATTCTCAAGCACAAACCCTTCTACCGCCTTATTGCTCTGGCGGTGGTGGTGGCGGTGGCGGTGATCACCGGCAGCCTTGCGGTGGGCGATTCGGTACGCAGCACATTAGTCAAAAGGGTAGAGGAGCGATTGGGAAATACCCAAACCATCATCTTTTCTCGCTACTCCTTTATGGACAATACCGTTGGAGAAAACGGGTTTTTACTGACTAACGGATTTGTTTCGGTGTCGGGTAAAATGATTCCCGTGATGGTCTGGGGGACGGACAATATGGAAATCGGGATGGGAAAGACAAAAATCAACAGAGCGCTCTATAATGAAATCACCCCATCACAGGCCCCGCAGATTGTGCTGCGCTTGCCCTCTGCGGGGATGGTTCCGATGGGTTCTATGTATGTGACCGATACCTACACCACTAGCCTGAGGTTGGAATTGGATTCCGTAGTCTCT
>JAITFU010000194.1 GCA_031281125.1 Prevotellaceae bacterium | reverse complement strand
ATATCTTTTGATTATTATGTTCCGAAAAGTCAAAATATTTTGACTTTTCGGAACATAATAATCAAAAGATATTTTTCAAATGCAAAAAACGGCATACAAGGGATCTGATTTTATGTTGTTTTCAAATCCAAAATTCTTTTTGGAAATACGTATTGCGTACTCAGAGTTGTACTTTTCCATAAAAATACCCAAACTTTTTGCTCGGTTTCTCCTGCCTTTTTTTACTTCCACAGGTACGACCTTACCGTCAAGATGCAACACAAAATCAACTTCCGCCTTACCTTCGCTTAGCCAATATGCCAAGCGATAGTTTTTTGTTTTAAAACACTGTGCTACATAATTTTCTGTCATTGACCCAAGAAAAGTATTTTCAGTTTCAATGGTCGATAAAATTGTTTGTAAGGGAATTTCGGAACGCAAAGTCAAAATACCAATATCGCCCATATACATTTTAAAATTGATTAAATCCATATAGGCATTTATAGGAATAAATCCGTGTTCTATACGCTGACATTTGAGTGTAATGTTTGCTAAATTAAGCCATTCGATTGCCTCTCCAAAAATGGTTGCCGTACCGCCTCGTTGCACTATTTTATACTGAAATTTTGCATTTTCTTTGGCAAGTTGTGAGGGAATAGAATCGTAACAAGCACGAATTTTCACGCTTGTTGTTGTGTCGGAATATTTTACCATATCTGAAATATACTCATTAAGTATATTGTTCTGAATAACTTGTACCTTAATAAAACTGTCCGTTTTGACAAACGATTTTACTGCGGCAGGCATTCCTCCAACGATAAAATATTTTTGATACAATTCCAATGCAACATTATGCAACGCTTGGGGCATAACCTCGTTGTTGGCGTAGTGATTTTTGATTTCTCTCGCCAATTTATCATAACCTAACGCCCACAAAAATTCCTCAAAATCAAGCGGATAAAGATATAACTCATTTACTTTTCCTACGGGAAAAGAGTATTTTTCCCGATTGATAGCCACCCCAAGCAAAGAACCTGCTGATACAATGTAATATTCGGGTGTTTGTTCGCAAAAATATTTCAACGCGGTTAACGTTCTTTCACTTGCTTGTATTTCGTCAAAGAAAATCAAGGTGTCTTCGGGAATAATTTCCTGCCGTTTGATGGATTCGATAAATTGAATAATCTTGCCTGGCGACAGTTCCTTTTCAATAAAATTGGCAAATGCACCCTCAATTTCCATATTAAGGTAAATTACATTTTTAAAATGCTCTTTGCCAAATTCTTCCAATATGTAAGTCTTACCAACTTGACGAGCGCAAAATTACTAAAATGTTCCGAAAAATCAAAACATTTTGATTTTTCGGAACATTTTGATTAGAACAAGAACATCTCTTTTGTGGTTGTTTGGTGTCTCTCCCTTTTTTTTTACCTTTGCGCCGTTAATTTTTTACCGCAATGACCGCCTCCGACACCTATACAGAAGATCATTTTCAAACCCTTGAATGGCACATCCATATCCGCAAGCGGCCGGGTATGTATATTGGCAAGCTGGGAGACGGATCCGCTCCGGACGATGGTATCTATGTACTACTCAAAGAGGTAATCGACAACTCCATTGACGAGTTTGCCATGGGGTATGGAAAAGTGATTCAGATCGGACTATTGGATGGTGTGGTGAGTGTGCGTGATTATGGGCGGGGCATCCCTTTGGGCAAATTGACCGATGCTGCCGGAACCATGAACACCGGGGCCAAGTACGACAGTAAGGCGTTTAAAAAATCGGTCGGATTAAACGGCGTGGGTCTTAAAGCGGTCAATGCACTCTCCTCCTCCTTTTATATTCAGTCGTTTAGAGATGGCGAGAGCCGGTCGGCCTCTTTTGAACAGGGAGTCCTTACCAAAGAGCAAGTGGAGACTTGCGACCAAAAAAACGGCACGTTGGTAAGATTTGTTCCAGATCCGGAAATATTTGGTACAAACCACTTTAACGATGAGTTTGTAGAGCAGATGCTCAAAAACTACAGTTACCTCAACGCCGGTTTGCGCCTCTCTTATCAAGATTCGGAATATATCTCCAAAAACGGACTGTTGGACCTGTTGAACGAAAACCTGAGCGACGAACCCCTCTATCCACCCATTTATCTGAAAGGAGAAGATATTGAGGTGGCGCTTACCCACGGCAACGGCTACGGAGAGAGCATCTATTCGTTTGTCAACGGCCAAAATACCACACAGGGAGGCTCGCACCTTTCGGCCTTTCGTGAAGCCGTCTCCAAAACCATCAAGGAGTTTTACCGGCGCGACTTTGATCCCTCAGATGTGCGCCAATCGATTGTGGCAGCCATAAGTATTCGGGTGCAAGAGCCTGTGTTTGAATCGCAAACAAAGACGAAATTGGGGTCAAAGGAGATGGGACCCACCGGCCCCTCTGTGCGCAATTTTATCAACGACTTTATTAAAGAACAGTTAGACAATTTTTTACATAAAAATTCCGCCACTTCGGATGCGCTTCTTAAAAAGATTCTTGAGTCAGAAAAAGAGCGCAAGGCGATTTCTGGCATACAGAAGCTGGCGCGCGAACGGGCAAAAAAGGCCAATCTGCACAATAAGAAGTTAAGGGACTGCCGTATCCACTATGGCGAAAAGCACGAGTTGGCCAACGAAACCATGCTCTTTATCACCGAAGGGGATTCGGCCAGCGGTTCAATTACCAAAAGTCGCAACGTCAATACCCAAGCTGTCTTTAGTTTACGTGGGAAGCCGCACAACACCTACGGCGAAAAAAAGGAGATTGTCTATAAAAATGAAGAGTTTAACCTTCTTCAGGCCGCCCTTAACATAGAAGAGGATGTAGAGAACCTGCGTTACAACAAAGTGATCATTGCCACAGATGCCGATGTAGATGGAATGCACATCCGGCTGCTGATGCTCACCTTTTTTCTTCAGTTTTTCCCCGATCTGATCCGACAGGGCCATCTGTACATCCTTCAGACTCCGCTCTTTCGCGTCCGCAACAAAAAGGAGACCCTCTATTGTTACCACCAAGAGGAACGCGATCGCGCACTATCCAAGTTAGGCGCCAATGCCGAAATCACCCGTTTTAAAGGACTTGGCGAAATTTCTCCCGATGAATTTTCTCACTTTATTGGCGAAAATATCCGGTTAGACAGCGTCCGGCTGAGCAAAGAGGACACCATCCACGAACTGCTCGAATTTTATATGGGAAGCAACACCCCCGACCGCCAAAAGTTTATCATCGACAATCTGCGCTCGGAGGTGGAAGAAGAACAAGAGATTGAAATTGAAATAGATTCCTTAGCCTCATAACCATGAACGACGATTTTGAATTAGAGCACGACAAAGAAGAGGAGCACGAATCCATTTCTTCAGAAATGCAAACCGGTAAATACGATAAACTGATCCGCGAAGGAGAAAAACGTTACAAACTATCCGGAATGTACAAGGATTGGTTTTTGGATTATGCTTCATACGTCATTTTGGAGCGCGCCGTTCCCCACATAAACGACGGCCTTAAACCGGTTCAAAGACGTATCCTCCACTCTATGAAGCGTATGGACGATGGTCGTTACAACAAAGTAGCCAACATCATTGGACATACCATGCAGTTCCATCCGCACGGAGACGCCTCCATTGGAGATGCCTTAGTACAATTAGGACAAAAAGAGTTGTTGATTGATACCCAAGGGAATTGGGGCAATATCCTAACCGGTGATGGCGCCGCTGCACCCCGATACATAGAAGCGCGTCTGAGCAAGTTTGCTTCCGAAGTGCTCTTTAATCCCAAAACCACAGAGTGGACGACATCTTACGACGGTCGCAATCAAGAACCTGTAGATCTGCCTGTTAAGTTTCCACTCCTATTGGCTCAGGGGGTAGAAGGAATTGCCGTAGGTTTGGCCTCCAAAATTTTGCCCCATAACTTTAACGAACTCATAGAGGCTTCCATAGCCATCCTCAAGGGAGAAGATTTTTCTCTTTATCCCGATTTTCCCACGGGGGGTTTGGCAGACTGTGCCAAATACAATCAGGGGCTGCGTCAAGGAGTGGTAAAAGTGCGCTCCAAAATCAACAAAGTTGATAAAAAAACGCTCTCCATTACCGAAATTCCATTTGGAAAAACCACGTCGGGCCTTATTGATTCGATCCTCAAAGCCAACGATAAAGGCAAAATTAAAATCCGAAAAGTGGATGACAATACCGCGCAAAATGCGGAGATTCTCATCCATTTGGCTCCCGACATTTCGCCGGACAAAACCATTGACGCCCTCTTCGCCTTTACCGACTGCGAAGTCTCCATCTCTCCCAATTCCTGTGTGATTAGTGATCGCCACCCCCATTTTATGAGCGTCTCCGACATTTTAAGACGCAGTACAGAACACACCAAAGCCCTTCTCAAAAAAGAGTTGGAGATTCGTTTGGAAGAGTTGCATACCGATTGGCACTTCTCCTCTTTGGAAAAAATCTTTTTTGAAGAGAAGATTTACCGTGAATTAGAAAAGGACGCCCGTTCCTGGGAGGATCAACTTGCTGCCGTAAACGCTTTGATGCAAACCTTTAGATCTCGATTGCGCCGCGACATCACTCCTGAGGATATTGACAGATTAGTGGAGAAACCTGTCCGAAAAATCTCCCGCTTTGACCTGAAAAAGGCCGATGAGCATATCCAAAATATTGAACAAGAGATAGAAGAAGTGGAAAACCATTTGGGTCACCTTGTCGATTATGCTATTCGCTACTTTCTGCAGCTCAAAAAGAAGTACGGCGCCCAATTTCACCGCCGCACAGAGCTATGCAGCTTTGAAACCATTGAGGCGGTTAAAGTAGTCATAGCCAATGCTAAATTTTACGTTAACCGAGATGAAGGATTTGCGGGAATGGATCTAAAACGAGACGAAAATGCCGAATATGTGTGTGATTGCTCAGACATTGACGACATCATAATCTTTTTGAAATCAGGAAAATATATCATCAGCAAAATCAGCGACAAAGCCTTTTTTGGCAAAGATATTATTCATGCGGCGGTCTTTAAGAAAAACGACGAGCGCTGCATCTTCAATGCCCTTTACCGCGATGGAAAGGGAGGTTCGGTTATGGCCAAACGGTTTGCCGTTACGGGCGTTACCCGCGACAAGGAGTACGACATTACGCAAGGCACCTCGGGTTCTCAGGTGTTGTGGTTTACCGCCAATCCAAACGGCGAAGCAGAGGTGATCAAGATATTCCTCAAACCGCGCCCCAAATTAAAGAAACTCATTCTGGAATATGCTTTTGGCGATTTGGCCATCAAAGGGCGCGGAGCCTTGGGTAACACCGTGACCCGCAATTCTGTACACAAAATTCAACTCAAAGAGAAGGGGGTAGCCACGCTTGGCGGGCAATCGATCTGGTTTGACACCGATATCCAACGCCTCAACACAGACGAGCGCGGCCTGTACCTTGGCGACTTTCTCAATGGCGAGCGCATCATCGCGATCTTTAAAAACGGTTCGTTTTACACCACCAATTTTGATTTGAGCAACCGCTATCAGGGTGAATTGATGAAAAATGAAAAATTTGATACGCAAAAAATATTTGCTGCCATCTATTTTGAT
>JAITFU010000192.1 GCA_031281125.1 Prevotellaceae bacterium | reverse complement strand
GCAGGCGCAACGAAATGGCTTTTTCACGCGGAATATCTAATATAGCAAGCATTTCAAGCGTTTTTCGCAAGTACTCCTCTGCCCGTGTCACATTGTCGTAACCTTCCAAATAGATTTCCGTCAATAGATTCAGCGCTTCCACAATACGTACACCTTCTTCATCGGAATGCAACAAATAGTATTCGTAGGCTATTTCTGCGTTTTGCAGCGCTTTTGCGTACTCCTTAGAATGTAGGGCCAACCTGCTCCAATGGATCTTGGTACCTACAATATATAACGAATCGCCTAAGATCAGCGCTAAGGAATCCGATTTTGAAAAATTGATGGCTGCCTGAGGCCAATTATCCATAGACAGGTACAAATACCCGATGTTGTTATAGGCAATGCACTGATTTACCTTTGCGTTGTATTTTTCAAATACCTTGAGCGCCTTGTTATAGTATTCTATCGCTTCATTATATTTTCCCTGAGTGTTATATACGTTTCCTATGGCACCGTAAACGATTGCGTAATTGTTGTCAATTTTTACTTCTCCATATTTCCTCGGATATTTATTCATCTGTTGGGTGTTTTCCAAAGTCTTGTGGTAATAAATCATCGCGCTGTCGAATTGCGAAATACGCTCATGGTTCATACCCAGTACGTAGTACCCGTCACATACGTGTCCCCATTCGTTAATGGGTATCGATACTGCCACACATTTGCGGGCGTACAACATCGATTTTTCGATATCAATCTCTAAATAGCCCATCATCAGGCTATTGTACATAGTTGCCAAATCCACGCCCTCCGGTGGATGGGTAACCAGCACCTGCTCAAGCGAATCAACGCTACGGTTCCTGTGGTCATAGCTTTGGGCAAGGAGTGTGCAGTGTACAAGCGCCCAAACGGAAAAAATAGTAAAGCATATAGTTGTTTTCATGTTTCGATCCGTTTTAGATTTGGATGATCCCCTTTTTCAACGCATATTGCACCACTTCAAGCGTAGTGTTGATGCCAAGTTTTTGAAAAATCCTCCTTTTATGCGTATTAATGGTATTGACGCTGATGCCCAACCGGTCGGCTATTTCCTTGCACAGCAATCCATCGCGGCAGGCAAGGATGATTTCGCGTTCGCGATGGGTAAACTCGTTGGTTACTGCAGCGGTTTTCTTTTTTGACACATACACCCCATAGATGATGGATGAAATATCGCGTCCGTAATATTCCGCCCCTTCCATAATCGAGCGGATAGCCATGGCAAGTTCTTCTGAGTTGCCTTTTTGCTTGCTGATGAAGCCGTTGATACCCGCTTCAAGCATTTCGTGTATCGTTTCGGCAGTGTTTTCGGCAGATATGGCAAGGATTTTTACATCTGGATATTCGCAAAGAAGGCGACGGGTAACCTCTGCGCCGCCCATGCCGGGCAGGTTAATGTCCAAAAGCACCAAATCGGCAGTAGTTGAGGCGAGAACCTCGAACAGTTTTTCGCCGCAATCGGCTTCGCCTGCCACCACAATATCTGGAAAATCGGCTATGAAAGCCGCTTGTAATCCGATGCGGAACAATCGGTGGTCATCGACAATTATTACACGTATCATTAACAATCAAAGGTTAAGAATTATTTTCGGCAAAAGTACATATATTTTTTTTCTCTTTCTTGTTTTCGTTGTCATCAAAATTAGTGACCCACTTGTCGCTAAAATTGGTGAAACTCTGCATTTTTAACTAACCGTAACTTTGCAAAATCAAATTCATAACTAAAAATGGATACTGTAAGCGATAAAATGAAGAATAAAATCCTGCTTCGCGCCCAAAAAACGCTGCTTAATACCAATCTATTAATAGAACATTGTGGCAGTTGGCTGTCGGCAGAAGAGGGTAACGAATACATGATGAAGAAAATTATGGAAAAGAAAAGGATGAAGGAGAAAAAAAGAAATTTAAATTAATTTCAAATATATGAAAGAATTCAATTTGAGGAAAGTGGTTGCCATAGCAATCGGCCTCGCAGTAGTGTCAGCACTTAGCGCAACACTAAACGCACAAGGAGTAAAATCTGTTGAAGCGGTTTATGCCAAATCAGATTTTGTTCCGGGCGACGAGATTTTTTTTGAGGATAATCTCGATAATGAGACAATGGGTGAGTTTCCGTCACAATGGGATTTATTGCGTGGAAACGCCGAAGTAGCAAGCATTGATGGTAAAAAGGCGATTTTTTTAGAGGCGCCTGATACCAAAATTGTACCTTTAATGAAGAATATGAAAAGCTATTTGCCGGATGTGTTCACGTTTGAAATGGATTTCTGGACAACGAATAAAGAGGGATATAATACTGCCTATTACGTCAATTTCTACGATTCAAATGGCAATCGTGTGATGAGTTTTCAATTGGAATGTATATCGGAAGTTCAACTTCGTTGGTATTACCTTGCGTCAGGAGATGATAGAGAAGGAAAGCTTGAAACCGATATAAAACGCACCAATTCGTGGCATCATCTTTCCATTTCATTTAATAAAAGGGCGTTTAAAGCTTATATTAATGGCAGTCGCGTTACCAATGTTCCAAATATGGATACGCCTGTCCGTTTTGAAATTGAGCGAGAAGGTTGGGACGACCATATCGTTTATGTGTCCAATGTTCGCATAGCCAAAGGTGCAGTACCATTGTACGACCGTATGATGAACGACGGCAAATTCATCACATACGGAATCACTTTTGATGTAGGCAAAAGTACGATTAAACCCCAAAGTATGGGCGAAATTAACCGTATAGTCACGCTTATGAAAGAAAACCCTAACGTTAGATTCAGCGTTGAGGGGCACACCGATAACACAGGTAGCGCCGGAACCAACCAAACATTGAGCGAAGCCCGCAGTCGAGCGGTAGTAGATAAATTGGTTGAATACGGCATTTCCCGCGATCGCCTAAAAGCCGCCGGTAAAGGTCAGACTTTGCCCATAGCCAACAACGGAACAGACGAAGGAAGAGCAAAAAACAGAAGGGTTGAATTTATTAAATTATAAGAATAGTAATTTTTGATTTTTAGAAAAAATGACCAAACGAATTTTCAATTTGAGGAAAGTGGCAACGATAGATGCCTGCCTCGCAGTAACCACCATGTTTATCGGCTGCAAAAAGAGTGGCTGGCCATCGTCATCCACATTGGCAAAATATGGTCTTGACGGACTTAACAAGCGACAACCATGATAATTAACCCAAAAATCAAGCTTTTTCTGCTGGCGGCAATGATGACGATTGCTGCCACAGCCTGTGTTGAGAAGATCCCTGACGACAATCCCGACGAGCCTGAGATTCCGGAAATCCCCCAAAAGCCCACAGAGCCGCAGGGCTCCATGGTTAGCATCATACTCGATGGTATGGTCACCGATCTCGACGGCAATCCGATCAGCGGAGTAAAAGTGACCACCGGTACCGAAAACGTAACTACCTCTTCCGATGGCGACTTTAGCCTTTCTAAGGCAGAGGTTGTTGATAACCGTGTTGTGGTCAGATTTGAAAAAAACGACTATTTTTCTCTTGTTCGCTCGTGCGATAAGCCCGAAAAAGAGATGTTTCTCGAAGTTGTTTTGTGTCCCAAAGGCAACAGTAACAATACGATTTCCACTACTTTTGCTTCTTTGGAGGGCAAAACGCTGGAGCTGCCATCAGGTTTGAAAATCGTGCTGCAACCGGCATCCATTGTACGCGCAGACGGATCACCCTTCAGCGGAACGGTATATGTGGAAATGCGCTATCTTGCTCCAAATATGCCGGATGCTTCGCTGATGAGACCCGGTGGAGACGAGCTTGGAATAGCGTCAGACGGGGAGGAAGTGCTGCTCTCTTCGTTTGGAATGATTGGTGTAGAGCTTACAGACAATGCAGGAAATCCGTTGCAGTTGAAAGAGAATTTTCCTGCCGATGTCACCTTTCCCGTGCCCGAAATCATCAAAGAGAGACCCGCTTCCGTTCCGCTTTGGACGTTTGACAAAAAAAGGGGAATTTGGATAGAAGAGGGAACGGCAACCCTTCAGGGAGATGTGTATAAAGGAAAAGTAAAACATTTTTCGGATGAAGATTTGGCGCCGATTGGTGGCCCTACAAGATTGGTATCCGGAGTGGTAGTCGATTACGATCTGGAACCGGTAAAGCTCGCAACCGTGCGCATTCTGTGGGCCGAAATAGACGACGACGACCTTGCTCCGGTAGGCAGACCCAATTATACCGGTAAAGAGATTACCACATACACCAACAGCAATGGAGAATATGGCGCCAAAGTTCCCAAAAATACAATCATTCATGTAATTGCTACCGGACGTGGAGGAAAAGATGAGTGGTCAGGAGATCCCATGTTGATAAATGGCAAATACTCTTTTCAGGCGCTTACGTTACCAAATGTTCCGGAACGGGCAAAAACAGGAGCCGTTCATTTACCTTCTGATAATGGACGTGAAGATTATTATGTTACGTGGGACGAATGGGGATTGTTGTACCGTACAGACAGAATATATGACGACAGAGAATCGCCTGACGGCAAAGGTTACGAAGCTCAAATAATCAATCATTTAACCGAAATAGTTTATGATGGGGCTAAATACTGGACATCTGACGGAGAAGGGGGAGGTAGCTGGAAAGAGGAATGGCAGACAGTAAGTTATCCCTGTCCGGGCGGACTATACCACACGCCTGAAGTTATTCTTGGCGCTTTTACAGTTAATGAAAAAGAGTGGGAGCCTTATCGCCAAAAATATACCAAAACAGTGGCCGGAAGAAAGTGCGCCGTCTTTAAGGTCGGCGGCATATATACAATGGCAAGTTGGAACGGGATACTAATGTCAAGAGGAACGCCGTATGATGTACCTTACAACTTAGTTAGGGCAACGATGGATGTCCCTCAATCGGCTTTTAATCAAATATTTAATCCGTCTTGGATAAGATAGCGTCTTGAAATGGGACAGATCAACCTCGGTGATTGAGCATAGCGAGTCGAAATACTCGACGAATCGACGGGTACGATTCGTCAAGGAGGGCAGCCGCTTCTTCCAACGAGCACCAACAACATTTTTCGATCCCCTCTTCGGTTTGCGGAGAGGGGATTGGTTTTCCATCGACAAACATACGGTACCAGTGGGTTCGTTTAAATATTAGGTCCATATCCAACCGGTAACTATGTACGGTATTCGTTATCCATCTTCCCAACCTTATCCCCATAATACCGCACTCTTCGCTCACTTCGCGCAAAGCTGTAACAGATAGCGCTTCACCATTATCCTGTTGTCCTTTGGGCAAATCCCACCTTCCATTCTTATAAATCAGAAGGTACTCTCCAAAGCTATTTTGCACCAAACCTCCGGCTGCGTGTACTATTTTTATCATTTTTTACTATCTTTGTGCAAATATAATTTTTTCCTTTATGGATCGTATCGAAAAAATGATTGCAAAGCAGCTTTTAGATATTAAAGCCGTGTGTTTAAGCCCGGAAAAAAACTTTATTTGGGCTTCGGGATGGAGGTCGCCCATCTATTGTGACAACAGAAAAATACTCTCTTACCCCCATGCAAGGGATTTGGTGGTGGACGAATTGTGTAGATTGATAACAGTTAATTTTCCGCAAACCGACATCATTGCGGGTGTAGCAACCGGCGCCATAGCTTGGGGTGCTTTGGTGGCCAATAAGTTAAACCTTCCTCTTGTCTATATTCGACCAAAACCAAAGGATCATGGAATGGGCGTACAAATTGAGGGAGAGATAAGTATGGGCAAAAAGATGGTGATTGTAGAAGATTTGATCTCTACCGGCGGGAGCAGTCTCTCTGCTTTTGACTGCGTTTTGGCTGCCGGTGTAGCTGTGTTGGGAATGGTGGCGATCTTCTCCTACAATTTTGACGTAGCGCGCAGGGCTTTTGAAAAGAAGAATTGCGAGTTGCACACTTTAACCAACTACGAAACCTTGATCGAAGAGGCTGTGGCCAATCATTATATTGAAGAAACAGAAATACATACATTAAAACAATGGCGGTTAATGCCTGATAAATGGGGATGCTGAGTGGGATTATCAATAAACGCTGCAACTGCTAGGCATAAATGCTTTTTCTATGGTCGATTTTAATCACTATGACAGTACAGATGTTGTCGTGGATTGAATAGATAACACGGTAAATGCCGACACGGATACGGTAACAATTTTTTGTTCCTTTGAGTTTGATGTACCCAAAAGGGCGAGGGTCAAAAGACAACAAAGCCAAAGATTTATAAATTTTAGCCAAATAGTCATCAGGGATGATTTTAAAATACTTTTGTACCTTTGGGGATAGGATTACCTAATACTGCCTCATATTTCAATCCGCGTCTTTTGTACTCCTCCCTCATAAAGTCGTCGAGCGGGACGTACTCCCCAACCTCTCTTTTTGAAGCCTCAATTTCAATCAAATCCAAAAAGTCTTCCAATAGCTCATTATCGCCGTGAGTATCCA
>JAITFU010000055.1 GCA_031281125.1 Prevotellaceae bacterium | reverse complement strand
CATGAGGACGATTACTCTGTTTATCCTGTCGGCGGGAATGATCATATCCTGCGGAAGAAATCAAAAAGTGGTAGAAACCACACCATGGCAAAACGATCTCCGTCTTTCTCAAAAAGTTGATTCTGTATTGAGACTGATGACTTTAGAAGAAAAAATCGGACAGATGAATTTGCTTACAAGCGACTGGACGGTAACCGGCCCTTCACTCAGGAGCGATTACATAGATTTGATAAAAACCGGAAAAGTTGGGAATATTTTTAATGCCCATACCGCTGCTTTTACGCGCTCTTTACAAAAAATTGCCATGGAAGAGACCCGTATGAAAATTCCGCTGTTGTTTGGATTTGACGTTATTCACGGATACAAAACGATCTTTCCGATTTCGCTTGGCGAAGCCGCAAGTTGGGATTTGGATGCAATCGAAACAAGCGCAAGAGTGGCTGCATCAGAAGCCGCTGCCGCAGGTTTACATTGGACCTTTGCCCCCATGGTGGACATTTCCCGCGACCCGAGATGGGGACGTATTTCCGAGGGTGCCGGGGAGGATACCCACCTTGGCTCCATGATAGCAAGAGCGCGCGTGAAGGGGTTTCAGGGCAATCATTTGGCTGATTTGAACACCATTATGGCTTGTGCAAAACATTATGCAGCTTATGGAGCGGCGCAAGCGGGACGCGATTATCACACGGTTGATATGTCCCAACGAGTTTTAAGAGATGTCTATCTTCCGCCCTTTAAAGCCGCATTAGATGAAGGGGTTGCCACATTTATGACCTCTTTTAACGACTACGACGGAACGCCTGCCACCGCTAATAGTTTTTTGTTGGATCAAATACTTCGTAAGGAGTGGGGTTTTAAGGGTTTTGTTGTGTCTGACTACACCTCTGTGAATGAAATGATTGCACATGGCACTGCTGCAGATCTGAAAGACGCCGCCAAACAGGCCGCCGGCGTTGGATTGGATATGGATATGCAGGGTATGGCTTTTTCTGACTATTTAGAACAATTGGTTGGAGAAGGAAAAATATCTGAAAATATAATTGATGACGCCGTCCGCCGTATTTTGTCCATGAAGTTTCGATTGGGTTTGTTTGATGATCCTTATTGTTATTGCGACGAAGAACGTGAAAGTACGGTAGTCTTTTCTAAAGAGAATCTTGAAAAAGCAAAAGAGGTAGCCTGTAAATCTTTTGTTTTGTTAAAAAATGCCAATCAAACCCTTCCCCTGTCAACAAATAAGAGAATAGCCATTATTGGCGATTTGGCCAACAATCGAGAAGATATGCTTGGTTCCTGGTTTGGAGCCGGAGAGGCGGCAAGCGTTACAACCATCTTAGAAGGGATGAAATCGCAGTTCCCACGTGTAACATACGTAAAAGGCTGTGATCCTGTGTCAAACGATAGAAGTGGTTTTACTAATGCCGTTTTAGCCGCACGTAACGCTGACGTTATTGTTTTTGTGATGGGAGAAAAAGGAAACATGAGCGGCGAAGCCGCCTCTCGAGCAAGCATTGATATCCCCGGCATTCAAACCCAACTATTGGTTGAGTTAAAAAAGACGGGCAAACCAATCGTAGTATTGATTGCAACCGGTCGTCCTTTAACACTCGAGAAAGAGGCGGAATTAGCAGACGCTTTACTTGTCATCTGGTTTCCGGGAACTCAGGCCGGTGCGGCTGTTGCTGAGGCGCTGAGTGGAGCGTTTAATCCATCCGGAAAACTACCGGTCTCTTTTCCCGTTAGTGTTGGTCAAATCCCTCTGTATTACAACGTAAAAAATACGGGCAGGCCGTTACACGGCAACGAGAAATACACAAGCAGATATTTAGACGTACCCAACCAACCTCTTTTTGTCTTTGGTTATGGTTTAAGTTATACCACTTTTGAATATTCGGACTTACAAATCAGTCCAAAAGAGATGAGTGCAAAGAGTCCGATCCAAATTTCTGTAACTGTTACCAATACAGGGAATTTTGATGGAAGCGAAGTGGTGCAACTCTATGTTCGCGATCTGGTTGGAAGCGTAACAAGACCCATTAAAGAGTTAAAGGGATTTCAAAAAGTATCTATTCCCAAAGGAGGCGCTCAAAGGGTCTCTTTTTCTCTTGTGGCTGAAGATTTGGCATTTACCCGCAGCAACAATGAGTGGGGATTTGAATACGGTGAATTTGAGGCATCTGTAGGCTCAAACAGCAAAGATGTGATAACAGAGCGTTTCCTTTTGAAGTGATAACTCTTTTTTTATTAATTTTGCAGCGTCATGTGGTCTAATTGGAAAAAAGAGGAGGCAAAAAACGGTGCCATTCCGTCTCAATTGTTGTGGGATGTGGATATGGCGCGTTTTGATTGGCACAAAGGACGCGCATTGGTAGCCCAACGCGTTGCTGAGCGTGGCGATTTGGATGATTTTTATGCGATGTTCTCTCTGTACGGTGGCGTTGATGAGGTTCGCAATATCTACAAAAACGAAGTTACAGAATTGAATCCAAGAGCATTGACTTTTATTTCTGTCGCTTTTAATTTAAAGAAGGAGGAGATCAAATGTTATACACACAAGCGGTCGAAAGCCATACCCTGGGATTATTAGAAAAACTTTCAGCAGATAATGCCCTTAACGGGTTTCTGTTGGCAGGAGGAACCAATCTCGCTCTTCGATTAGGTCATCGAAAAAGTATCGATTTAGATTTTTTTGCATATCAGCACTTTGACGCTATATCTCTCTCTGATTATCTGATAGAGAAATACAACTTTAAAAAGCAGGATGTTCGCGTAAAAGACACGATTAAAGGTTCTATTGATAATGTGAAGGTTGATATTATCGCACACGTTTATCCACTTGTTGACGAACCTCTTCTCACAAATCAGGGTTTCAGACTCTATGGACTTAAAGACATTGTGGCCATGAAACTTGCCGCCATCAGCGATAGTGGCAGACGTATAAAGGATTTTGTGGATATTGCCTATTTGTCCACACATTTTTCCTTTGCTCAAATGCTTGATACTTATGCAGAAAAGTATATTAATTCAAGTGTACTCCATGCGGCAAGAGGGCTTGTTTTTTTCGAAGATATTGACTTTGATGTCCCAATTGACTTGATGGGCAATCGCTGTTTTGAATGGATAAATTTTAAAAAAAGGATTTATGAGATGGTACAACACGAGAATAAAATATTTGAATACGACCCATAATCATTATGTACGAATACATTAAAGGCCCTGTTGCCGAACTAAGCCCCACCCATGCGGTTGTTGAAGCGGGCTCCATAGGATACCACATCCTTATCTCACTACAAACCTTTAGCGCGCTGCAACAAGAGAAAGGTCAGGTTCGTCTTTGGTTGCACCACCATGAGCGCGAAGATGCTGCGTTGTTCTACGGTTTTTGGCAAAAGAGCGAACGGGAGATGTTTCGTCTGCTGATTGGCGCATCGGGAATCGGGCCCAACTCTGCGCGTATGATTCTGTCGTCTCTACCTACGGATGAATTGAGGCAGGCGCTTCTTACAGAAGATTTTGTACGGTTAAAATCGATCAAGGGGATTGGTCTCAAGACGGCGCAACGGTTGATTGTAGAGCTTAAAGACAAAGTGGCCAAGGTTGGTTTTGACGGTGAGATGGCAACTGTCGGCACAGGAGCATCCGTTGGGTATGTCCGCTCTTCTATTCGCGAAGAAGCCGCTACTGCCCTGCAAATGTTGGGCTTTCCAAAGGCAGCAGTAGAAAAAACCATTGATCAGCTTCTCCGAATAAGGTCAGATTACAGCATAGAGGAGTTAATAAAAGTGGCACTTAAACAAATTTAACATATATTTACCGCGCCATTTATTGTATTAAAGTAAACTATTTTTAATAACTAAATTATTCTAAACATGAACATTCCTGCACAATTGTATTACACACGAGACCATGAATGGATAGAACTCAAAGGCAATGTAGCCACTGTGGGCGTCACCGATTATGCCCAATCCCAATTAGGCGATGTAGTTTTTGTGGATATTCAAACAGACGGAGAGGAGTTAGAGGTTGGCGATGTGTTTGGGGCTATTGAAGCGGTAAAAACAGTTGCCGATGCCCTTATGCCACTTTCCGGAACGATTGTCCAAGTAAATCCCCAATTAGAGGGGTCGCCTCAACTCTTAAACAGCGATCCATACGGAGAAGGGTGGATGATCAAGATCGAACTCAATAATCCCGAGGAGGTAAGCGGACTACTCTCTGCTCAAGCCTATTCGGAATTTATTTAGGATGAAACGGAGTTTTGGAAGCGACAACCATTCGGGAGTTCATCCTCAAATCTTAGAAGCGATTGAGGTTGCCAACACAGATTTTGTTCCTGCGTATGGAGAAGATCCTTATACTCAGGAAGCCGAAGCACTTTTTAGGCAAGAATTTGGCGTTGACGTTAACGTTTTTTTCTCTTTTAACGGAACAGGCGCAAATGTGCTCTGTTTAAAAGCGCTTACCCAATCGTACAACTCCATTATTTGTGCAGATACTGCACACATACATGTTGATGAGTGCGGAGCGCCCGAATTTTTTACGGGGTGTAAAGTGATTGCCATAAGCACGCCTAATGGTAAACTTACGCCCGATTTGGTCAAGCGGGAACTAAAAGATTTTGGTTTTCAACACCATGCGCAACCAAAAGTGATCTCCATATCTCAAGCCACCGAGTTTGGGACGCTTTATACTCCCGCCGAAATTTCTGCTTTGGCAACCCTTGCCCATCAATACGATATGTACCTTCATGTTGATGGCTCAAGGTTGGCAAATGCCTCTGCCTCCACAGGCATCTCGTTTAAAACGTACATAACGGATACCGGCGTGGACGCCCTCTCTTTTGGAGGGACTAAAAACGGTATGTTGCTGGGAGAAGCGGTAGTACTGCTTCGCCCGGAATTGGCCCAAAACTTTCTCTATATCCGTAAACAAGCGATGCAACTCTTTTCCAAGTCGCGCTTTATTGCGGCGCAATACATTGCCTATCTAAAGAACGGATTGTGGAAAGAAACAGCCTCGCATGCCAACAAAATGGCCGCTTATTTGACCTCTCTTCTCAAAAATGTGCCTGAAGTGGTTGTCACCCATCAGGTGGAGTGTAACGCCGTTTTCGCCGTCATTCCACGTGCTGTGTGTCAAATGCTTTTGGAAAAGCATCTCTTTTATGTATGGGATGAGGAGATTTGTCAAGTTCGGTGGATGTGTTCTTTTACCACCACCAAAGAGGACATTGACCTCTTTATCTCTGATCTTAAATCACTTCTTAACCAAAACAACATTTAGCTTTTTATTAACCTTTAAATTATTTATTATGGAAGTAACCCGCACATTTGACATTCTTGCACGTCTCAAGGCCTTATATCCTAAAGACGATATCCTTGCAGGAAAAAAAGACGGAAAATGGATCACTTACAGCACGGACGATTATATTGAGTTTTCCCATCATTTGGCCTATGCCTTTTTGGAGATGGGGCTGCAACCCGGAGACAAAGTGATTACTGCAAGCCACAACTGTCCCCAGTGGAACTTTATAGATATGGGGCTATCGTTAGCCGGTCTGATTCACGTTCCAATCTACACTACACTAAGCCACGAAGATTATCTTCATATTATCCCCCACTCTGATGCAAAAGTGATCTTTTTGGGCGGAGATTCGATGGTTCGCAAAATTGTTCCTGTTTTGAAAGAAATTGAAAATCCTCCTACAGTTTATACCATTGACCCCGTTGCCGGATATCAGAACGTGATGGATCTTAAGGAAATAGGCATCACACAACAATCTAAGTGGGAAGCACAAGTCGCCCACAACAAAGAGCACCTCGACCCGGAAACGGTCTCCACGATTATCTACACCTCCGGAACCACAGGACTACCTAAGGGTGTCATGTTGTCGCACCGCGCTTTGGTCTTTGTCTTTATTGGTACTGCCGTACAGCAAGTTATTGACCACAGACACAAAATGCTCAGCTTTTTACCGCTCTGTCACATATATGAGCGGAGTATGAATTATGAGTTCCAATATTTGGGTACCAGCACCTATTACGCAGAAAACTTGGGCACCATTTCCACGGATCTTCACGACATTAAAGCAGACGGTTTTTGCTCTGTCCCACGTGTTTTAGAGATGATGTTTCATAAGTTGGAAGCAGCAGGAAAAGATCTGCATGGAATCTCTAAAAAGATTTACAGTTGGGCATTTAAGTTGGCACAACGGTTCCGCTACGAAGGGAATCCCTTTTTCTACACCATCCAACACTACTTTGCAGACAAGTTGGTCTATTCAAAATGGAGAGAAAAATTGGGTGGTAACCAGATGCTTGTTGTTACCGGCGGATCTTCTATTCAACCGCGCATTATTCGTCTCTTTTCTGCTGCAAAACTATACATCTATGAGGGGTATGGGATGACCGAAGCCGCTCCCGTCATTGCCGTAAACAACCCCAAAGACCGTATTGTTAAGATTGGTACGGTAGGTAAGGTGATGGATGGCGCAGAGGTAAAGATTGCCGAAGACGGCGAAATTCTTGCCCGTGGACCGCTTTTAATGACAGGTTACTATAAGGATCCTGAATATACCAAACAGGTGATTGACGAAGAGGGTTGGTTACATACCGGAGACGTAGGAGAGTTTGTGGATACAATTTTTCTAAAAATCACCGACAGGAAAAAAGAGATTTTTAAGCTCTCTGCCGGCAAATACATTGCGCCTCAAGTTATTGAAAATAAGCTCAAAGAGTCTTCTTATATTGAAAATGTGATGGTTGTTGGTGAGAACCAGAAAGTCCCATCTGCTATTATTATTCCCAATTTTGTTCAGGTTCGTGTTTGGGCCAATGGACAAAAACTCTCTTATACCAATGATAACGAACTTATTGCGCTCCCGGAGGTGATCCGTTTGATCAATAAGGAGGTGGAAAAGATCAACCAACAGTTGGCCTTGCACGAACAAATACGTAAACCGCGCTTGGCCATTGACGATTGGTCGCCACAAAACGGATTTCTCTCTCAGACATTAAAGCTGAAACGTTCTGTACTTACCAAGTACTATGCAAATCTGATTCAAGAGATCTATAAAAGCGAAGTGTAACACGTGAAACATTTGGCCGGATTATCTCAAATCTGGAGAGAGGCCTTTCACGAAGATGATCGTTATATCGATTTCTTCATCTCAGAAGGACTTCCATTAGGCCATTTACTCACTTATGGACCAAAGGTTTCTCCTTATGCTGCCCTTACCCTTTTCCCTATCTCTCTTGTTATTAAAGGGATCGACTATAAGGGGTACTATCTGTACGGTTTGGGAACCCTTACTTCTGAAAGAGGCAAAGGGTACGGGTCGCTTTTGGTAGAAAAGGCCAAAGAGTTTGCAAAAGAGAGGGGCCGACATTTTATCTTGTTGCAACCTACTGATC
>JAITFU010000021.1 GCA_031281125.1 Prevotellaceae bacterium | reverse complement strand
ATCGTGTAATACTTTGACAATTGGCGCCAAACAGTTGGTTGTACATGAAGCATTTGAGACATTCGATTCTCCTCCATACTTCTTACGGTTCACGCCATAGACATACATGGGGGTGTCATCTTTGGAGGGGGAGGACATGATAACACGTTTGGCACCGGCGTCAAGGTGCGCGTGCGTTTTCTCTTTGGTTAGAAACAGACCTGTTGATTCCACCACATACTCAGCGCCCACCTCGCCCCATTTAAGGTCGGTTGGGTTTTTCTCTGCCGTTACACGGATTGTTTGGCCGTTTACTACCAAAGCGTCCTCTTTTACTTCGATTGAACCGTCAAATTTTCCATGAACGGAGTCGTAACGAAGCATGTACGCCATATAATCGGCACCCAATAGATCGTTAATGGCTACAATTTGAATGTCGTCTCTCTCTTGTGCGGCCCTAAAAACAAGACGTCCAATACGTCCAAAGCCGTTGATTCCTACTTTAATTTTGCTCATTTTTTATTGATTTAAAAGAATTTGATATGTAATTTAAGTGTGCAAATATAGTACAAAATTGCATAGATTGTAGCTAAATGGATAAAAAAGTTTACTTTTGCAGGATGAATAAAAAGATCCACATTTTTGTAACCAACGATGACGGTATTTCGGCAAAGGGATTAGCGGCTTTAACAGAGATGGTTCGCCCTTTTGGGGCACTTACCGTTGTGGCACCCAAAGAGCCCCAATCGGGGATGTCCGGAGCGATGACTATTGGCACACCGCTTAGACTATATGAACACAGCAGAGAAGAAGGTTTGGAACGTTATGTATGTACAGGAACACCTGTAGATTGCGTAAAAATTGGTTTGAGCCAGTTTTTCTCAGAACAAAAGCCCGACTTGTTGGTTTCCGGGATAAATCATGGCGCAAATACATCTGCCGCAGTGTTTTACTCCGGTACCCTTGGTGCAACCGGAGAGGGTATATTGTACGGTGTTCCTTCTATCGGTTTCTCTCTTTCAACTCCCCACAATCCGGATGCCAACTTTGATTCCTGCATTGTGTATGGCAGAAAAATATTGGAACAATATTTGATTCATCCTCCCTCTCCGGATGTTTTCATAAATGTAAATTTCCCTGATATTCCCAACGATCAGATTAAAGGCATTAGATTTGCAAGACAAGGAAAAGGTGCATGGATCAAAGAGTTTGAAAAGAGAAGAGACCCACACGGATATGACTACTATTGGCTTACAGGGGAGTTTCGTAACGACGAACCGGAGGCACTTGATGCCGATCACAATTTAGTAAATCTGGGTTATGTAAGCATTGTTCCTCATCAGTTTGATACTACTTGTTATCCCGAAGTGGAGCGACTTGGTAATGTTTGGAAATTTTTATAACAGTTCCCAATGTTTAAATTTTTTGTTATCTTTGTAAAATTAATCTTATAACTCATGAAATTCGTAGTATCAAGTTCTGAACTCCTTACGCCTCTTCAGGCGCTTTCGCGTGTCATATCATCCAAAAATACAAGCTCTATTTTGGATCATTTTCTTTTTCATTTATCTGATAACACTTTGACCATCACGGCTTCTGACTTAGAGACGACCCTACAGGCTTCCATATCGGTTGCTGATGTAGAAAAAGATGGTTCTGTAGCTATTCAGGCAAAATTATTGACCGATTCACTCAAAGAGTTTCCCGAGCAACCGCTTCACTTTGAGTTCAATAAAGAAACAAAGATGCTCGACATATCGTGGGCAAATGGAAAATTCAATATTCCGGGACTTTCCGGAGACGACTATCCTGAGTTGCCGGCAATGAAGAGCGACACCACTTCGATTCGTTTCTCCGCCTCTTCGCTGTTAGAGGGCATATCGCGCAGTCTGTACGCGACTGCAGAAGAGGAGTTGCGTCCCGTGATGAACGGCATTTTGTTTGATATTTCTGAAGATAATACCGTTTTGGTTGCTTCAGATGCGCATAAACTCATCTGCTATACACGTAAAGATGTGGCCGCTACGCAAGCTGCAAAATTTATTCTTCCCAAAAAGCCGGCCGGAGTGATTAAAAATCTGTTACCAAAAATTACAGGTGAGATTACTGTAAAATTTGACGACAAAAACGCCACCTTCCTCTTCCCAAATTACCTCCTTGTATGTCGATTGGTTGAAGGAAATTATCCTGCTTACCGCTCTGTAATTCCAACAAATAACATAAATAAAGCTGTGATTGATCGTGTTGAATTGCTCAATAGTGTTCGTCGCGTTGCGGTGTGTTCAAATCAGGCCAGCAACTTGATTCGCATCAAATTGGAACAGGACGAGATCACTGTTTCTGCACAAAACCTTGACTTCTCCGTTTCCGGATACGAAAGATTATCGTGCCAATATAGTGGTGATCCTATGGAGATTGGCTTTAAGTGGGTCTTCTTGGCAGAAATTTTATCCAATCTGCCCGGACAAGACGTTAGTTTTGAACTCTCTGATCCAAGCCGCGCCGGTTTGTTGATTCCTCTCTCTCTTAACGATGCCAACGAAGATATTTGCGCACTCATCATGCCCATGATGATCGGGTCATAACGGATCTTCATGTTACTTAATATCCAAAACCCCATCCTGTTTTTCGACTTAGAAACTACGGGACTTAATGTAGCGTCTGATAGAATTGTCGAAATCAGCATACTAAAGATCAAACCCACCGGAGAAGAAGAGGTAAAGACCAGACGCCTCAATCCCACCATTCCCATTTCTCCGGAAGCTACTGCTATACATCATATTACAAATGATGACGTAGCCGATTGCCCCACCTTTAAAGAGGTGGCAAAATCTTTGGCTTTATGGATCGAAGATTGTGATTTGGTTGGATTCAATTCGATTAAGTTTGATATTCCGATATTAGTGGAGGAGTTCTTACGTGCTGAGGTTGAAATCGACTTTAGAAAACGCAAAATTATTGACGTTCAAAATATTTTCCATAAGATGGAACAACGCACGCTGATTGCCGCGTATAAATTTTACTGCAATAAAGAGATGACCAATGCCCATAGTGCAGAAGCGGATACCCGTGCTACTTATGAAGTGCTGCAATCTCAATTGGATCGTTACCCACAACTCAAAAACGATGTTGGTTTCTTGTCTGACTTTTCTACTATTAACAGAAATATAGATTACGCAGGACGTTTTATCCTTGATGGACAAGAGAAACCGGTAGTGAATTTTGGCAAGCATAAGGGGAGACGCTTATATGATGTTATGAATGAAGAACCAAGTTATTACACTTGGATTATGGGCGGAGATTTTACATTAGACACCAAACGTGTCCTTACCGAACTCAAGACAAATATGTCCATTTAGAATATGAAGTTGATTTGTATCCCTTTTCAAAGTCATCATTTTTATCTAAAACCGGATACTGCCATTTTGCGAGATGGTCAAACCTTTTATGCTCCGGAGCCATGTCGGCGTGTAGAGGGCGCTATGGCGCTTGTGGCCAAGATCAATCGATTGGGAAAGCATATATCGCCAAAGTTTGCCCATAGGTATTATCTAGAAACGGCACTTGGATTTTGCCTCTATATGGCCAACGTATTAGAACAAAATCGCTTGGATGGCGCTCCATGGGGAAATGCATGCAGTTTCGACCACTCCGCACCGCTGGCGCCTGTTTTTAGACCTGTTGAGAACGTTCCGGTAATCGGGAGCGCCAATATGTGGAAAAGCGTGATGCAAAAATGGAGCACTACTTTAGAGGAGAACCCAATCGAGGTTGCAATCTCGTCCATTTCTCAATACATCTATCTAAAAATGGGAGACTTGATCTGGATCGAATTACATCCTCCCATACCCCTTTCTTCCGGAGAAGAGGTGAAAGTCTTTAGAAATGACATTTTAGAGTTACGTTTTTCTGTGCGCTGATTTTGCTGCGCCCAACCCCGCCATCACTCCAGTCGAAAAAGCGATCTGCAAGTTATACCCTCCCGTGTCCCCATCCAAATCGATGATTTCTCCGGCAAAAAACAAATTATCAATGATTTTGGAACGCATATCTTTTTTTTGAATCTCTTCTATTGAGACTCCTCCTGCTGTCACAATTGCCCTTTCGTACCCTGCATAACGTTCAATGGGAAATACCCAGCAAGTCAAGCCTTTTAGAAGAGTTTCTGTATTTTCGGGTAAAAGTTTACAGATCAGTTGGTTGGACTTGAGTCTCATAGCGTCTAAAAAAGGGAGTATTAATTCGCGAGGTAAGTAGTGACGCATGAAGAGCGACAGAGATTCAGAGGTATATTTTAGATAATCGTTTTGCAAACGTGATCGCAACTCCGGAAGAGGAATTGCTGCTTTTAGGTTTAATACCAAGGAGGGTTTGTGTCCATGATTCATAGCTGTAACTACCTTTCGACTAAGACGATAACCTAATGAACCTTCAAATCCCAAGTCGGTAAATATGACCTCTCCAAATACTTCTTGTTCAATGATTTCGTCAATTTTCAATGAGAGTTGAACGTTTGAGAGGGTAATCCCTTGTAACCTTGTATCGTAATCTTTTGGCAATAATCCGGTTAAGGAAGGGAAGCAGGGGGCAATGGTGTGGCCCATATCTTTTGCCAATTGATATCCCTCACCGCTTGAACCTGTGGAAGGGAAAGAGTAGCCTCCTGTAGCTAAGACTAATGTTTCACATTCAATATATTTGTCCTTATGGTAAGAGATGTATTTGACTGATT
>JAITFU010000188.1 GCA_031281125.1 Prevotellaceae bacterium | reverse complement strand
ATTGGTTTGCCAAATGAAATATGGAGCGGATAGCTGCCTTTCCAACTAAAGATTTTTGGTCGTTTTCTGTGTGGCGGAAAGACGTTCCATGCTCCTTCAATACGAACAGGAATGAGTGGTACATTTGCATCAATCGCAAGTTTTGCCGCGCCGCCTTTGAATTCGTGTATTTTACCGTCTCTTGATCTTGTGCCTTCGGGGAAAATTATCATGGTGTAGCCTTCTTTGATACAAGATAAAGCACGATTCATAGATGGCACAGTATTGCCACTGCGTTCAACCGGAATACCGCCAAGCATTGCCATAACATCGTTGTATGACAAAAACATTTCTGCTGCAAGGCAACATACCTTGTGTAAATCTATACGTTTGTGTCCTATGGCTGTTAATACCCAAAGAATATCATAATAACTCTGATGATTAGGGCATAGAATATACTTGCCATCAATAGGCAGATTTTCAAGTCCAACAACTTTAAAATGCCATGTAAACCGTGATAATCGCATGAAACGTTTTAATCTTCGTATATGTTGTTTTGTTTTTGGTAGTGGGTAATCGTTTATATCGTATTCTACATCTTTATTAAATGCTCCGTTGTTCTCTATAAGTTTTATAACATCACTAACTGTTTTAACATTGCCAATTTTATTCTCAATAGAAACATTTAACGCACTTTCTATCTCAGCGCACATTTCAAGCATGGTAAGTGAATCAAAGCTTAAATCGTATTTTAATCTGCTCTCCGGTGTTACGTTTTCTGCCGCATTTCTATTTACTATTGATGAAATTATTTGTATAA
Source organism: Prevotellaceae bacterium (assembly GCA_031281125.1). GTDB lineage: Bacteria > Bacteroidota > Bacteroidia > Bacteroidales > UBA932 > WRBG01. Next base: position 2,960 of record JAITFU010000188.1, on the reverse strand, counting down.
CTGTTGATTCAATGTCACTATTAAAACTATGTATCATCGTGTTTATTAACTCCACATTTTACTATTTATCATTGTATGCTGATAAAGCGATGTCTCGCAGTTGGAATCGTTTGACTTTACCTATTGAAGTCATGGGTAATTTATCAATGAAATGAATATCCGACACTTGGTACAAAGGACTAGTATTTGATGAATAATTAACAAGCTTGTCTATAAGTTCTTTTTGCTCGTTTGCCGTCAATTCATTTCTTTCAATAAATAAATGCGTTATATCGAACCCTCTGTTTTTGCTTAAAACTCCTGCACATGCAAATGGCAACTCCCCGATTATTTCTTTATAATACCGCTCAATATCTTCCGGCGAAACTTTTTCACCGTTGTGCAGGTAAATTATTTCTTTAGCTCGACCTGTTATTATTAGCTCATTCTTTTTATTTACATAGCCTAAATCCCCGGTTTTGAAGTATCCATCTTCGTCAAACGCAGCAGTTGTCAACTCCGGGTCACGGAAGTAACCTTTCATTATGAGAACAGTTTTGACTCGTATTTCACCAATGCCGTCTTTGTCGGGTTCGTGGATTTTTATGTTAATGCCCTCAAAGCGGTCAACCCGCCCTGATGAATATACGGGGTACTTGTCTTTGTATGTAACAGATGTAATAGGTACATTAGCTTCTGTTGAAGCGTACATATTAAACCACACATAACCAAGCTGATAAAAAAATTCAATCGTTTTCGGATTTGACAATCCACCGCCAACTCCGAGATAAATCATGTTTCCACCAAAGACCTGCTTGTTTACACTTCTAAACAATTTTTTTCCAATATTTACATTAAAATGTTTTCTTGTAAATCCGCTCAATTTCATAAGAGCAAATAATATTCCTGCGACAAAGTGCCCTTTAGTGTTAATCGCGTCCTTTATTTTTCCTTCGAACACTTCAAAAACTTTAGGTACAAGAGCAAACGTGTTAGGGCGATATTTTTGAAACGCTTGTTGCAATTTTACTGCGCTTACGTTTTCGATTAACCCTATTTCCGCACCATTTAGTAAAATTGCCAGAGATGAAGATAAACCCGATATATGAAAAAATGGGTATACTTCAAGCCAACGAATTTTATTTGTGCCAACAAATTCTAAGTCAAGAAAGATTGCTTTTAGCTGTTGCTCAAATCCAATAACTACACCCTTTGCCTGGCTGGTTGTGCCGGACGAATAAAGTATTGCGGCGGCGTCAATATCAGGGTCAGATGTGGGATTTTTAGGAGAACGTTCAATATTACTATAAAAACAACCATCTTTAATGTTAATCACAGGCATATCTTTATCAAAACGATTTGTATATTCCTCGTATTGTGCTTCACTTGTTATAATTCCACGAATATCGGCGTTTTCAAGCAGCCTGTCTTTTTCTTGTTTGGGTAATTGCGGGTCAATTATTACAGATGTTAACCCTGCGTATGCGAACGCAAAATAAGATATGTAACAATACGGTGACAACACAGAAAGGATTGCCACCCTGTCGCCGGGTATAAGTCCAGCTCCCTTCAACTTTTCTGCAAGATTTTTAGATTTTTCGCGTAGAGACTTAAATGAGAATAAATCTTTGTCACCATTTTCCAACATATAAGTAACAGCTGTTTTATCTTTATTGCTATCACAGATTATCTCAAAATGTTTAATAAAATTACATCTTCCATTATTACTGTTATTCATGTCAATATCTTCTCCGATTGAATATTATTTTATCTTCGGAGCAGGTTGTCCCGAAGTTAGCAATCCTACCGTTTGCCTTTGAGCGTTAGCACATCTTTACAAACTTTTATGTTTATCACCTCGGCATACTGGGTTTCGCCGTCTATCTCATATAGCAACTTTTTTCCACTTTCAAATATTAGTTCCTCAAACAAATACAGCGATACGCAAGAAGCGTTCATATGTTCTCCAGTCTTTACCTTTGAAAACAGCTTTAATGCTTGTGAAAACGATAACTTCTCTGTAATAAGAGCGTTGAGCTTTCCGTCAAACGCACTTGAATGGGGGTTTATGGGAGTGTTTCCACCTGTTGTCGGTCCATTGGTAATGCTGATGAATGATGAAACAATGTCTTGTGTTTTTCCATCCATCGTCATTTTCGCTTTAATGGGTTTTGAGCAGAACAATAAACTGTACATGATACTAGCATGGTATTTACCCTTACCGGATATAGGAAGGCACTTAAATTTCACAAGGTTATTCCCTACATTCGCATCAAGTGCAAGTCCAAACATGGTAACAAAATATTCGCTGTTGGCTTGCCCCAAGTCCGCTTTGAATGTGTCGGTTGATAATATATCTCTTTTCAAATCAAAGTCTTGATTGTAAAATGTTATATAGGCGTTGTTGCCTGTACCAAAGGGCAGATATTGGAGCACTGAATTTTCCAGATCCACGCTGTTCACAAGCGATTGAAAAGTTCCATCACCGCCTACTGCATAGTAAACTAAGCCCTCGCACTCCTTGCATTGCCCGACTTTGTTTTTTAAATCAGCGATGCTCTCAGTTACAACAATCTTATAATTCAAACCATTGTCTACGCAGATACATTCTATGCCCTCGTGACACTTTCTTGTCCTTTTGCCTAAAGAGTTTTTGTTTAGAAAAAACTGATGGATCGTCTCTTTCGTCCCTTGTTCGTTCATGTTGTTTTATTCCTAAACTATATATTTCTCGGAGTGCTTTCCCGTCGAAGCATACAAATGCAGCCTCGACGAGTTTTCTCCGAGAAACGAAAAATGCCGTGTACGTTGAAGAACAATGAGTTCTTTTTTAGCTAACTGCGGTTTCGCTATAGAAGAACTGTAGGTTCTTCCTTATGCGAGCCGCAGGCTCGCTATGTACACAGCACGATATGTGCTACACTGGTGACTGTTAAAGACTGATAAAACTTGCACCTAAGTGCAAATAGCTTTATAATAGC
>JAITFU010000180.1 GCA_031281125.1 Prevotellaceae bacterium | reverse complement strand
TGGAGTTTGCGAATTTGAGACAGGTTGATTTAGCGAAGAGGACAGGGATAAATATCAAATCTATAGAAAATTATATAAATATTTAGAAACAAATGGCTTGAAACCGATCGATGCTGATGGCTTTGCTTTTGATACCGATCAACATGAAGCCGTATCGCAATGTCCTGCTGCGGATTCTGAACAAAAAGGAAAGATCATCGAAACCCTTCAACAGGGATACACCCTCAATGGAAAGGTGATACGTTTCGCAAAAGTTGTAGTTGGAGTTTAACAGCAGAAAATCAAAAAAATGAGTAAAAAAGATTACTACGAAGTTCTTGGAGTGGCGCGCGATGCTTCTGCCGAAGAGATTAAAAAAGCATACCGAAAATCGGCCATGCAGTACCATCCGGATAAAAATCCGGGCAATAAAGAGGCAGAAGAAAAATTTAAGGAGGCGGCCGAAGCATACGATGTGTTGAGCACTCCGGAAAAAAAGGCTCGTTACGACCAATTTGGCCATGCCGGTATGGGCGGGGCAACGGGAGGAGGATTTGGAGGTGGTTTTACTATGGACGATATTTTTAGCCGATTTGGAGATATTTTTGAGGGTATGGGCTTTGGAAGTATGCACGGTTTTGGAGGCAGGACAGGGGGGCGTCGTATGACCAGAGGTTCGGACATCCGAATTCGGGTAAAACTCAACTTGCAGGAGTTGGCAAAAGGGACTGAAAAGAAGATCAAGATTAACAAACAATATATTTGTCCCGATTGCAAGGGTAGGGGTGCCCCCTCGTCAGCCGATGTCAAAACGTGCGATGTGTGTCGTGGATCGGGAATGACAATGCGCGTTACCCACACAATTTTTGGACAGATGCAGGCACAAACACAGTGCCACGCGTGTGGAGGAGAAGGGACTATTGTGTCAAAACCATGTCCAAAATGTCATGGAGAAGGAGTGGTAAAAGGGAGTGAAGAGATCACTTTTCAAGTTCCCAAAGGAGTGGCAGAGGGAATGCAGCTTACTGTCAATGGAAAAGGGAATGCTGCACGTAGGGGAGGCGTACCGGGCGACCTTTTGGTAGTGATTGAGGAGGAGCCGCATCCGGATCTCCAGCGTGATGGTAACGACCTCATTTATTCGTTGTTTGTCTCTTTTATTGATGCCGCCCTTGGAACCGAAGTGGAAGTGCCAACAGTGGATGGAAGGGTAAAAATCAAGATTGAACCCGGAACCCAACCCGGTCGCATACTTAGGCTTCGTGCCAAAGGAATCCCTGATGTACAAGGATACGGAGTGGGCGATCTGCTTGTATATGTGCAGGTTTGGGTGCCTGTAAAATTAGATAAATCGGAAAAAGAGCAACTCGAAAAGTTGCGTAACGCCCCAAACCTAACACCGGCGCCAAGCAAAGAAGACCGAAACTTCTTTGAACGAATGAAGCGAATGTTTTCATAATCAAATATTTTATGAAACTATTCCCGATTCGGCCTTTTGGTTTTCGTTTTCTTTTTGGTTTACTCTCCATAGTAATTAGCAACATGGTTGTTGCACAAGTCACTTCCTCGTTTGATTTTTCAGAATTTAGGGTTCCTTTACACCTTCCGCTTAGCCTCTCAGGAAACTTTGGAGAGTTTAGATCCAACCATTTTCATACAGGTTACGATATGCGAATTGGAGGTGTTGTGGGCGCAAGTGTCTATGCAGCAGCTGATGGATATATTTCAAGGATATCTGTTTCTCCTGCCGGTTATGGGAATGCGGTTTATGTCGATCATCCCAACGCTACCACTTCCCTCTATGGCCACCTCTTAGATTTTGCCCCCACCATACAGAGGTTTGTAAAGGAACAACAGTATGAAAATAGATCATTTTCTGTCAACTTAAACTTGTCTCCTGAGCAGTTTCCGGTTAAAAAAGGCGATTTTTTGGGTCGTGCAGGAAACTCGGGCGCATCAGGAGGCCCCCACCTCCATTTTGAAGTTAGGGATACCGAAACCCAATCCACAATCAACATCAATGCCCATGGTCTTTATCCGGTGATCGATAAAATTCCGCCCACAATGACACGATTGTTTTTTTACGGATATTCAATTCGGTCAGGAATCCCCCTCTCTACACTGCTATCTTCCTCGCAGGCAGCTCCTTCTACTACAATTATTCCCGTTACAGACACATTTTATATAGCAATAGGTGCATACGATCGTATGGAAGGGTCTAACGCCTTTTTGGCTCTATCTTCGTATGAAGTGTATATTGATGATATTAACGTATATAGATATCAAAAAGCCGATTTACCCCCATCGATGGGACGTTACCTCAACTCGTTTTTGCAATACGATCAACGAGAAACAAATAACTATTCCTTGTTGAAAACGTGGATAGAACCCGGAAATATGTTGGGATTTCTTGCCAACTCTCCCCAAGCGGGTCTTTTTTCTCTAACCGATACCTTGGTTCACCGATTGAAAATTGTATTGACAGACGATTCAGGCAATCAATCGGAATACCGCTATAAAATAACAAAAGAGGCGTCTCGGGCTGTTTCCTATCCACCGATTCAGGGCAAAACATTCATCTGGTCAATGAACAACTATTATGAAACAGATGGTTTGCAAATCTACGTACCGTTTGGGTCATTAGGAAAAAACATTGACTTTTGTGTGGAGCGTTTGGGTATATCTTCTTCAATTGATAGAGCGTTTTACGCCCCATTGTGGCGAATAGGTTCGCCCTCTGAACCACTCTTTTCACCCATACGTATATCTATTCGTGCGCAGGTTCCGGCCCCAATAGAAGATAAAGCGATTATTGTATCTCTCTCTGACAATGGAAAATGCTCCTCTTTTGGTGGCCGATGGAGGAATGATTATTTAGAAACCCATACATACAACTTTGGAGATTATACTGTTGCTGTGGATACTATTCCGCCTGTCATCACACCTAAATTCAAATCCACCGATTTTAGAGGCACAAAACAGATGGCCTTCACCATCAAAGACGAATTGTCCGGAATAGGGTCATTTAGTGGATTTATTGATGAGCAATGGGCTTTGTTTACGTACGATGCAAAAAGCAATACCCTAAGCTATCAATTTGATAAGAGTTGGATAGTCAGCGGAAAAGAGCACCGGTTGGTATTGACTGTCATAGATCAATGCAACAATATTGCCACTTACAAAACAACATTTTTATGGTAGAAAAAGCAAAAAAAGAGGGACTATACATCATTGGCCTCATGTCCGGCACTTCGTTGGATGGATTGGATATTTGTTTCACCCACTTTATCCTTCAAGAGGACTCTATTTGGAAGTATGAGATTATCAAGGCCGATTCTGTTTTGTATCCCGACGAGATAAAAGGGAAATTGGCCTCTGCTCAACTAATGGACGCCCAATCGTTTGCACGTTTTCATTCCGATTATGGACTTTATATTGGTGCAAAAGTGAAGGACTTTATTGATACACATCAAATTATTCCCGACTTTATTGCTTCGCATGGTCACTCTATCTTTCATCAACCCCACCTCAGGTTTACCTGTCAGATTGGAAGCGGAGCGGCCATTGCTGCTGTAAGCGGTGTGGATACCGTTTGCGATTTTCGCACTACCGATGTGGCGCTTCACGGGCAGGGCGCTCCTTTGGTACCCATTGGTGATCGTCATCTATTTGGAAATTACGATTATTGTCTCAATTTAGGGGGTTTTTCTAATATATCTTCTGAAGAGAACGGAAGGAGGTGGGCATACGATATCTGTCCCGTAAACTACGTGTTAAATCACTACACCCGCTCTATTGGCAAAGAGTATGACCATGATGGCGAGATGGCAAGCAGCGGCACCGTAG
>JAITFU010000143.1 GCA_031281125.1 Prevotellaceae bacterium | reverse complement strand
TTGTTCTTGAAACTTTATTTACCATACAATCAAAAAGGAATGACCCGTTGGCAGTTCTTATGGTATGCGCAACGGGTACTGTTATCATTAACAAGGGCAATGCCCATTTGTTTGTCATTTTCTCGGCTGCAAAGATACAACTTTTTTCCAAACAACAAACTCCAAGTAACAAATAAAGTGGAAAAACCCGTTAAAAGCACAGATTTCACAAACAAGAACACTTCACTAATTTAAACTGATGAGCATTTATCTCTTTAGTAAGGGTAGTATGTTACGTAATATGAAACTTGTGAAAGACAATTAGTGATCTGAATAGATTCTCTGCACCCGCTTTGCCATAGAGGTATAGATTTCATAAGAAATGGTGTCCAAGATCTTTGCCCAATCAATGGCGGTGAGGGCGGGGGAGGCGCCAAAGAGGGTGACCATATCGCCCGGACGGGCGGGGATTCCTGTGATATCGATCATACACATATCCATGCAAATATTGCCGATTGTGGGAGGCAATAGACCGTTCACTAAGAACTTACAGGCGCCACGACCTAAATGGCGGTTTACGCCGTCTGCATAACCAACCGGCAGGGTGGCAATGGTTTTGGCGCCGTCAATCGTTTTTCCGTGGCGACCATATCCCACCGTCTCACCAAAAGGCACCTCTTTGATTTGGATGATCGGGCAACAGAGTGTGGATGGGTTCTTTAGGCGACTTTGGTCAACGGCGCTGGTACCATACATACCAATCCCAATACGCACCATATCAAACTGGGCATGGGAAAAACGCTCAGTACCCGGAGAGTTAAGTAGGTGTAAAATAGGTTTTTGTGTGATCGAGTCGCAAATTTGACGGCTCATTTGGGTAAAAAGATCGATTTGGCTTTGCGTAAAGAGGTCGTGTTGGGCTTCATCTGCTGCCGCCAAGTGAGAAAAAACGGAGATGGGGGTTATTTCCCGATTTTTTTGAAGAATTTCGATTAGAAATGGAATGTGTTCGGGTTCAAAACCAACCCGATGCATACCGGTGTCCAAAGCAAGGTGAAAAGGGGTTTGGGAAAGTCCCTTTTGCTTGGCTACCTGTGCATAGAGTTTAAGCGCCTCAAAATTGGCTATTTCCGGATAAGTTTGATTTTCTATGAGTTCAGAAAAAGAGGAGGTGCCGGGGGTAAGCACGATAATGGGAAGTGTTACGCCTCCCTTTCGGAGTTCGATCCCCTCGCACGGGAAGGCCACGCCCAAGTAGTCGGCAAGTTTCATCCGTTCCAACGCCAAAGAGAGCGCCACAGCTCCGTGGCCATACGCATTTGCCTTGACCACCGCCATCAGTTTGGTAGTGGGTTGGAGAAAAGATCTAAAGTAGTTAAGATTATGTGCAATGTGGTCTAAATGTACCAACAAACGGGTGTGTGACAGAGGCATGAGGCGATTATTTAACGTGCTGGTTAAAACAGTGTCGGCACAACGGTTCATAGATGTCCTGCTCTCCCAGTACCACCAATTTGTCGTTTTTGGTAAGTCGATGAGAGTGATGGGCAATATTGCCGCATCGGACACAAATGGCGTGTACTTTTGTAACATACTCTGCCATAGCCATCAGGTGGGGCATTGGACCAAAAGGGTTACCCAAATAGTCCATATCCAATCCGGCAACAACAACGCGAATACCCCTGTCGGCAAGTGTTTTACATACGGGCACAAGGTTGGGGTCAAAAAACTGAGCTTCGTCGATCCCCACCACATCTACATCGCCCGTAAGCAACAGAATGTTTTGCGATGAATCAACAGGAGTAGAGCGAATAGAGTGGGCATCGTGCGACACCACTTGATCCGTTGAGTAGCGTACATCGAGTTTCGGTTTAAAAATCTCGACCTTCTGATGGGCAAAATCGGCGCGTTTCAGACGCCTGATCAACTCTTCAGTCTTGCCCGAAAACATTGACCCACAGATAACTTCGATCCATCCTTTTTGACTTGCACTCTCTAAAAACATTTATTTTATATATCTTTGTGGAATGACAAAGATAGCAAAACTTTACATTGTTCCCACACCCATCGGAAATCTCGAAGACATCACCCTTCGGGCATTGCGTATCCTGTCGGAGGTTGATCTGATTTTGGCAGAAGATACGCGCACCAGCTCCATCTTGCTGCATCACTATAAGATTAATACCCCTATGCAGTCGCATCATGCTTTTAATGAACACAAAAGCGTGGAGGCAATCGCCAAAAAAATCGAAGATGGTTGTACCGTCGCTTTGATCAGCGATGCAGGCACTCCGGGCATCTCCGACCCGGGCTTTTTGTTGGTACGCACCTGTATCGAGAGGGGCATTTTGGTAGAGTGCCTCCCCGGTGCTACCGCGTTTGTCCCTGCATTGGTCAATTCGGGCTTTCCATCTGATTCTTTTCTGTTTGAAGGCTTCCTTCCCGTCAAAAAAGGGCGACAAAAAAAATTTAAAATTTTCTCAGAAGAGCACCGAACCGCAATTTTTTACGAATCGCCGTACCGATTGGTCAAAACATTATTAGATTTGTCGCAATTCTTGGGACCGGATCGCCAAGCCTGCGTTTGCCGCGAGCTTTCAAAAAAGTTTGAGGAGAACCGCCGCGGACGATTGGAGGATTTGGCAAAATGGTACCAAGAACATCCGCCAAAGGGCGAGATCGTCTTGGTGGTGAGTGGAACAACATAGATAATTCAAATATATGCGCAACAGGTTGAGGAGGGGATGGAATGTGCAAGGGCGGGATGCCCTTGGTATTATCATTTTATCCCTGATAATCATCTTGATCCGGTCCATCTTTTCTGCTTCTGTTATCGTTTTACCGGCTCTTGATGAACTTTCATCCCCATCCTCTTCCTCCTCTCCTTTGTTTCAACCCTCTTCCCGTTCCTCAACCTCTCCTACCCCATCAGAGCGCCCGGCACACAATGCCACCACCGTTGGAGAATTGTATCCATTTGATCCCAACACATTGGATTCAACGGGATTTAGAAAGCTCGGCTTCTCTGCCTCCCAAACGCACTCTTTGCTCAAGTACCGCTCATCGGGCGCTCGGTTCCGTAAGCCTGAGGACTTTAGCCGCTCCTACGTCGTTTCGGAGCAGATGTACCAACGCCTAAAGCCCTTTATTCGGATCGCCGAGGAGGCTCCTTTGCCTGAGCCATCCATCAAAGAAGAGCAACATCAAGAACCCAATGAGTTGCCAACCATATTGATCGATATCAATCGAGCCGACACCTCTCAACTACAAAAATTAAGGGGAATCGGACCCTATTACGCCAAAAAAATTGTACAATACCGAGAACTTTTGGGCGGATTTGTTATGGCAGAGCAACTATTAGAAATTGAGGGAATTGACGATGATCGGCTATCCCAGTTTCGCGCTCAGATAGAGATTGTATCTCACTGGATTAGAAAAATTGATTTACAAAATGCCGACCAATCGACTTTGGGCAAACACCCGTATATAGGACAATATGCCGCTCGTTGGATTGTCCACTATCGTGAGTTGTTGGGCGATACAATATGCACACTCCCCTCGCTCATCCGCCGAAATATCCTCAAACCGCCTCAGGCAAAACTTCTTGAGTATTATGTAGCAGATTGATGAAAAATAGCTATTTTTGCATCAAAATTACTTGATATGAAACGACTGTTTTTCTTTCCCATCATTCTACTATTATGTTCACCTATAAGTGGTTATTCTCAAGAAAAAACCTCTAAACTTCCCGCCGGATTTGTCTATATCTCCGACGTGATTCCGGACGTTCTCTTAGACATTCGCTACTACAGCAAATTTAACTTTGTGGGTTCAAGGGTGGATGGGTATTTGGCACCCGTAGCTATTCTCACACAAGAAGCAACGTTGGCCTTGGTAAAGGCGGCCGATGAGTTGCGCGCCCAAGGTTATATCCTCAAAATTTTTGACGGATACCGTCCACAAAAAGCTGTCGAACACTTTGTTCGGTGGGCCAACGACGTAAATGACACCATCTATAAACGCACTTTTTATCCTAATGTGGATAAATCAAGGCTTTTTGAGTTGATGTACATCGCAGCAAGATCTGGGCACAGCCGCGGCAGTACCATTGACCTGACACTTGTGGATATGTCCACCGGCAAAGAGTTGGATATGGGCGCTCCTTTCGATTTCTTTGGGCCCGTATCGGGGCATGATACAAACTTGATCACTGAGGAACAGAAAACCAATAGGGAGTTGCTAAAGAACACCATGACCAAATATGGCTTTAAGATCAATAACGAGGAGTGGTGGCACTACGCATTTGTTGGCGAACCCTATCCCTCCACTTATTTCGATTTTGACGTGGCGATGTAATTTTTTCTATATTTGTGGATTATTTTAATCAATACACAGATATGGATATAATCATCGCGGACGGGATAGTAAAACGATTTTCTAACCATACGGCGTTAGATAACGTTAGTATCAGTGTACCGCAAGGAACTGTTTTTGGCCTGTTGGGGCCCAACGGAGCAGGAAAGACCACGTTAATACGGATTATCAATCAGATAACCGCACCCGATACGGGAAGTGTCTCCTTTTTGGGCCGCCCTTTGCAGGCAGACGATATTTTTAAGATTGGTTACTTGCCGGAAGAGCGCGGCCTCTACAAAAAGATGAAGGTGGGGGAACAGGCGCTCTATTTTGCACGTCTTAAAGGAGTTCAACGTAGTGAAGCCATGAAAGAGCTAAAGGCGTGGTTTATTAAATTTGGGATTCAGGCGTGGTGGGATAAAAAGATCGAGGAGCTTTCCAAAGGGATGGCGCAAAAGGTACAGTTTATTACTACGGTTTTGCATAAACCTCAACTGTTGATTCTTGACGAACCTTTTAGCGGCTTTGATCCCGTAAATGTACAACTGATTCGAGACGAAATCTTAGCCATGAAGGCCAACGGCTGCTCTATTATCCTCTCTACCCATAACATGGAGTCGGTAGAAGAGTTGTGCGATAATATTGCTTTGATAAACAAGTCCAAAGTGATATTAGACGGTGCGGTGGACGATGTGCGCAGGCGTTACGGAGACAATCGGGTGGAGATCTCTTACCGCGCTTCTCAGGTCTTACCCCTTTCCACAAACCTGCCCGCCGCCTCTATTGTTTCTCAGAGTGAGAACAAAGATGGATACTCCATGGTGATAGACCTTCAATCGGGCTGCACCGTCAATGATCTGTTGACTGTCTTGTTGCCAAAAGTGGAAATTATAAACGTACAACAGTTGATTCCAAGAATGAACGAGATATTTATCAAATTAGTAACAGCCAAGTCATGAACATTCAAAAGATAAAAATCATTATCGGACGGGAATTTCTTACCCGTGTCAGAAAAAAATCGTTTATTCTGATGACTTTACTTACCCCTCTTATTTTGGGAGCCTTTATGGTGGTTCCCGGATGGATGGCTACCTTAAAAGATTCCGGTCAAAAGGAGGTAGTAGTCATAGATAAAACAGGATTGGTTTCCTCTTTCCTCATCAATACGGAAGAGCTGAGTTTTCGCTTTCAGCCGGAAGAGGATCCCGCAAATTACAAGGAGTTTTTTGACGAGCAAAAGTTATACGCCATTGTCTATATCGATTCCTTGATGTTTCAGGAACAAAAACCTAAAGCCATGATGTATTCCACCAAACAGATTAATCCCGACATTCAACGTTATGTTCGGATTGCTGTGGAAAAAGCGGTTCAGGAAGAGCGCTTGAGAAAGTATCATATCGAAAATTTGGATGAAATTCTCAAAGAGGTGCGCGCAGAAGCTCAAGTACGCACCATGGTGTGGAGCAGCGGGGGAGAAGAAAAAGAGTCGGAAGTGGAGATATATATGGTAATTTCAATGATAGGCGGGTTTTTTATCTATATGTTTATCTTTATGTTCGGCAGTATGGTGATGCGCGGAGTGATTGAAGAAAAGACCAGCAGGGTGGTGGAGGTTATCGTCTCCTCTGTCAAACCCATAGAATTAATGATGGGTAAGATCATTGGCATTGCGTGCGTGGCGCTGTTGCAGTTTGCAATATGGATTTGCCTCACTTTGGGTATTGTAGTTGTCTCTCAGTTGGCGATGGGAGGGAGCGTGGCGGCTCGGGTTCCCGGAGGAGCCGGACAGATGGCGCAGATGACAGAAGGGATCAGCCAATCGGGTATGGATTCGATATTCAGCACATTATCGTTAATTAATTTTCCCCTGGTTATAGCTGCATTGGTGTGCTATTTCCTTCTTGGGTACCTGTTGTACGCTTCATTGTTTGCCGCAATAGGATCGGCAGCAGACAATGAGACTGATACGCAACAATTCATGTTGCCGGTCACCTTACCGCTCATCTTAGGTATGTTTATGATGATGCACACCTTTCAACATCCCGACAGCGCACTCTCATTCTGGGGATCGATGATCCCCTTTACCTCGCCCATGATTATGATGGCAAGGGTCTCATTTGGCGTTCCTATCTGGCAACTTCTCTTGTCTATTTTTATTCTTCTAAGTACATTTATTGCCATCGCCTTTTTTGCCGCCAAAATTTACCGTGTAGGCATATTGATGTATGGCAAAAAGGTGTCGTGGAGAGAGCTTTGGAAGTGGATGCGCTATAAAAACTGATGTTATGAGGCTTTTTTTATCTCGATTGTTATTGTGTGTGGCGCTTGTCCCAATGGTTGCGTTGGGACAGGAACAGAGGGTGAGACTTCAATTCTCTATGACAAAGATCGACACTACTGTGAATGCTACACCGCCGGCCAAGGTGGTTCGGTTGATGGATACATATAGACCAAAGATGACAAAGAAGATGATGGAAGTAGTTGGTTTTGCGCCTGTTGAACTGCGCTCTTTTAGGCCCCAAAGCCCTCTTTCCAACTTTGCCGTTGATGCATTGTGGAACATTGCTCAAAAATATTCCGATGAGCCTGTTGACTTTTCTGTCACCAATTTTGGAGGGTTACGCGCCTCTTTTCCAAAAGGCGATGTTCGGTTGTACGATATCTATGCCGTATTTCCGTTTGAAAACACCTTGGTTATAATTGACTTAGATGGGAAAGAGGTGAAGGCGCTTTTTGATCGTTTTGTGAGCGGCAATCGCTGGGAGGCGTTAGGTAACGTGGAGGTTGAGGTGACAAAGGGAAAAATTTCCAAACTAATGATTGCAGGTGCGCCTTTTGACGTGAACAGACGTTATCGTGTTGCCACCATCGATTTTCTGTTGGGAGGCGGCGACGGGGTGGCTGCATTACAAAAAGCAGTGAAGATTCAGGAGACAGGCGTTATGCTCAGGGATGTGGTCATTCAATATATCTCAATGCTTCAAAGTGAAGGAAGAGAAATTGATACAACGATCGACAAACGAATAGTTATCAAATAGACAAAAGGAGTTTTATGAAAAGAACGATCATTATGGGTTTAAAAAAATATTTGGTACTAATTATATGCCAACTCTTTGTTTGTTTGGCAGCAGCGCAGGATATTATTATTCTGCATACCAATGATGTACACAGTCAAATGGATGTTCAGATAAGTGGGCAGAGTGTTGGATTGGGCGGAGTGGAGCGTAGCGCTGCCTATATTGCGGAGGTACGCAAAGCACATCCTCACCGTGTAATCTTGTTGGATGCAGGGGATTACAATCAGGGGACTCCCTATTTTAACCTTTTTGGAGGCAAGTTGGAGGTGAAGTTGATGAATGTCATGGGGTACGATGCGGCCTCATTAGGTAACCATGAGTTTGACAACGGCCAAAAAGATTTGGCCAAGCGTTTGCGAAAAGCTAAGTACGTAAGTCTCTGCGCCAACTACTCTTTTGCAAAAAGTCCGCTTAAGCGGGCCATCAAGCCCTATACGGTGATTACACGCAACGGATACAAGATTGGTATTATTGGCGTTACCGTCACTTTAAAGGGGGTGGTATCGGCACCTGCCATAGAAGGTTTGGAGTTTCAAAACCCTGTTCCCATTGTTAATGAGTTGGCCCTTATGTTAAAGAATAAGAAAAAGTGCGACTTTGTGATTTGTCTCAGCCACCTTGGGTACAACGGAGGTTCATCGGCACGTCCCTCTGACATCTATTTGGCAGAACACAGCCGAAACGTTGACCTGATCATTGGAGGACACTCCCACACGCTACTGCAAAAGCCGGATATTCGTAAAAACTTAGACGACAAGGAATTACCTATTGTCCAGGCCGACTCCCGCGGCGCTTATGTGGGTCGTGTCGATCTCTATTTTGATTAGAATAAGTATCCCGTATTGATGTACAACCCTCCTTTGCCGTCACGTTTGTCAAACGCTTTGGCGTAGTCCACAGCAATGATAAAGTTTTGGTTGATGATGATGCGAAAGCCTGCGCCGGCAGCAACGTGAAAACTGTCTGATAATGACGGGTCAAGGTTTTGATTATAGGTGGGGTCAAGGCCCAAGGAGGATGTTGGGATAAGTTTGTAAGAGACATCGTAGTCTCTTGTTACCATCGCTCCATCCGTAAAGGCATTAAACCCTAAAGCAACATTTTGTTTGGCCACATGAAAGCGCGTAAATTTCCATCGGAGTTCTGCATTAAAGAAGGCTACGTCTAATCCCTGTACCCTGCAACGCATAATTCCGCGCACCGTGCGGTAACCGCCAGTGCCGTCTCGGTCGTACTCCTTGCCAATGGTACTGAAAACAGGCATCACATAAAAGGGCAAACTTCCAACACTTCCCTGATAATTAAGTCGATATGCAAAGACAAGATCATCCTTTGCCAAAGGAATGTAGTGACGAAAAGTGGCCATGTAACGGAAAAAGGGGTTGCTGGTTCCCAGAAACTTTGGTGCCATGGTCATATTGGCTTCAGCCCATATACCACGCGAAGGAGCGGCTTCAAAGTCGCGTGTATCGTACATAATACCAAGACGTAAGGCGCTAATGTTTCCACCATTCTTTTCGGCATCGGGTATGATGCCCCATCGCACATACTTGTCGTACAATGTTTCGCCGGTAAACTTTTCGTTCTCCTCTTTACCTTTGTTGATTCTATCGAGGTCAACTGTACCGTATTTGTTCCAACTAAAGTAGTAGCCGGCCTGCCAAAAGAGTCGCTTTTCCCAAATATTGCCCACAAAGTCGGCCTTGGCGGTAAACGTTTTACGATCTAAGCGGTAAAAGGCGGACAACTGATCGGGATCAAAGAGCGCCTGATATCCATTAAATCCGTAAAAATCCATCGCCTTGTCAAAGACTAAGGTGGTTGCTACCGACATCCGAATGTTTGGAATTAAATGTTTGGTGTCGTACGTTACAAAGAACTGTGAAGTTCCTTTGGTATAGGCCGAAGCCTCAAAGTACCACTGTTGTTTTGGATGAGGGTAGTGAGAACCGTCACCAAAATCAAATAGATTGAGCAGGCCGCCGTATTGAAATCCTTTGTCCTGATCAAAAGCCACTACCGGTAGAGGCCCAAAAGATATTCCCTTCTTTACAATGTCCCCTTTGCTGTTGGCATCTTGTGACAGAGCTTGTAAGGAAGGCAATACCAAAATGAATAGTAATAAACTTTTTTTCATAAATTGAGTATTAGATGATTAATTTTGTGTTGAAATATATGATTTTTTTGCAAAGTTTTCGCAACTTCCTGTTTGCAAGCCACTTACAATCCGAGATGATAAGTCGGACCAAACGGAGGGATTCATGTAAGAAGATATATGAGGGATAAAGCAGTACAAAAAAGAGGATTCCCCATATATAAGAGAGAAAGATGGAGAAGAGGGTTACTCCAACCAACATAACAATGGGAAGCATTACCAAAAGAGTCAATAAGCGAACGGTATTGTGAAACGCCTTGTCTTTAAATTTTGTACAGAGAAACAGTGAGAGTAAAGTAACAGGAGATGTGGCCACCGCGGAGACGATAAAGATGGGTAATCCCAATAAAAAAAGTACGATTCTCCCCACAAGGGACCACCTAATGTGCGGTTTTAGTACCGAATCAATTCCAATGCCACACATCTGTCTTTGACGAGAAAAGTCGTTAACCATCTGCGCCAAGTGTTTGGTCTCCTTTTGGTCGGTCTTAAATAGAGAAGAAACGTTAGAAATTTTCTCTTTAACAGAATTAAACCTGTTGATAAGCTGATTTTTGTTAAAGATAAATCTTTGGTGCTGCTTTTTGCCGTAGAGTTGAGAGAGTTCCCAAGTGGCGCTGTAGTTTTGGTCGTCAGGAACGTGCAAAATCACCTCTTTAAGGTTGTTGGAGAGTGCATCCCTCAACATGTTCATCTGTTGGGGAGGGGTCAAATCGGGATGGGCCAATATGGATTGAGATACATTGATCGGCGTTCCAATCTGCACCAAAATAGAGGAGCGATACCTGTAATAGTGTCCAAACTCTATGCCCACAGGAACAATATATATAGGCATTTGGTTACCAAAGGTTTGGTAGGCTTGCAAAGCAATGCGGAAAAGCCCTTTTTGCAAAGACATCAGGTTGTGTATGTTGTGGTGCGTACCTTCGGGCATGATGCAAAAGGGAACTCTGTTTTGCATGGCATCCACCACAATATCATTGACATCTTCGTTCTTGGAGAGGGTGTCGATTCCATCCCGCTTTCGGTTTATAGGGAGCATTTTAAGGAAGGTCAAAAACTTTAAGATGATGGGATTCTTAAATATATCGGCCCTTGCCACAAATACTTTTTCCTGTTTGTCAATAGCCAACACCGCCAATGCGTCCATTAAGGTGTTGGTATGGTTTGCTGCGTAAATGATTGCCCCATCTTTTGGAACCTTCTCTTTTCCATGGAACTCAACCCGCCTGTATGCCGAAAAAAACAAGATATCGACATAAAACCTTAAAAGGCGGTAACGACGGTCCTTTTCGTGAATTTTTGTCACAAGTGATTGTTTTTTTAGTTATTTAAGCATTCCAAGGGGTTCTCGTCGCGACCAAAAGAAAGCAATCGTCAATCCGGCAATAATGTGCCATATTCCCCACCATGCCGCTATAAATGCCATTCCGCCAAGTCCATTAAATAGTGCGGGATTGAAAATCAGCACCAAACCCAAGGCAGAATTTTGAATGCCTGTTTCTACGGTGATTGTTCGTACATTGTCGTTGGAAAGTCTGCACATCTTTGAGAAGCCGTATCCTGTAAACAACGCCATCGCATTATGAATCAAAACAATCAAAAAGATGAGATGGATATACATGAGGAAATAGTTGATGTTCTGCATCAGCGCAGCCGCAATGTAACCAATAAAAATGAAGATCGACATCCATGAAATTGGTTTTTTTATCTTTTGGGTAAGTACAGGAAATTGTTTAGTAAACCATATTCCAAGCACAATGGGAATTCCCAGCAGAATGAAAACGGTTCTCAACATCTCCCAAATATCAATAGAAACCCAAATAGCCAATTCGGATGCTTTGGAATACAAACTTCCCCAGAGCCAGAAATTAAAAGGAGTCATGATAATTGCCGATATGGTGGCTATTGCCGTAAGACTGACTGACAACGCCACATTTCCTTTTGCCAAAGACGACATAAAGTTAGAAACGTTTCCACCCGGGCAGGCCGCCACAAGGATCATCCCCATGGCTATACTTGGCGTTGGGCGGATGATTAGTACTAAAATAAAAGTCAGTAGTGGTAGCAAAATGAATTGCGAAGACCAACCTATGAATACAAGTTTTGGCCTTTTGGCCAAATCTCTAAAGTCTTTTAGTTTTATTCCCAAAGCAACCCCAAACATCACAAAAGCAATGGTAATGTACATAAACAACAGACTTCCATTGCTAAAATTAAGTCGTATCCAGTCCAATTTTTCGAGGTTTGCCTTAATGTGAAGATCGACTTTTTCCACTTTGCCGTCTGTCAACTCCACTCGATGCCGCTTGGTAAAATACCAGTCTGTTCCGGTCACAGACAAATCGGGAGTGAACGAAAGAGAGAGTTCTTCTTCAAGTGTTGAGATCTCTTGTTCTGTCATTCCGATTCTGAGGTGAGAAATTGGGGAGACGATTTCGTTGCCACTAACCTTTTCCTTTTTAAGCGATATCTTACGACTTCTCTCATGGAGTCTTATGTCAATAATTTTCCCTTGGGCAAATACTACCTGGTCCTTTCCGTAAAACCATCGGACAACACTCTCTTTTCTTGTAGGTTCTCCTACACTATGTATCAAAGCAGTTGAATCAGCCCCAATCGAAACTAATTTGAGCTTATTTGCAATGGTTTGCGCTTCTGCCTTGCCTCCAAACAGAAAGAAAAGAGGCAGCAAAAGCAGAGATTTTTTAATTGTATTCATAGTCTTTATTATAGGTTAAATATATCCGAATTGTTTGAGTTTTCGTTTGTCCTCACGCCAATCAGCGGCCACTTTTACAAAGAGTTGCAGAAAGACTTTGCGATCAAAAAAAGATTCCATATCGATTCGCGCCTGAGTGCCCACCTTTTTGAGCATCTTTCCGCCTGCGCCAATCAGAATCCCCTTTTGGGAATCGCGCATCACATATATCACCGCCTCTATATGGTACATTTGGTCGCTCTCTTTAAATTGATTGATCACCACCTGCGTAGCGTATGGTATCTCCTTGCTGTATAGGGTCAATATCTTTTCGCGGATGATCTCGGAGGCAAAGAAGCGGAGGTTGCGGTCGGTAAAAACATCCTTGTCGTACCAAGGGGGAGAGGGAGGCAATAGCGCAATAATGCGGGAAAATACGTTGTTCAGGTTAAACTTTTCTAGTGCGGAGATGGGAAATATCTCGGCTTTGGGCAATAAGGTGCGCCATTGCTCCACCATAAGTTCCAAGACTTCTTGATTAGAAAGGTCGATTTTATTGATTACCAAAAGGATAGGCGAGTCAATTTGTTGCAGTTTTTCTATATATGTCTTATTTTTATCGATAGACTCCACCACATCCGTTACATAGAGAATAATATCGGCATCACCTATAGCTGTTTCTACCACCTCCATCATCTGCTCCTGCAATTTGTAGTTAGGACGCAAGATGCCGGGGGTATCGGAATAGACAATCTGGTAATTATCACCATTTACAATGCCCATAATCCGGTGGCGGGTCGTTTGGGCCTTTGAGGTGACAATCGATAGCTTTTCTCCCACCAATGCGTTCATCAACGTGGATTTACCTACATTGGGATTTCCAATGATGTTCACAAATCCTGAGCGATGAACGTGGGTGTTATTCATAAGCTCCCATTTTGAGCATGGCCACCTCTTTGGGTGTTAGGAAACGCCATGCGCCGCGGCGCAGGTTCTTTTTGGTAAGCCCCGCAAAATAGACGCGGTCAAGTTTTTTTACGTTGTAACCAAGGTGTTCAAACATTCTGCGGAGGATTCGGTTGCGTCCGGAGTGAATCTCCACGCCCACCTTTGATTCATCTTCGTCAATGTAGCTGATCTCATCCACATTGGCAACGCCATCTTCCAATTCGATACCGTTGATGAGCGCTTCTAAGTCTGTTTTCTTGAGGTTTTTATCTAAATTTACCTGATATATTTTTTTGCGATTATGAGATGGATGCGTCAACTGTTCGGTAAGGGCGCCGTCGTTGGTAAGGAGCAACACTCCCGTGGTGGTTTTGTCTAATCGACCCACCGGATATACTCTTTGTGCGCACTTTCCGGCAACTAAGTCAAGAACCGTCTGCTCAGCGTGGGGGTCTTCTGTAGTGGTTACAAAGTCTTTTGGTTTGTTCATCACAATATAAACCCGCTCCTCTCCCGTCAGCCGCTCGCCGTTAAAGCGAACATCGTCTGTGGGTTTTACTCTGGATCCCATTTGCATAATTATCTCACCATTAACAGTAACCAATCCTGCAGCAATGTATTCGTCTGCCTCTCTGCGGGAGCAAACTCCGGAATTGGAGAGAAATTTATTGAGGCGCATATCGTCTTTTAAAAATTCCGGGCGATACTCTTTGTCCTGATATTGTGGTTCAGGCGTTTGTTTGTTTTTCCTGGACCGAAGTTTGATGCTTCTTTGCTCATCCGGTTCCGTTGTTATGGAGCGACGGGGCTTGGAGAACGAAGGCTCTTGGGCGGGTCGGCGGCGGAAGGGTCTTTCGCGCTGCTCTCCGTCCCGAGGTGGGAAAGAGCGGCGAGGTCTTTCGGGCTGTTCACCGTCTCGTGCGGGGAAAGAGCGGCGGGGTCTTTCGCGCTGTTCACCGTCCCGAGGTGGGAAAGAGCGGCGGGGCCTTTCGCGCTGTTCACCGTCTCGTGCGGGGAAAGAGCGGCGGGGTCTTTCGCGTTGTTCACCGTCACGTGAGGGGAAAGAGCGGCGGGGTCTTTCGCGCTGTTCACCGTCCCGAGGTGGGAAAGAGCGGCGGGGTCTTTCGCGTTGTTCACCGTCTCGTGCGGGGAAAGAGCGGCGCGGTTTATCGCTTTGAGGGCGGTCGGGCTTTTCCAAAGAGGCTCCTTCGCGCTTTGGATAAGAAGGTCGGGAGGGTCGTTCTGAACGACCCCTTTTGTCTGATTTATAATCATCTCGACTATGTGATGCAGACTTGTATGTGGTTCTTTTTTGCATCTTTTGCATTTTTTTCGGTGGCAAAGGTAACAGATTCGACTAAATTTTCCTACTTTTACGCGTTTTTATGCGATTAAAATGAAATCTTCTCGTCGAACAATAATATCTCCGCTCTTTAGAGAGAACCTGAATGTAGCGCTGACCTCTGTAAGAACGAACAAATTAAGGTCAATTTTAACGATCTTAATCATCGCAGTGGGAATTACTGCCCTCGTGGGCATTCTCACCTCTATAGAAGCAATCGGAGGTTCGGTCAGCGATAGTTTTAGGAGCCTTGGTGCCGCTTCGTTTACGATTCGCTCTCGATGGGCCTCTTCCTCCGGTGGAGAGTCGCGGACGCGTGTAAGGAATACGCCCACAATCACCTATTTTCAGGCAATGGAGTTTGTCTCCAAATACAAGCAACCGGCATGGGTTTCTGTGTGGAGTTCAATGGTTAACGGTGCAGTGATTAAGGTAGAGTCAGAAAAAACCAATCCTACCATCGAGGTCTTGGGAGTTGATCCCAACTATCTATTGGTAAGAGATTATCAATTAAAAACAGGACGAAACATTGCCGATCATGACCTATCTTCAAATGGTTTTGTTGCGATCATCGGTAATGACATTGCTGCACTATTTAAAGGTAAAGACCCCTTGGGTGCTTTTGTTAATGTAAATGGAATCAGATATATGGTAGTAGGGGTGTTGCAAGTCAAAGGTTCCGGTTTTGGAGGAGGTCCCAACTCTCAGGTATTGATTCCATTGACCAATGGAAGGGCCGTTTTTGGCACGGCAACGCAAAACTATAGGATTGTGGTAATGCCAAAAAATCCTGCCGATCAGGAACATGCCATGGGTGAGGCCGAAGTATTGTTTAGGGCGATCCGCCGTTTGGCACCAATGGATCCCATTGATTTTAGGATTGACCGAGCCAATGCCGCGTTAGAATCAATGACGGAGATTCTTGGATATGTGACGATTGTAGCTTTTATTATTGGAATTATTACGTTGCTTGGGGCTGCGGTGGGACTAATGAATATTATGTTGGTTTCTGTTAATGAGCGGATAAGAGAGATAGGGACACGCAAAGCGATGGGTGCCACCTCTCAGACCATCAAGCAGCAATTTTTAATGGAGTCGATAGTTATTGGGCAGTTGGGCGGAATTTTGGGGATTATTCTTGGCGTCTTAGTTGGGAATATCACCGCATTGATTATCAAGATCCCATTTGTGTTGCCCTGGATATGGATGCTTGTGGGAATTACGATCTGCTTTGTTGTGGGAATTGCATCGGGATACATCCCCGCCGTACGCGCATCTCGATTGGATCCGATTGAGGCGCTTAGGTATGAGTAGGGAGGTTGTCCGTATAGAAGGGATCACTATTTAATCAGATGCATAAACTCTTCCCGTGTTTTGGAGTTGTTTAAAAAGGCGCCGGTAAAGGCAGAGGTGACTGTTACAGAGTTGAGTTTTTGAACGCCTCTGATTTGCATACACAGATGCGCTGCTTCGATCACCACAGCAACTCCTAACGGGTGGAGGGTGTTTTGGATACAATCCCTGATTTGCACGGTAAGACGTTCTTGCACTTGCAAACGACGGGCGTACGCTTCTACCACCCGCGCCACTTTGCTTAATCCTGTGATGTAACCATTGGGAATATAGGCCACGTGCGCCTTTCCGTAAAAGGGAAGGAGGTGGTGTTCGCAAAGCGAATAGAGTTCGATATCTTTGACCAAAACCATTTGTTGGTACTCCTCTGCAAAACGTGCAGAGTTGAGAATTTCGGCAGGGTCTTCGTGGTATCCCTGCGTTAAAAACAACATGGCTTTTGCCACTCTTTCGGGCGTTTTTACCAAACCCTCGCGATTTTCATCTTCTCCTAAGATTCTGAGAATCTTTTTATAATGAAAGGATAACTCTTGAATAGCCTCCTGATCGTATTGATCGATTTTTGAAAAACCCATATTATATCTAATTTAGCGGCAAATATATAAAAAAATGCGCATTCTTATCACTGCCGCCACCTCTACTGAACTGTTGCCTGCATTAGAACTCAAGGAGACCTTATGCAACAAGCTCACCATTGATGCCATCGAAACAGGCATCGGAACCACCCCTACCGCTTACCACACCCTCAAAGCGATCGCCAAGTCCCTCGACCCGCGTTACGACTTGGCCATCAACATCGGCATCGCCGGCACATTATGTAACTCCTTGTCCATAGGATCGGTAGTGCGCGTAACCTCCGACCATTTTGGAGATAACGGTATTCAAACCGCACTAGGATTCCAAAACCTTTTTGACGCTCAACTACTTGATGCAAACGTTTTTCCATACAAATCGAAACGACTCTCTCCCGACAATCTGACTCCGCAATGGGAATCGGCGCTCGCCTCCCTACCCATCGCACAAGGCATCACCGTACAACATCCATCGGATAGGCCGACGATGGAGGTAAACGGCATCGAAACGATGGAGGGCGCCGCCTTTTTTTACGTCTGTATTTATGAATCGATCCCCTGTTTTGCCCTCAGGGCCATCTCTAACCGCGCAGGTGAGCGCGATAAATCAAAGTGGAACATTCCGTTAGCTATTAATTCCCTTCAAAAAACCCTCTCCTCTTTCCTCCACGCCTTATGACCCCTATCCCCCTCTACTTCTCCCCCTGCCCCAACGACACCTTCTGTTTCCATGCCATGATCAGCGGCTTAGTGGACACAGAGGGATTGCCCTTTGACCCCCATTTAGAAGATGTGGAGCAACTTAACCACAGAGTACTCCATAACAATCCATCGGTCTGCAAAATATCGTACCACATATTACCTCTGATCGCCAATCGTTACCGGATGCTCCCGTGCGGCAGTGCGTTAGGCTTTGGCAACGGCCCCCTGCTTGTTTCACTTAGTGCATCGGAACCCATCACCCCCCAAACCCGCATCGCCATCCCCGGCATCCATACCACCGCCCATTTTCTACTGCAACAAGCTTATCCTCAAGCCATCAACACCCACCCCGTCCTCTTTTCCAAAATATCTGACGCCATCCTGAGCGGCGATTTTGACGCCGGTGTATTGATTCACGAAGGGCGATTTATCTATGCCCAACAGGGTCTGCACCTTGTTGCCGACCTTGGAGCCTGTTGGGAAGAGCGCACCGGTTTGCCCATCCCTCTCGGAGGAATTGCCGTATCGCGCACACTTACTGAGGCAATGCAACAAAAAATCGCCCGCATCCTCCTTCGCAGCATCAAATATGCAAAAGAGTTCCCACAAGTTAGCGCCTCCTACATCCGCTCCAACGCGCAAGAGATCGATTCAGAAGTGATCCGCAAACATATTGAACTTTTTGTAAATGATTACACATTGGATTTAGGGAGAGTGGGACGGGCAGCGGTAGCGGCTATGATCAATGTCGGCGCTCCCTCTTTTGGCACAATTCTTGATCTATTTGTTTAGATTTTTCTAACATTCAAAAAAAAATCGCACCTTTGTACCCTCATCAATCTTCTTTCGGAATATGGCAAAAGATAAAAAGATCATCGAGATCTCCAATATTACAAAAATTTACCAAGTGGGCACACAAGAGGTACGCGCCCTTAATGGCGTATCACTCAACATCTTTCAAAACGAATATGTCGCAATCATGGGACCTTCGGGATCGGGAAAATCGACCCTGATGAACCTTTTGGGCTGTTTGGACTCCCCCACAAACGGAACCTACATCCTCAACGGAACGGACGTTAGTCAAATGGAAGACAATGAGTTGGCAGAGATTCGAAACAAAGAGATCGGTTTTGTTTTTCAATCTTTTAACCTCCTGCCCCGATACAACGCCTTAGAGAACGTGGCGCTCCCCTTAATCTACTCCGGTCTGCCCAAGGCAAGGAGAGAGGAGAAAGCGGTTGCCGCCCTGACGAGTGTCGATCTGCTTAACCGCATGGAACACAAACCAAATGAGCTTTCCGGTGGGCAAAAACAAAGGGTGGCGCTGGCACGCGCTTTGGTCAACAATCCCTCTATTATCCTTGCAGACGAACCCACCGGCAACTTGGACTCCAAAACCTCGATCGACATTATGAACCTTTTTGAAGAGATTCACGCTAAGGGAAATACGGTAATTGTGGTTACCCACGAAGAGGAGATTGCCCTCCACGCCCACAGGGTGGTGCGCCTAAGGGACGGACTTATCGAAAGTGACGAAGTGAATACGAATCCAATCAGGGTCAAGTGAAAATCTATACCAAAACGGGAGATGACGGCACTACTTCGTTAATCGGTGGCAAGAGGGTGGCAAAAAGCGATCCGCAGGTGGAGGCGTATGGAACCGTTGACGAGCTGATTGCAAACATTGGATTAATAATCACCGCATTACTTGATAACCCTATATGTGAAACCCTCAAGTCGATTCAGCGCACCTTGATCTCCTTTTCGACCCAATTAGCAAACGACGGAACGAGCAAAACCCTTCCCCTCATCAAAGAAGATTCGATTGATTTATTGGAGATTTCAATTGACAATATGCAGGAACGGTTACCTCCTGTCTCCTCTTTTATCCTCCCCGGCCCTCCCCTTGCCGCCGCCCAATGCCACGTGGCCCGAACGGTTTGCCGCCGCGCAGAGCGTTGCGTTGTTGCATTACAATTAAAAGTCACCCATCCCCTTCTCCTCCCCTACCTCAATCGCCTTTCTGATTATCTCTTTGTACTAAGCCGTTACGTAACTACTCAATAAAAAGCAGAAGAAAAATTCGCTTTTTTTGATAGAAAGTGATTGTGGGATTGATTTATTGTCTATCTTCGCACTCCCATTTTGAATTTTATTCTAACTATTAAATATTTACCGTTATGTATTGGACGTTAGAACTTGCCTCTAAATTAGAGGATGCTCCTTGGCCGGCCACTAAGGATGAGTTGATTGACTATGCCACCCGCTCGGGATCGCCGTTAGAGGTGATTGAGAACTTAGAAGATTTAGACGAGGACGGAGAGGTTTATGACAGCATCGAGGACATTTGGCCCGACTATCCCAGTAAAGAAGATTTCTTCTTTAATGAGGATGAGTATTGATCGATCATGAAGATTGTGATTGTCGGCGCGGGCGAAGTGGGTTGCCACTTGGCAAAGATGCTCAGTATGGAGCGCCACAACATTTCGATTCTCGACACCAATCCAGAGAGACTCAATAAGTTGTCCGAAGAGGCGGATGTTGTCTCCCTTTGCGGATCACCTACCTCGATTGCCATGCTTGAGAAAGCAGGCGTAGCGCAAGCCGATCTCTTTGTTGCCGTTAGTCCCGCTCAGGAGCAGGATGTGAACATTTTGAGCGCCATTCTTGCCAAACGGCTCGGCAGCAAAAAGGTAACCGCACGTATCAACAATAGCGAATTTCTTGAACCCGATCACAAGGCGCTCTTTACAGAAATGGGCATTGATCTCCTCTTTTACCCGGAGAAAGCGGCCGCCACAGAAATCATTCATCTGCTTCAGCAGACAGGCACTTGGGAATTTATCGACTATTCGGGAGGAAAATTACAACTTATTGTATTCAAATTAGAAGAGAGCGCCCCCATTCTCAACAGACTCTTGCGGGAAGTTCCCAATGGAACTGAGATGCCCCTTTTTCGCGTAGTGGCCATTTCGCGTAGTGGTCAAACGCTTATTCCGGACGCAGATACCCGGTTCTTGTACAACGACTTGGTATTTGTTGTTTCCAAGCCGGAGAGTGTGGAGTATGTGATGGAACGCTCCGGAAAAAACAATATTGAAGTCCAAAAAGTGATGATTATGGGCGGAGGACAGATTGGAGAATTGGTTGCCAAGCAGTTAGAAAATCGTGTTGAACTTATCAAATTGGTAGAAACCAACATTGAGCGGTGTGAGCAGCTATCCGAATCGCTAAAAAATGTTCTCATTATCAACGGAGACGCCCGTAATATTGACTTATTGGTAGAGGAGGAGTTGCGCCTTATGGATGCCTTTGTTGCCGTCACCGGCAGCTCAGAAGCCAACATCCTCTCCTGTGTAGCTGCCAAGCAGGCAGGCGTCAAAAAGACGATCGCCGAGGTGGAAAATATCGACTACATCCGTTTGGCCGAAGGGATGGGAGTCGATGCCGTTATCAACAAAAAACTGATCACGGCAGGCAGAATATTTCGCTTTACAATGAGCAATAACGTACAGTCTATTAAGTGCCTAAACGGTACAGATGCCGAAGTACTCGAATTTATTGCCAAACCGGGTTGCCTTGCCACCACCCACAAAATCAGAGACCTCCACTTTCCTCGCGAAGCGATTATTGGAGGCGCCATTCGCGGCAACAACAGCTTTATTGCGCAGGGCGACTTTGAGATCAAACCCTACGATCGGGTGGTGGTCTTTGCGCTCCCTGCTGCCTTGAGTAAGGTGGAAAAGTATTTTGCCTGAGCAAAATCGTACGGAAACATTTCCGATGCCTGATCGGAAATATTTCCCTTGTCAGGTTTTTGGGAACCCTTTACCTTTGCCCGCAATATGCCGTATATGACAATAAAAACAACTATTCATAAAAATTTAACTTTTTTCTTATCTTTGTCCAAAATATCCTAATGAAAAATACTCGTAACAAATCACTGTTTCTTATGAAAAAACATCTCTACTTCTCTATCACAGCCATCATTATGATGACAGTTGGTTATTCTTCTTGTGACGAGAAGAATAAAACGATCGAAGTGGCCGGAGTTACGCTTTCTCAATCGGGAAGCGTTACCATGACAGAAGGCGATAAAATTTCGCTTACTGCGGCCATTCAACCCTCAAACGCCACCTTGCAAGAGGTGTCGTGGACAAGCAGCGACCCCTCTGTAGCCATGGTTTCCGGAGGGACTTTGTATGCCTATAAGGTGGGCGTTGCAACCATTACCGCATCGGCTGGAGGCAAATCGGCCTCGGTAACTGTGACCGTCGTGGCAAAACCCTCCTACTCCATTAAGGTTTCGCCCGAAACGTTGGCGTTTGGCTCCTTAGTGGCAGGCTACGTACAACCTGAAGCACAAACCGTTACCATTTCCAACACCGGAACAGGCCCCGTAACACTCTCCACGCCTACCGCTGCCAATTACACCATTACCGCCCCCACACCGGCAACGATTGCCCCCGGTGCAACGGCCACTTTTACCGTGCGCCCCAACGCGGGGCTAACGGCGGGAACGTTTGACGCGGTGATCAATGTTACCGGAAGCGAAGGAACAAGCGCATTGGTGGGCGTTTCGTTTGAGGTGACGGCAGTGCCGCTCACCTACTCTGTGAGCGCTTTGCCCCTCTCTCTCGACTTTGGATCGGTGACAGTAGGCTACACCCAACCTGACTCACAGACCGTTACTGTTACAAACACCGGAACAGGCAACGTCACGCTCACCCAACCCACAGCATCTAACTTTACCATTGGTGCCATCTCTTCTACCGTGCTTGCCCCCACCGCAACAGCCACCTTTACGGTACGACCCAATGCCAACCTTGCAGCGGGAAGCTATGACACTACCATAAAGATCAGCGGAAGCGAAAATGCAAACGTTTCGATCGATGTTACTTTTACCGTAGCAACGCCACTTACCTACACCATCGGCGTTTCTCCCACGACATTGTCATTTGGCTCAGTGACAGTTGGATACACTCAACCTGTAGCACAAACCGTTACCATTACAAACACCGGAACAGGCAACGTAACGCTCACCCAACCCACGGTGCCAAACTACACCATTGGTGAGTTGTCCTCCAAAGAGATCGCCCCAAACGCAAAGGCTACCTTTACGGTGCGTCCCAACGCGGGCTTGGTCCAGGGGGTGTATGACGCCACCATAGATATTACCGGTGAGAACGGGGTGGATGCATCTGTGGCGCTGTCGTTTGTGGTAAACGTCATTACTTATTTAAACGTACCCGCATGGATATTCGTTGACCCATCTGCTGCTACCGAAACAGTTGATGTATCTTCCAATGTAAGCTGGACGGCAGCTGTCACCACAGGCGGGTCTTGGCTCTCGACTTCGGGTTCGGGAACCAACGACGGATCGTTTACTTTTGATGTGAGCGAACATACGGGCGCCAGCGAGAGGACAGGCGTCATCACCGTTTCCGGAGGGGGACTTTCTCAAACCATCAATGTAACGCAAGAAGGAGTGGGTTCCACCACCGTTTCTGTCGCCGATGTAACAGGCAATGGTAGATATGATATCTTAGTAAAATGGCTTCCATCTCTCTCAACAGACCCGGGCACTAACCTTAACTCCGGGCGTATTACGGGTGAGACTATATATGATTTATACACACTCGAAGGCGAACTGCTATGGCGTATTGCCCTAGGGCATAATCTGACATCCGGTCAGCATCATAATCAAAGAAAC
>JAITFU010000114.1 GCA_031281125.1 Prevotellaceae bacterium | reverse complement strand
CAAAGATGATGAGGAGAACCCCGACATGGGTCTGTCTGCCGAGATTCCCGACACCAAAGAGCTAAAGTTGGAACAACTCTCATTCCGCTACACAGGCAGCGGCGAGGAGCTTGTCCTTAAAGACCTTAACCTCACCATTCCGGAAGGCAAAGTGACCGCCATTGTAGGCGCCAGCGGCAGTGGCAAGACTACCATTGTCAAGCTGTTGCTTGGTTTCTACCCTCCTACCAAAGGTAAGATACTCTTGGGCGCCCACAGCCTGCACGGTTACAGTATGGACGCTTGGCGCAGGTCGTGCGGTGCGGTGATGCAGGACGGTTTTATCTTTTCCGACACCATTGCCAACAACATTGCCCCCGGCGTAGAGGTGATCGACAAACAACAATTGGCCAAGGCTGTCGATATGGCCAACATTGGGGACTATATCGATTCTCTGCCCTTAGGCTTTAACACCAAGATCGGACAGGAGGGCACAGGATTAAGTCAGGGTCAAAAACAGCGCCTGTTGATCGCCAGAGCAGTCTATAAAGATCCCCGGTACCTCTTTTTTGACGAAGCCACCAACGCCTTGGACGCCAACAACGAGAAGATAATTATGGAAAACATGGAGTTGTTCTTCAAAGGCAAAACAGTTGTGGTCGTAGCCCATAGACTAAGCACCGTGATGAACGCCCACAAGATCGTGGTTTTGGACAAAGGCTCAATCATCGAAGAGGGTACGCATACAGAATTGACCGCCAAGCGTGGAGCCTATTATGAATTGGTTAAAAATCAGTTGGAGTTAGGGACATGAAACAGATAGAAATCCATACCCAAGAGGTAAACGACATCCTCTACCGCCCGCCGGTTTGGATCCTTCGGTGGGGGATCACCGTCTTCTTTATCATTATCATAGCGCTCTTTATCGGCAGCATCTTTTTCCGTTACCCCGATATAATCACTGCACAAGTATCGATATCTTCGATCAACCTGCCGGTACACCTCAGAGCCAAAACAAGCGGCAAGATTGAACGGTTTTTGGTGCAGGATGGCGACAATGTACAAACAGGCTCCGTAACCGCCATGATCGAGAGCGCAACAGACTATAACGATTTTCAAGCATTAAAACAGTTTTGCGAAACTTTCCGGAAACAGTCCACGCAACTGTCCACACCGGAAGGAAACATTGACCCGCCCCTGCATATCAATCTGGGTAACATTCAATCCTCATACACACAATTTCTTAAAAGTCAGCAAGATTACAACGCCTTTATAACTGCAAACTACCACAACCAAAAGATTGCCTTGATTCGCAAACAAATCACACAACAGCAAGAGATTTTACAGCAGGGAGCGCGACAACTCCGCAACTATGAGGAGCAATCTCTTATTCACAAGAGCGCCTACACAAGGGATTCGGTATTATTTACCCAAGGCGTTATTCCACAAGCCGAGATGGAGCAGAGCCGTGTCAAGCGACTGACCGCGGAGCAACAATACGAAAGCCTCAAAACCACCATTACCAACATAAAACTGACCTTACTCCAATCGGAACAGATGATCTTTGAACTCACGCAGGAGTACACCGACCGCCGCCTGTTATTGGAAAACGCACTCACAGGCAACTTTGACAACCTCACCTCGCAGATGTCCCAATGGGAGCAAACCAATCTTCTTATCAGTCCCATCACAGGGAACGTGGTATATACTCAGTATTGGCAGGAGCATCAAAATGTAAATGCGGGCGATTTGGTGCTTACGATTGTTCCTCAGGAGAAAGCAGGCATCAGCGGCAAGCTCTACCTTCCATTGCAAGGCGCAGGTAAGGTTAAAGTGGGGCAACAGGTCAATGTTAAGTTAGATAACTTTCCGTATATGGAGTTTGGAATGGTAGAGGCTGTTATTGTGCATATTTCGATGGTACCCATAGAGATGAACGGGGTTAAAATGCTGATTGCAGACATGAGCTTCCCTAACGGATTAACCACCAATTACAACATCACTCTTGAGTCGGGCGAAGAGATGAACGGCACGGGCGACATCATTACCGAAGAGATCAGCCTCTTTGCGAGGTTCTTTAATCCGATAAAGTATGTGTTTAGGAGCAGAACGTAGCATTATTATTCATGTCTCTGCAAAGCGTCTTTCCGGTCTTTCCGATAAGAGGTTTAACCCAACCGTACCACCTCTCCCGCCAATGTCCCCGTATATAACTCCTCCTTTACCGTCCACACTCCGTTAACAAAGACGTGGTCAATACCTTTGTTAAACTGATGAGGTTCAGCGTAAGTTGACAGTTCACACACAGTTTGCGGATTAAAAATAACTACGTCTGCACGATAGCCGGGGATCAGCAAGCCGCGGTCTTTCAAGCCAAGGCGGGAGGCGGGCAGCGCGCACATCTTATACACAGCGGTTTGCAGGTCAACTACTTTTTGTTCACGAATGTATGTACCCAAAAAGCGCGGAAAGGTGCCGTAGGAGCGCGGGTGGGGCATACTGTTGGACAACGGACCCTGTGGAGAATAGACGCTTCCATCCGATGCGGGCATTCCCAAACGGTGGGCAAAGAGCAGTTTGAGGTTCTCTTCGGCCATGGCAAATCCTATGATATTCACGCCCATATTCTCAGAAATCAATAGGTAGTGGACAAACTCCTGCACCTCCATATTGGCCATAAGTGCGCACTCTGTAAGGTTTTTACCAATGTACTGTTTGTTTTGGGCTTGACGGCTTGAGGTAATCACCACGTTTTGAGGGCCACCCAATCGTTCAATTCGAGAGGCTCCGTAGTGGGCAATCTCTTTCCCTTTTTGTGGATCTTTGAGTCGGGCAAGAATCTCTGCCCTGCTGCCCTGACGCTCTTCTAACGGAACAAAAGAAGAGAGTCCGGTGGAGAAAGCGGTGTAGGGGTAGCGGTCAAAGGCGACATCGACTCCCGATGCAACTGCATTGTCAATCATTTTTAGCAAGAGGGGCGCCTTATGCCAATTGGCAGCGTTTTGTGCCTTGAGGTGGGAAATTTGCAAACGGACGCCGGAACGACGGGCAATATCAATTGACTCCTGAACAGACTCTTCCACAAAATCGTCCTCGTTTCTCATGTGAATGGCAAAAAGTCCATTATATTGCGCAACCACTTTGCACAACTCTACCAATTCGTCGTTGGAGGCATAAGATCCGGGGGTATATTCTAATCCGGATGACATACCTATACTTCCCATTTCTAACTGTTTGGCCAAAATCTCCTGCATCTTTGTTATTTGGGCAGGAGTGGCTTCTACGGCGTTGTCTCCCACTACAATAGAGCGCAAATCTCCCTGACCTGTAAAGGAGGCATAGTTGATTCCAATCTTTTTGGTTTCCAAAGCGGCAAAAAATTCATCCGCGTTGGCATAACTGCCGAGAAAGGGCCCGCTGCCGCAATTGCCTCCAACATCGGTGGTTACTCCTTGAAAGAGCTTGCTGTCACCGGCAGGGCATTGTAACAGGTTGTCGTCGGTATGGGTGTGAATGTCAATGAATCCGGGAGAAACGGCGCGACCGTTTGCCTCCACAAGCTGGTCCGCTGTATCTCCTAAATTACCTATAGCGGCTATCTTTCCATCTTTGATACCCAAATCCCCTGCGATGGGCGCACGTCCGTCTCCGGTATAGATCAATCCGTTTTTAATTAGTACGTCAAAGGAGGCAGAACCACCGGCTTTTGCCCTTGCCTGTAGAGGATTAGAAATACCAAGCCCAAGGGCTGCTCCTGCAACGGCAGATGTTTGAAGAAATTTGCGTCTGGTAAGCATGATCAAGAATTATTTTTAATTGTGATATTTTTTGTTGCATAGGATTGAAAAGTGCCCAACTCGTCGCTGTAAACCAAATAAGCGTCGATTTGAGGGTGATCTTGTAAAAATAAACGTGTTTTGTCAAGACCCATCACCATAAAAGCGGTGGCCAAAGCGTCTGCCGTCATGCAATCGTGGGCTAGCACTGTTGCACTTAATAAACTGTGTATAACTGGTTTGCCTGTTGCAGGGTCAACTGTGTGGCCATATTTTTGCCCATCTTCTTCATAAAAATTTCGATAGTTACCCGATGTGGCCAAACCTCTGTTGCTCAACAAAAGAATCGCCTGCATCTCTTTGCCGGGAATGTAATTCCCATATACAGGTCTGTCAATCAATACTCTCCATTTTTTCCCATTAGGATTAACTCCTTGACAATGAATCTCCCCACCTATTTCTATTAAAAAATTGACCAACCCGGCCTTAGAAAAACGGGATGCCACTACATCCGAAGCGTATCCTTTTGCAATGGCATTGCCGTTGAGGGAGACCCTTGGATCTGCTTTTTCTATCCTCCCCTCCGACAACCAAATTTTATCCATACCGGCAAAGAGGGCAATAGAATCGAGTTTGGCCTGCGTCACCTGTTCCCGATTATTAAATCCAAATCCCCAAAGGTCAAAATAGGGGGCGGCTGCCATATCAAAGGTGCCATTGGTAAGTCTATATATCTCTTTGCCACGCTCAAAAACATTTACAAACAGAGAGTCCAAAACCACCGGTTCGTTTCTGTTAACCTTAGATATAATAGATTGCGGATTATAGACCGACAAAGAGTTGTCGATTTCAATAAAGGTATTAACTACCAGTTGACGCACCTCGTCGTGGCCAAATATCAAACCATCTACACCACTTTGTTCCTGATAAACAATGTGGTAAGAAGTGCCAAAGACAAAACCGTCTATTGTCCTGTATTCGGCATGATAATTGCAGGAACAAAGGAACAATAAACAAACAATTGAACAAAAACGCGTAATGAAGTGCATAACGGCGCAAATATACAAAAAAATATTCTCATCTTTGCACGCAGATATTATGTCATTGACTTTTATGAATAGAATCACATCTCTCCTTATCTCGTTATTGCTGTGTATAACTATATTGGGTACAAATGCCTGCAAAAAAAAGGACGACTCAACCGGCGAATACAAATATATTTATGGTTTACAACATGACGTTCCCAACTATCTTACAAAATCGGGAGTATACACTTTTTCGGCATTCGGTATCACCTCTCCGGAAGAGGGGATCACCTATACATGGGTAGCAGAAGGTTTTACTCCTGACACCTGCCTCTCGCAATCTGCCACGTTTGTTGCGCCGGAAAAGACAGGATCTTACTTGGTATATGTTGTGGCATCGCATGATGACTATACCAGCTCTACCGTAACCCAAACCGTAACAGTTCTTGACGACTCTTTTTTTACCTGTTTCTCCGGAATCGCACCGGGCGACGACTCCATCATCGATTCTCGTGACAATCAAACCTACTACACACGTGTGTATGACCAATTAGAGTGGTTTGTGCAAAACCTTAACTGGGAGGGTGCAGGAAATCCATACCTTAACGAAAACGCGCTGGGAGTACCCTACGGTCGGCTCTATACATGGACAGAGGCTACAAGTGACGCTTGTCCAGACGGTTGGAGGGTTCCCACAAACGACGACTGGGCAGATCTTGCCACATATATCAACGATGGAACACCTGTCTCATTTATTGACAATTGGACAGGAATAGCAAATCCTCTTTGTGCCTATGCCAAACTAAACGATGTGTATGTATGGCCATACAGTCCGCGTAACCTAAAAAGCAATACAGCAGGTTGGAACGCTCTACCCGGTGGCAACAGCACCAACAATGGCAACAACTATAGTAACTATGGCAACTATGGCTTTTGGTGGAGTGCTGACCAAGCAGATGAAACCAACGCCTATTACAGATATATCCACTACGATTCCAATCAGTTTCCATATCATGCAACTGATAAAGAGTCGTTTGGGGCTTCGGTACGCTGTGTGCGGACGGTTTAATTTTGTAGGGGCAGAAAATTTTCTGCCCCTACAGCTACAGCACCTTGACCCTGCGTTTATATTCGGATAGAGCAGCATCCAACCGTTGGCGTGCAGTAGTATCGCCGGGGACGTTGTGCGAAGGATGGATGTAGAGGTGGACACCGCGATCGGCAAGGATTTCGGCAACGGTGGTGACGGTCATCCATACCAATGTTACAAAGCCCAAAGTAGAAACAGGGCCTACTTTATCAAAGTGATTTTTAAGAGGTACCGACGCATCGACCAAAGGAACGCACGAATCTACCACCACATCACCTAATTGAAAAAGTGTTTTGCCGCAAGAGTGGCGCGTTTGTTTGTCTGCAGATTCGGCGGCAGAGCCAAAGACCACCACCTTCATTCCCTTCTTTTTGGCCTCTAACGCCACGTCAATATTGACGTTGTTGATGCCGGTATGGGAAAAGAGCCAAACGGTGTCGCGGGGGTCAAAGTCGTAACCCTTCATAATCTCCACGCCGTACCCTTCTGCACGCTCCAAAAAGAGGAATTGATGCACCCCCATCTCTCCCGTAATGCGGGTAAAGAAGGTGAGCGGCAACTCGACCATTGGGTGAAAACCCACAAAACCACCGATCCGTGGATACATCTCCTCCACAGGGATGGTGGCGTGGCCACAGCCAAAGGTGTGCACCCATCGGCCCGCTTCTATGGAGTCGGCCATGAGCGTTGCTGCCGTTTTAATGTTGTCTAACTGAGTGGCTTCGATCTTATCCATCACACCACGGGCATTTTTAATCCATTCTAATGCTAACATAAGTTTCTGTTTTTAAGTAGTATATTATTTAATTGTTTTTCTTGCAATGGGGAGCAACAACATCATCATTACTATAGCAAAAGCCATAGCTATAGGAAGATAGATGAATTGTGCATGATTGAATAACACGCCAATGATTTTGTTGAAGGTGAATTGCCCACATAAGGCAACAAAGATGGCAATGGAGAAAGCGGTGCCGGACATCTCTCTAAAAGCGCCTCCTAAATAATTGAATACCACAGGGAAAGTAGCGCTGACGCCAAAGCCTAATAAGGCAGTTGCGGTATATATCCACGTTGAATGGGGTGCGAAATAGAGCAGTACAACACCCACAAGTGCCACACTTAAAAAGAGATACATTGTTTGGCCATCTTTTAGTTTCTTCATCAAATAGCCCAACAAAAACCTCCCTGCCAACATTCCAATGGTAAACCAAATCAACGAAAGGGTGGCGTGATTGCTTGCCAACCCATGGGCGTTCTCTAAAAATCGTGGGGTAAAGTTTCCGGTAACGCCCTCAAATCCACTCTGAAAAAACAATAAAAATGCAAAAATAATGAGTGATGGATATTTTAACAAACCCAACATCTTGGCAAGTGACACAGAGGTGTGCGGTTGCGGTTTTGGGAACGATATAACAATAAAAAAGAGAATAAAAAGAGACATGATGACCGACATGATGTGGAGAGGTATAACAAACCTTCCTACAATGAAGTAGTTAAGCAATGTCCACAACAGCGCCCCAATACAGTAAAACGCACCAAGCATACTTAAACGGCTGCCGCGTGTCGTATCGTCAAAGATTTGGGCCACCATGGCATTGGTCTCGCCATTCAATATCCCGCCCCCAATACCGAGCATCAAGATCGAACTATGGAGCAGCATCTTATCACTAAGGTTTGCTAAGCCCTGAATCCCAAGCAACGCCAAGATGGCTCCGGCAATCAACAGCCACTTATAACCAAACTTATCTACTATGGGGCCAAAAAGTACCGTGCCAATGATTATTCCTATTGAGAGAGTGGCAGGCAGGGCGTTGGCACCTTCGCCCAATTGCCCCAGAATGGGCCCTAAGGCCAGCATGGTAACGCCAAAGAACGCCAAACCGGCGCAGGAGGCGATAAAAACCAAATCGTTATTGTAAGCTTTATTCATCATATATTTATTTATTTGTGTCACGTATTACAAGGTATGCCGCACCCAACAATCCTGCATCTTCTACCTGAGAGGCAACAAATTGGGCTTGTCGAATACTGATGGGCTGTGCCCATTGGAGGGCCTGGCGGTAAATATCGTCGATTAAAAAACAGGCAGGACCAAAAATACCACCGCCCCAAATCACCTTTTGAGGGTTGAGCAGGCTCACCAAGTTGGCAGAGGCCATTCCCCAAAGTTCCACTGCCTTACGCAACACAGCCACCGCAATGGCATCGCCCTCAGGATAGTGCGCAAACACGTCGTAGGCAGAGACTTCCTCAACAGGTTTCTCCCTCATTGGACCATTATATGCCTTATCTTCCCGCAACATTTTGCGTGCCTGCATCCCCAATCCAAACCCCGAGGCGTATGATTCGAAACATCCGCAAGCGTCATACTCCTGAGTATATGGCGGTTGAAGCGCCATCCACCCTGCTGCCCCAATAATATCGCTCTCTCCATGTAACAGCTTGCCATCAATGATAATACCCACACCAATTCCCGTACCTACCGCAATAAAAACGGCGTTGTCGCAACCCCGGGCAGCCCCCTTCCACACTTCGCCCAAGATGTGGCAACTGCGGTCGCTCTCAATAAATATGGGTACAGGCAACTCCGGAAGTCCCGCACGAATGTGTGCAGCAAGAGGAAAGTTGTCCCAGCCTCGAATATTGGGCGCCCAAACACGCTCTGTTTTGGAATAGACAATGCCGGGAATGCAAATGCCAATACCGTCTATTTTGGATGGCGAAGGTGAGGCCGATAAAACATCACGAATCACTTCAATTGCCAAGTCGCCCACCTCCTCTCCTGTTCGTTGTTCTAAGAGGCGTTTGGCGTGGTGCAACGGAGTTCCGTCTGCTTGAAAATAGGCTCCAGAAATCTTGGTTCCTCCTATGTCTAAGGCTATAACAGGCATATTCAATCGATTTTACTCATATTTATACTTTGCAAATGTAGCGAAAATCAACCCATGTATGTAATTTTTCACTATTTTTGCCAAAGAAAAAACCTTCATATATGAAACACAGACACACATACATTCAAAAGGTGACGGTGTTGATAGCAACGCTGGCAATCTTATTGACCAAGATCAATGCACAAGAGCCCGAAATGGTTTTTGTAAAAGGCGGCACCTTTACCATGGGTTGTACTTCTGAACAACTAAGTGATTGTTATGGGAATGAACAACCTACGCATTTAGTTACCCTGAGTGATTTTTACATAGGAAAGTATCCGGTAACACAAAAACAGTGGGAGCAGGTTATGGGAACATCCATAGAGGTGCAACGCGATTTTGACGGCCCCGGCTTTTCTCTCTATGGGCAAGGAGACAACTATCCAATGTATTACGTGAGTTGGGAAGATGCTCAGGAGTTCGTCCGCAAATTGAGTTCCGCCACAGGGAAAAAGTATCGTTTGCCCACAGAGGCGCAGTGGGAATTTGCTGCACGGGGCGGAACCATAAGCAAAGGGTACAGGTATAGCGGCAGCAATGACATCAATGAAGTTGGCTGGCACGATAAAAATAACAACGGCACCGCGCACCCTGTGGGCTTAAAAAAGCCTAACGAATTGGGAATTTACGATATGAGTGGAAACATTTGGGAATGGTGCAGCGATTATTATGACGATTACAAAAGTGACCATCAAGTCGATCCCATGGGACCAAGTACAGGTTTGGATCGCGCCATGCGTGGAGGCAATTGGGAGTGTGCTCTGCACTATTGCCGCGTCTCTTTTCGAGATTTTAATCCTCAGGAATATAGATACCACTATCTAGGCTTTAGGGTGGTGATGATTCCCTAGTTGTCTATATACCACACATATCCCTCAACCTGTTTGTACCCCATCTGCTGTAAGACCTCTATATATCCATCCATCTGGCGTTGGTGGGC
Source organism: Prevotellaceae bacterium (assembly GCA_031281125.1). Classification (GTDB taxonomy): domain Bacteria; phylum Bacteroidota; class Bacteroidia; order Bacteroidales; family UBA932; genus WRBG01. The sequence continues at coordinate 5,343 of JAITFU010000114.1, read as the reverse complement.
GGGATGCGGCTGTCCAAATTTGTAGTCGATAATCAGGGTGTGTCCCTCTTTTTCCATGAAGCGGTCGGGGCGAAGGGTGGCACCATCGGAGGCGGGGAGCAAAATGGAGGCTTCGTTACGGAGTGTCCAACTGCCGTCAAACCAAGCTGAGGCCTGTGGCTGCGCCAATGCGTTTCTGACGATCAGCCTGTACTGTGCCTGCTCCTCTTGATTGGACGCAAGCAAGCCATCCTGAACCAACTCATTGATAGCCTCATCTATATCGTCAAGTGTATGGATACGCGAGAGCAGGGCATGAAGGATAATGCCTCTTCTTTGGGGAGAGGTGGATTCGGAGAGGGGCGATTCATCGGCAAGGCGGGTATGAAGGCGTAGCGATGGGGAGGCGGATGGGTATTGGGAGAGGGGTACGGAGTTGTCGGAAGCTGCCGATTGGGCTTGATTTGGAGAAACTTCAGCACCAAAGGTGAGGTAATTGGAGGCGGCATCTCCATCTGTACCTTGTGCAAAAAGCTCTTTTTGTAGCAATAACGCCAAGTTATCCGATTTGCGTTCCGGCTGGGGGATAAAGAGGTGCAGCTCATCTTGGGCGCGTGTTGCCGCCACATAAAAAACATTCAATTGGTCAACACAGTACTGCATTTTTTCGTAATAGTAATCAAATGCAAAGAGGCTCCGAGACATATCAGCGCCATAACGCTGAGGCACAACCGGAAGCCTGTTTAACGGCTCTTGCAAAGGTTGCACCCACAACAAGGGCGTTTGGCCGGGTGAGTAATCCAACCCCCAGTCGCAGAACGGAATAATCACCACGGGAAACTCCAATCCCTTGGCTTTATGAATGGTCATCAGATTGATAGCAACTCCTGTGCGCTCTAATTGGAGCGTGATTTTGTATCCGTTTTGGTTCCACCACTTTACAAAAGAGAAGATATCGCCCGATTGCTCTTTGGAAAAAGAGAGGATTTGGTTGTGGAGCTCCTGAATATAAGGAAAGCAGGTGCAACGCTCTGTCCAACCCAACATCCTGATAAGTTCTTCAAAAGCTTGGGGCAGTGTTTGGTGCCTTAACGCTCCCGTCCACAATGAATCAAGACAAGGTGTATCTAATTGGGTACATAGATGTTGAATTATAAGATTGTTGGTCGAATCGTTAGGATTTAGAAACCGCTTAAAAATGGCAACCATCAACTGCACTTCGGGTGAACGATTAAGAAACAGGGCATCGGGTGATACCACGTCAAAGCAACAGCCTTGGGAATCACAACGTTTTTTAAATGTCATCAATTCGGATGCAACCTGTTGACCCTCTGCATTTGTACGCACCAGAATGGCGATATCGGAGGCAGAAAAGCCGCGCTTTTGCAACGCAATCACCAAGTGGGGCAGTTGCTCCAGAACCTTAGCTTTGGCATTTGGCTCTTTGGTTGGCGGGACGTTAACAATGGAGATAAATCCTCCACTATCTCTTTTATTTGGAGCCACTTGCTGACGTACATCGGAATATGCCTTGACAATCTCTTTGGGAATCGATTGAAGTTGTATAACATCATCAGGAGAGAGGTTTTGAGGTATATCGGCTATAAAATCGTCATAAAGAGTCTTTAACAGTTGTTCGAATATATCGCCAATTGTATTGACCAACACTTCTCTGCTCCGCCAACTTACCCTGAGCGTCTCTTCTTTAATTTGATAGGAAGGAAAATCGTCTTGAATTCCGCCGCCCAAAATACGCCGGTCGCTGTTGCGCCATCTATAGATCGACTGCTTGACGTCTCCCACCACCAACGAATCGCCTCCCTGTGATAATCCATTATGTATAAGTGGCTTTATCACTTCCCATTGCATCACCGAAGTGTCCTGAAATTCATCTAATAAGAAGTTAAAATAGCGACAACCCATGCGCTCCAAAATAAAGGGGGCATCGTTGTGGGAGGTCAGGACGTTCAAAAGGGTGAGCGTTTGGCTCAGGTGGACAGCATTTTGGTCGGAGAGGAGGGAGCGTACATGACGTTGAATATCGGCTGCCAACCCCATTTGCGGCAACAATTGCATGGCTGACTTTACAGCAAACCACGTGGGCGCCTGGGCGTTGTAATACTCCACACAGCAACGCATCAGGCAAAGGAGTGGAGAAGCGATTGCCCCAATCCGAGACGCTTTTGGGTCGTTTTTGGCGCTCAACTGTTCCGGATCATCCAACGCTTTTAGCACGGCATCTGATGGGGTGTAGTCGCCCTCCCCTATCTTGTCAAAATAGCGCATAAATGAACGTGATTTTCCCCTGAAATCGGTGGTACTCAATCCATTTTTATGCAATAGAGAGAGCACTTGGGTAGCCAAATGATCCATCTGTTGCCTGAATTGGGCATCAAAAGCGCGCAGCTCCTGCAAGTAGGACGACAAAAACGTTTTATCGCAAAGTTGGTCAGTAAATGCTTGCCCAAAAGCGCTAAATCGCTCGTCAAAAACCTGTTTGCCCACTTGAGCCAAAGCCTCCTGCACGTTCCAGCGCCGTCCCTCCTGAATCCGCTCCAGCAAGATGTCGCCAATCCATTTTCGGTTTTGTGGATGTACCGACACCTCATCCACCACCTGATCAATCGCTTCCTGCAGCAACCGCTGACTGTCCAACTCCACCGTATAGGTCGGCGGAAGTCCCGCTTCCCAAACAAACGAGCGCACAATACGTTGGAAAAACGCGTCAATGGTATGGACAGAAAACCGACCATAGTCGTGCAGAATGGCGCTACGTTGGGCAACCGCACGCCGCCTCAAATCTTCCTCACCGTCAGCAAGATGGCACAATTCGTCCAAAAGTTGGATTATCCTAACTTTCATTTCCTCAGTCGCTTTGCGCGTAAAGGTGAGCGCCAACTGATGCAGGTACGCTGTTGGGGTATTCTGTGCCAACAGTTGCTGCACAAAGGAGTGGGTAAGCGTATATGTTTTACCCGAACCGGCGGAGGCGCGATAAACGGTGATGCTCATAAAGAGCAAATGTAGCAATTTTTATATGAATTGCAACGCTACGCCAATTTTTCCAAGCCGCTTACATTTTGTTTAATCGCCTCATCACTCAGCACATAGTTCGACAAATCGCCCGATAGATAGGCGTCGTAAGCAGCCATATCAATCAATCCGTGTCCGGAGAGGTTAAAAAGAATGGTCTTTTGTTTCCCCTCTTCCTTAGCCTTGAGCGCCTCTTGAATGGTGGCGGCAATGGCGTGGTTCGACTCCGGCGCAGGGATAATGCCCTCTGTTTGGGAGAACAACATTCCGGCCTGAAACGAATCTAACTGCTGAATATCAACCGCTTCAATCAGTTTGTCTTTAAGCAACTGACTCACAATCGTTCCGGCGCCATGGTAACGCAAGCCTCCTGCATGGATATGGGCGGGCGCAAAGCTGTGCCCCAATGTAAACATTGGCAGCAAAGGGGTATAACCTGCTTCGTCTCCAAAGTCGTACTCAAAAACGCCCCGCGTCAACTTGGGACAGGAGGCCGGTTCTGCTGCAATAAAACGGGTGTTCTTTTGGCCGGACAACTTGTGGCGCAAGAAGGGGAGCGATATGCCGCAAAAGTTTGAGCCTCCGCCAAAACATCCGATTACAATATCTGGATAGTCGTCTGCCATAACCATCTGTTTTTCTGCCTCCAAGCCAATCACCGTCTGGTGCAGCATCACGTGGTTAAGCACGCTGCCCAAGGTGTATTTGCAGTTGGGCGTTTGCATGGCCAACTCAATGGCCTCAGAAATGGCCGTACCTAAACTTCCCTGATAGTTCGGGTTGTCGGTCAATATTTTGCGACCCGCTTTGGTGGACATGGAAGGAGATGGGGTAACCAATGCTCCATACGTTTGCATAATGGAGCGGCGGTACGGCTTTTGTTCGTAGCTGATCTTTACCATATAGACCGCTAACTCAAGGCCAAAGACCTTTGCTGCGTACGACAGCGCTGCGCCCCACTGTCCGGCGCCCGTTTCTGTGGTGATGTTGGTGATGCCCTCCTTTTTGCAGTAGTAGGCTTGGGCTAAGGCGGAGTTGAGTTTGTGCGAACCAACAGGGCTCACGCTCTCGTTCTTAAAGTAGATGTGTGCAGGCGTGTCCAACGCTTTTTCCAAGCCGTAGGCGCGTACCAACGGCGTGGAACGGTAGTTTTTGTACTGCTCTCGTACTTCTTCGGGAATTTCGATAAACCGGTCGGTCTGGTTTAACTCCTGATGACTAAGGGCTTGTGCAAAAATTGGATACAAATCCTCCGGCTTTAAGGGTTGCTTGGTGCCGGGGTGGAGCATAGGCAGCGGTTTGTTCTTCATGTCCGCCACAACGTTATACCATGCAGTCGGAATTTCGCTTTCGGGTAAAAAAAATCTTTTTGTTTTCATGTTTGTTGTTTTTATAGGTGAATAATAAAAAACCCGATGTGCGTGTGCACATCGGGTACTGGTTTTATGATCTTTTCCGGAGTTTTTACCTCCATACGGGCTACACCAATAATGTTGAGCGCACAACAGATTTTCTGCTGTGCCACCACCATTGTTGAATGTATTGAATCTTCATTTTTTTAGATTTGATTCCGCAAAGGTAAAAAACTTTTTTATAAACCAAATTTTATTAAGCAAAAAAATCATTCCCCTTGTCATCAACCAAAATAAAAGCAGGAAAATCAACCACTTCGATCTTCCAAATCGCCTCCATTCCCAATTCGGGATAGGCCAAAACTTCCACTTTTTTGATGTTGTCCAACGCCAAAATGGCTGCCGGACCCCCAATGCTGCCCAAGTAGAATCCCCCATATTTTCGACAGGCATCCGTCACTTGTGGGCTGCGATTTCCCTTGGCAATCATAACCATACTTGCGCCCTCCTGTTGAAATTGAGCCACATAGCTATCCATTCGCCCGGCAGTTGTGGGGCCAAAGGAGCCGCTGGGTAACCCCTTGGGCGTTTTAGCGGGGCCTGCGTAGTAGATTGGAAACTCTTTGAGGTATGGAGGCAGTCCTTCTCCTCTGTCAAGCTGCTCTTTAAGTTTGGCGTGGGCAATATCGCGCCCCACCACAATGGTACCGCTCAACAGCAGGAAGGTAGAAACCGGGTACTGCGAAAGATCGGCCAAAATCTCTTTCATGGGGCGATTCAAATCGATTTTTACCCCACCGCTGTAAGCACCCCGTCTGCGCCAAACATCGGGAATGAGACGTCCGGGGTTATGGTCTAACTTTTCGATCCAAAGTCCCTCTTTGTTGATTTTACATTTGATGTTGCGATCTGCGCTGCACGAGAGACCCATCCCTACGGGGCAGGAGGCGCCGTGACGGGGCAGACGAACCACCCGAAT
>JAITFU010000049.1 GCA_031281125.1 Prevotellaceae bacterium | reverse complement strand
GTGGGAACAACGGGACGAATCACTACGCCCTCGCAAATATTGCCTTCCAGGGGCGGCAATCCCAACCACAACCCAATCTGACTAAGCCCGTTGTTGGGGTACTCCAAACATACGGACAGGGAACCGCGCATCAAGGTTTTGGCATAAAAAAATCCCCCCAACTCAAAAAAGGCGTTGGCCTCGTCCACCGATAAAAACCGACTGCTGTCGCTTAGCGCCACATACATATCAAACGCATAAAACTCATGATAGGGACAATAAAAAACACCCTTTTGAATATTTATGGTTTTGAAATTATTTTTTACATCGGGATGGGGATACCTGCCTCCAAACATTTCGCCAAAAAGGGTTAGCGACACCAAATCGGGGAACTCTTTTTTGACCATAGAAAAAAGCAAAACCACTTTGGAGTGGTAGCGATCGAGCAACTCCTCGTAATCAAAAAATTTTTCATCGACTTCTACAAATCCCGATCTTTTCCCAAAATGGACGGAGCTACCATCTGTCACCAAACAAATGTTGGATCCATGCACTTTTTCCTGTACCACAAATTCTTGCTCCGGTGGGCAATACAAACGCACTCTTTCTAAAAAATCTTTGTCGTAGGTGTTTTCGATTGAACTGTACTTCTTGAACGTCATCATATCTATCTAAATTAAATCCATACTTCCAATGTTGCAAAAATAGTGAAAAATCTGCATACATTAAAAAATATTTACTTTTGCACTTTATGTTTTTCAATCTATTATCACTTACCTTATGAGAAAATTGCTGCCATTATTTATGTTTGTGTCGATTTTTATCGGCAACGGAAAAGCTCAATCCTTTGTTGATAAGGAGCTTCCATTTGATCAAACCGTAAGGCTTGGCCGCCTCCCCAACGGGATGACCTACTATATTAAACATCATGAAGAACCCAAAGATCGTGCCGATTTTTTTATTGTGCACAACGTAGGCGCCGTGCAAGAGGAGGACAATCAAAACGGCTTAGCTCACTTTCTTGAACACATGGCCTTTAACGGATCCACCCATTTCCCTGACAACGGTATGCTCGACTACACCGCATCCATTGGAGTGCGCTTTGGGTATAACGTAAATGCCTATACCTCAAAAGATCGCACAGTTTATAATGTGTCAAATGTGCCATTAGTCCGGGAGAGCATTGTGGACTCCCTGCTGCTCATCATACACGACTGGTCAGGTTTTTTGGTATTAGCCCCCGATAAAATCGAAAAGGAGCGGGGAGTGATTCGCGAGGAGTGGCGCCGGTTTTTTGATTCCCGTAGCCGAATGGCCAACAAACAGGAGCAGATCGAGTTTAGGGGATCAAAATTTGCCATACGAGATGTTATTGGCGATCCGGAGATCATACGGACCTTTGAGCGCCAAACCTTGGTTGATTTTTACCGAAAGTGGTACCGTCCCGACTTGCAGGCGGTAATTGTAGTGGGTGATGTGGATGTGGATCAGATTGAAGCAAAAATCAAACTGATTTTTTCCGATATTCCCAAGCCCGTTAATCCCGCGCCCAAAGAAGAACATACCCTGCCTGACAATGTGGATCCCTTGATTGCCACTGTAAGCGACCCCGAAACAAAAGCTTTTGCGGTAAAAATCATCTTTCGCCATCCTTACCCCACTCAAGAAGAACAGCAAAACGAATCTTCTATCCGAAACGAACTGCGCCGCGATCTCTACCTCCAGATGATCCGCGACCGTTTTTCTGCGGTCGAAAAATCCGATACCGCTTCGTGGAGGATGGCCATTCCTGTTTCCGGAGCGCTTAACGTGCTGCGCCGCAACCTTATGTTCACCATTACGCCCCAAAAAGACACCAACCTCCTCCGAACCTTGGGCGGAGTCCAAATGGAGATAGAACGCATTCGTCGTTATGGTTTTACGCAGTCCGATTTTAATAAAGCCAAGACCAAAGTCACCACCGACAAAGAGAGATCTTTGGAACCGCTCCGACAAATCACCAACACCCAATTGGTCGGTCGGTATATCAATCACTTTACCCGTAATGTGCCCTATATGACTTCGGAAGACCAGATAAGCATCACCAAACGCCTCCTTTTGGAACTCAACTATGACGATCTGAGCGATATGGCCTCCGAAATGCTCCCCTACGAGAACAACACCATCATTTATTATTTGTCTGACAATCAGGCATACAGGATTCCTTCCGACGAATCGGTCATCGATATACACTATGCTGTTAAACAGGCCGACATTCTCCCTTTAATCGTTGAGGATCGTAAAGAGATTGTGTTTCTCCCCGATTCAGATAAGTTAATTCCGGGTAAAGCAACTCAAGTCAAGCCTGTTACTGAATTTGGAGCCGTAGAATGGATCCTTTCTAACGGCCTAAAGGTCTTTTGGAAACCTCTTGAATCGGTTAATTCTTATCCGGAAGTCTCTTTGCAAGCATTCAACAGGGGCGGATACAACCGTACCACCGATTATGCGGGGTTGTCTCTGCTTAGCGCCTATATCCGTTCCGGTCAAAGTATTGGCAATATAGACAAAGACGACCTGAGTAACGCCTTGGCGCCCCTCCGAATTTCGCTAGTATCGGGCATCAGCAGGGAAGAGTCCTTTGTTACCGGCAGCTCTTTTGCCAAAGATTTTGAATCGCTGTTGCAGTTGATACACCGCACCATGACAGACCCTAACTTTGGAGACGCCTACTACAAAAAAACCATGGATAAAATTCGGGAGGGTTTGGAAAAACCTCAAAGCGATTCGGAAATTTATGCCGATTCGTCAAATAGGGTCAAATACGGGGGGCACCCCTGGTTGGTAAAGGCCAAAACTGCCGATTTAGACCAAATGAGCAAAGAGCGGTTGCTTGCCCTCTATCAACTCCATTTTGGCAATCCGGCAGATTTTACATTTTACATAGCCGGAACCCTTGCCACCGATCAAGCCAAAGCTTTAGTAGAGAAGTACCTTGGATCGCTTTTAGGCCATAAACCGGTCGCTGTTCCTCAAAATACCTTTGAGATGCCTGTTGGTCAACGCACATTTAGTTACCGTGGCACACAGGCGCTTGCCCCCAAAGCATCCATTACGCGTATTTACTACGGAGACTATGTGCAGAGCGCCAAAAACTTCGCCACCCTACGTTACCTCTCCTATATTTTGAGTGAACGATACCTCAAGGACGTGCGCGAAAAACATGGAGGAACTTACTCCATCAGCGCCCAGCAATCGGTGCGGGAGTTTCCTTACCAAAAGTGCTACCTTACGATCGACTTTAGCACCCATCCCGATTTGGCAGGCATTTTGCTGCAGGAAGTGCAAAACGGAATCGAAACCTTAGCCCGCTACGGACCCTCTCCACAAGAGGTGAACGAAGCCAAACTCTACTTTCAAAAGCAGAACCTAGAACGCAGAGAGCGGGACAACAAGACTCCTTTTATATGGATCGGAAGGTTGCGCACGCTTGATTTGATTGGAATTGACTTACAAACAGACGATCCTGATGTGTTTACCGCCGTCACACCTCAAGATGTGCAAGCGCTTTGCAGGTCGATTTTTGATCAGGAGAACAGCTTTACAACGCTCTATGTACAGGAGTAACCCACTATTTTTTAATCAATTCTGAATCTTTCTGTAGATTGACCCTCTTTATATTGATCTCAATATCCTCTAACAACACCCCGGATGGGCAAATAATTGCGCAAGGGATTGCGTTTTTATGGAGATTGTTTTGAATATATTGGTCTTTTGCCACTCCCAGCACCCTCTTTAATTTTGCCAAAGTCACGGCGGCCAATTCGCAATTGACCACTAAAGTCTCAGAACCATCTAATACTGATACCCGATACAAGAACTGATCCCCCCTCTCTCCGTACCTCCGCACAATATATCCGTATTCCAATCCCTCCTCTTTGGCACTTTCTATCAAAGTAGCCCGTAATACCTCTCTGGTGTCACCTTTAGGCGCCTCAATAACAAGAACTCCGGGGGCTATCTCCTGAGTCACCGCGCGTGGTTTTGCTCCAAACCTATAGCTCCCTGTGGATTCGTTACTCTTTACCGTAGGAATGTTTTGGGTGAGTAACGATTTTAGGATTCCATTCTCGATTAACGTACTATTTGGTTTTGGTACAACGCCTTGTGCATCTACTGAATACGAACCAAGCAAATGGATACCGTTGAACGAATGCAAATCAGTCCTGTTGTACACAGAGAGTCTGCTGTCGATTACCTTTTTGCCTATCCTCTCTTCCAAAGGTTTTGCCCTGGTAATCTCTGCCATATTTTCGGCCCTTGCTACAGAGGTGATGACTGTGATTGGTTTTCTTGAGGCGATCAGTCCCGAAGCGGAGATCAAGTTATCCGAAAAAATCTTTACCACCGCTTCATCTTCAAATAGAACAGGTCCAAGATAATACTCTCCAAATTTTTCTGATTTTTTAATGGCAACAAGATGATCCGAAAATGCCTTCACTTCTGACATCATCCAACTTAGATCGGAAACCTCTTTCAAATCGGAAAAAATAAAAACTTTTTCATCACCCACCACCTGACCACTTGGCAAGCGAACTTTGCCTTTTAGAGCGATCTCCACAAAGGATACCGCTTGTTTACTTTTTACGCCTTCAGAAGTGATCCGATAATAGACAGTCTCAATTCCAGAAATATCCACGCTAGTTAGCAGTACCGACCTGTCTTTTACAAATCCAACCGAAAGTTTTGCGGCAAGCGCCTCGTATGGGTCCTTACTAATATCTATCTCATTATAAGGCGCAAATACCTCCGTTGCCAACATGGGAATCGATTCGCTTAACCCTAATTCCTGCTCAGTGAGGTTTGCATTTTTTATGTTCGATTTTTTTGAGTTATAGGCTTCTATCGCAAATTTATATGCAATGTCCGAATTGGCCCAGAAAGCAGCTTTTATCTGAGCCGGATCGTCCTCAACGGTAACAAAATTGACGCCCAAGATTCCGTTTCCGGTGTAGGAGTAGTCGCTTGAAAATGTATTGTCTCCAACGATCAGCCGTACAGAGCTAATCCGCTCCACCTGAGTAGCCGTGGTTTGAATGATGGTTCCGTTTGACGCGCTTGTTTGAATCGATTTTGTATCTGCAAGTGTGTAAGAGATGTAGAGAATTGGAGGGGTGTCGGGTTTATCCATCTGTAACTGAGTCATATTCCTCTCCATCTCTTCTTCCATTGCTTTAAATATCACCTGTTGGTCTTGTGCAAAGAGAAGAGAGGTCGAAAATAAAAAGGATATGATGATTGTAATAAATGTTCTCATGATGTGTCTTATTATTTGTTAATCAATATGGACGAGGAAGTAGAGCCGGGGTGGTGGTGGGTTTTGGTTTGCGTTGCAACTCCACTTTATTTACAAATACCGTGGGTGAGATGCAGGTAACCGGAACGCTGCCCGAAGAGGCGCCACAAGTACCTGTAAATATCTCAAAATCATCACCGGCAAACTCAATATTTGAGAACATCGACAACGGTGTGCCAATCAAATCAACTCCTCTTACCAACTCATCTGCCCGGCCATCAACATATATTCGATACACCTCTAACGGGGTAACGTTAAATGAGTTTGTGCTGGCTCTGCCCGTAAAGGTAAATCCTCCGGTAACGGTTTTAAAGTAGTACCCATACTCCTTAGACTGTTTTTTGGCCTCTTCTATCAAAAGATCGCGCAACTCTTGTTCCGTTTTTGGGTGTAACGCCTCAACAATTAAATTGGACTGGCGCGAAGTGGGATCGTATAGAAAATCGGCACGCGCATGTCCGTTGGAACTTAGATGGCCTTCGAGCGCCGTTCTTGTCATTAAGAAGTTCTTGAGGATCCCCTCTTTTACCACTTCTACCCGCTCTCCTCGAACACCCTGATCATCAAAAATATAATATCCATTTAACGCATTATTCCCATTATAAAACTTCACAGTAGGATCCGAATAAACGCTGATCTCTCTGGGTAAAACAAACTCACCAACCATGTTTTTAAACGTTTGACCATCGTTTTCGCTCTTCATTTTCTGCCCCTCAATCCTGTGGCCAAAAATTTCATGAAAAAAGACACCGCTCGCCGAACCCGACAGCAACGCCGGACCGGTAAATGGCTGAACCAACGGAGCCACTTTGAGCTCTGACAGTTTTGCGCTCATGGCCAAAATATCGTTTTCAATCTGCTCGTCAGAGGGGAACCCACTTGGAAAGTAGGCAAAATAGCTTTTGTTGAGCGGAAGTTCCATACCATCGTCTGCCATTGTGCTCCCCGATATACTAATCAACGCATAAGTCCGATTCTCGGCGATCTCCGCACCTTCTGTCGATACAAAATATTTTCTCCAAATCTTATAAGTGACTGTAACGGACCCACTTATTACATCTTTATTTTGAGCAAAAATGGCGCCAAATTTCTTTATCTTCTCTTTCCACACCTCCACATCAAAGTGGACCTCAGCAGGCGTCAAGACCTGTTCAAAATACTTCTCCGCTTTGGTTTGTGTAAAATCGGGCGATTTATCTTTCTTTTCATTTTGCACCCCTGCAGATTCCTTTGCCACCGCCCTCTCCAAAGAGGTGACTGCAAATTTATATCTGCTGTTCACCTCCTCCCTCACAATCTCTCTAAAAGTCTCCATCCCCCCTTTAAGATCCTCAGGCAGCAACACCATTGGGGGTCCTTGAAACATACTTATCAAAACTCCATTCTGGGCATCGTGAAAATTGTCAAACTCCGGAGTACCGATTCTTATTTGCGGTACAAAGATAATTTGTTTGGTTTCGGTTTCATTTGTCACCGCCCCCATATTGGAGCGTATTGTCCTTGTGTGGTTGTCCACAACCCTGTAATTCATATAAAAAGGAGGATAATCTCCCTTCTTGAGCACTTCCATTTGCCCCTTTATCTCCTCTTTGAGCATATCAAGCATTTTGTCTTGGGCAAAGAGAGCGGGCGCAACAGCGGTAAACACTATTGCGGCAAACACTTTAAATCGTTGTTTCATCTTTGTTAAATCGTCTATTTATTTGGTAGTTTCAGTTGAATTTTTCTTGGTATTGATGGCAAAGGTACGGATTATTCGTTTTTATTATTATATTTGCAACCTAAAACTATACGTCAAGAACTAACTATATCATACTTATCCTACACTTTGTAACTTAACTATTAACTTAATATCTTAACGTGAAAAAAATTCTTCTATTCTTTTTTCTTCTGGGAGTGTACGGACTGATGGCTGTACATGCCCAGGTCCCGACCAAGATTTCCATAGAGGGAGTCGTGACGGACTTTGACACAAAGGAGCCGCTGACGGGATGCGTGGTGACCATTCAGCAATTTAGCCTATGGGCGGTGACCAACGATGCTGGGAAATTTCGGTTTATTTCTGTACCCACTGGTATCCTTGACATAGAGGTATCCTATATCGGCTACGAAAAACTGGTGTATAACCTAAACGTGAGTCAAGGCATCACCAATCTGCAATTAAGGGTTAAACCCACCTCTCTTGCTTTGGATCAGGTAGTGGTTACTGCGACCCAAGGAGGCCGGTTAAACACCTCTACCCGTATCGACAGGCAAGCCATGGAGCATATCCAGGCTACAACAGTCAAAGGATACTTAGACCTCCTGCCCGGCGCCGTGATGAAAACCACATATTTGAAAGATCCATCCATCATTTCTCTGAGGGATATTATTGAGGGTTCTACAGTTGGCAGTGGCAATAGCAATAATTCAAATAGTGTCAATGCTTTTGGCACCAATATTATCGTTGATGGCGCAAGTATGAATGATAAAGCGTCCATATCCGGTAATTATGTAACCAGGGTTCAATCAGGCAGCAGTGGATTCGATACTCGCCAGTTGTCGATAAACGACGTGGAATCGATTGAGGTAATCACCGGAGTCGCTTCTGCCGAATACGGCGATTTGAACAGCGGAGCGGTTGTGATCAAAACACGAGCAGGACGCACTCCTTTCGAGTTCAGCGCCAGAACAAATCCGGATTCCAAAATGTTCTCCCTTAGTAAGGGTATTCAGTTGGGCAAAAAGAGCGGTTTCCTGAACATAGGTACAGAATACACAAAGGCGTTCGACAACATACGCACAGATGAAAGAGCATACGATCGCGAAGGATTTAACGCCCGTTACAGCAATACGTTTAATAATAATCGCACACCCATAAGTTTTAATTTCTCTGTATCCGGATATATGTCACAAGGTTCTACTAATAATGATCCCGACAAAGTGGTGGCTGATGAGCTCTACGAACTTAAAAATCAAAGTATGACCTTTAATGCCAATGGGACCTGGCAAATTAATAAACCCTGGCTCACTGCCCTGCGTTACAATGTCAACTACCGTTTTAACAACGCACTCAGCCGTGATTACAAATCACAAAGTCCCAGTGAGTACAGGAGGTTGTCTATGGTCGAAGGACTCAATATCGCAGGTCGTGCCAACGGCAGTTATATGACCGATGTACGTAACGAAAGCAAGGCTGCCTATACCACCATGAAGTTAGCCGCCGACCTTTCTGATCGCTATGGCAATATATTTAACAAACTCACTGCAGGTGTCGAATGGGACAATTCGGGCAATCGTGGGAGAGGCGAGTATTTTATAGGTGAACAGCCTCAAGGAGACAATCTGCGTAACATTGATGCAAGAGATTTTATTCCATTTGTTAACAGGTATAATGCCTTTGCAGAAGACAAGATTACCCTCCCTTTCAATCAGGATAAAAGCTCTATATCACTCTCAGCGGGAATTCGTTACGCCTTCATTGATACCGATATCTTGAAAGAGAACTCAGTTCTTGACCCAAGATTCAACCTTAAATATACAATTATTAAAAACAGACGCGGGCAAGTTAAAGAGTTGAGTCTGCGTGGCGGCTGGGGTATCCAGTCTGCAATGCCCTCTTTGCAATTTATCTACACTTTGCCAACCTATTTCGATAGAGAGGTTTTGACCATGACCTCATTTCCTACCAGAGAGGCCGCACGCGTATTCAACACCATTATTGTCAATCCGGAACAAAAGATTAATTCCGACCTGAAAATTCAACGCAGCCATAACTTTGAGTTGGGTCTCGAATTTGACATGTTTGGGGTCAACGGTAGCGTAGTTTATTTTAACGAGCAGATCGACAATGGCTACACCACTGAATATTTGCTCTATCCCGAATCCTATAAACGGTATTCCATGGCCGGCCTTACCGATGATCAGGTATCTTTGCCTCAGATTGTAAACGGAGAGTTGCATTTCAATGGACAACCGATGCAATATGAGGTGATTAATCAGTTTCGGTCTGTTTCCATACCGATAAACGGCCAAAAGGTTAAGAAATGGGGAGTAGAGTACAGCTTGAATTTTGGTCAGATCCACGCCATCAGGACTTCTGTGGCATTGAGAGGCAGTTATATCAGCCGTAAAACCTACTGGGGATTGGATGAACCTATCTGGAATATTTATTCGAGCGCCATGGTGTCGGGTAAAGGATATAATCCTTATGTCGTTGCATTTAACTACAGTTCGAATTTTTATCGAGGAAAGGAGTTTCAAAATCTATCAAGTATGTTGGATTTAATCACACATATCCCAAAGTTGCGTATGGTCACCTCATTAACCATACAAGGGATGTTGCTGCGCAGGGAACAATCAATTCCTAACCCTGACCTCTACCACATGGACACAAACGGCAACCGTGTTTATGGCGATTATACCAATGGATGGACCGACAGCAATATTTATAGAGATCCCGTTTTGTATAAAGGTTTGGATGGGAAAGTATTTCCATTCAATCCCGCACTATACGACGATCCTGAATATGGAGCGTTCTTTTTGCAGTACAGAAAAAGTGTCTCTACCCGAAACTACTTTGTGTTGGACAATTTTAGCCCATATTTTATGACACAAATCAGGTTGACAAAGGAAATTGGCAATAATGCTCAGGTAACCTTTAGTGTGCAAAATTTTACCGGCTCCAACCCTCAAAGATTTGTAAAGAGTCTAGATATGTACTATTTATTGAACTCTGAATTCACTTTTGGAGCGGAATTTAAGTTTAAGTTTTAATATTGAAATCACATGAAAAAGATAATTTTTTTAATCCCTTGTATCATTTTGTTGCTTGTTGTGGCCGCATGTTCCCTAGATGAAATGAAAGGCGGCACTGAACAAACAAGTGGTGTTGTCAATATGGCTATTACCTTACCTCAAGACTTTGAAGCATACGGTCTTAGTGGCTACACAGTCGAATTCCGCAACACAAATCTTGGATTCCGCTATTTGAGACAGACCGATGCCGAGGGCAAAGTAAGTCAGGAAATAGAATACGGCCCTTATCAGGTAGTGGTCAGGGGAGAGATCACAACACCCGGTGGCAAAGCCATCGTAAGCGGACAGGCATCAATTGTTTTTAATGCCGATTATAAGAATACCATACCTTTAGTGGTGGATGCCTCTGTAAATATGCTTAGCCCAATTATCCTCTCTGAGATATTTTTCTCCAACTCACGGTTTGAGACCGGTGCTAATTTTGCTAAGGATAAGTACTTTGTTGTCCATAACAACACTCCGGAAGTGCAATACTTAGACGGAGTGGGTATTGGATTTCATCAGGCTGCCAATTCCAACGGGACAAACTATTATGTAAAAGCAGATGGAGTAACCCCAAGGGATTCAGTCCCCCATCAATGGGCATTTATTATCCCCGGTTCCGGAAAAGACCATCCCCTGCAACCCGGAGAAGATGCTATATTTGCTTTAAACGCCGTTGACCACACGGCCTTAGAAGGGGCCGGCCCCTTGTTCGTAAACCTTGCCCGTGAAAACGTCTGGGCAACCTACCGATCTGAAGCTCCGGCAACTACCGGACAAGATCCGCCTCAGCCACCATCCAAGTTAGCATTTAGTTATTTTACACCCGGACTGGGAAATCAGGTGATTATATCGGTCACTTCGCCCGCAGTTTTTATTTATAGATTTGAAGGATTGTCTGCAATACTTGATACTTATGAAAAAGTGGCTATGGACTATGTAAAAAACCCACCTGTTCCCGGGAAAGATGGAGGCCATGTACAGTTTCAGCCCGGAGGAAATAATCCTCTGACTTCACAACCTGTAGTTAACATTCCAAAAGAGTGGGTATTGGATGGTGTTGAAATACACAACGGCAACGCCGTTTTTAACAAACGCTTCCCTACGTCCATAGAAACAGGAAGGTTGCTCGGTCCTGCCCAGTATTCAGGAATGTCGCTTATTCGCAAGGTAAACGAAGTGCTTTCCGCAGAATATGGTTTTACGGTATATCAGGATACAAATAACTCGGAAGAGGACTGGATAACAATTGACCAACCTTCATTGGTCGGCAAACCATAATGTGATAGAAACAAATTAATATGATAGAAATTATGAGAATGAAATCAATATATTTTACCCTTTTGTCCTTAACAGTGTGTGCAGCACCATTAACGGCACAACCAACCAGTGAGGGAAAAGGCCATAATTACACTCCTGACCGGATTCAATCCAAAAGCAACTGGCTATCCGGAGAGAATCCTGCGGGACTAATTACAAATTATATCACTAAGTCCTATGCCCAAGCCTCTTACGGCTACCAATCCGGAACTTACCGTAGTATTACAGAAGCTCCCTCCTTAAACCGTTTTGATCTGAAAACAGAATCGTACAAACGCTTCGACCGTTTTTCCGTTTACGGCAGGTTAGAATACCTGAACGACCGTGCCAAAGACAGAACATGGTTCGGGTCCATGCATCCAGAAAAAACATCCCTAATAGTCGGTGATTCCATTTCCGGCCAATCCAGAGAAGAATACTATATGTTAGACGGCGGATTTGCTTATGAAATGGGCAAAGGTTTTTCTATTGGCGCCATGATCAATTACGAAGGCGCATCAATGGCCAAAAGGAAGGATCCTAGAAACGAAAATTATTTCATGAATATGCGTATTCGACCCGGAATAACCTATCGTTCGCAGGTGGTAAATGCAGGGCTGAATTTTGACTTTGACCGTTTTACCCAGAGTGTTAATTACAATAATTATGGTACCAACGAAAAAGCTACTTACTATTTTGTTATTGACGGCCTGTGGTTTTACAGGGCGTTTGTTGCCGGTTCGACCAATTCGCCTGAGCCTCGCCACACAGGCATGACCTATGGAGGTTCCGGGCAGATTGAGCTTAGTATTTCTAACTTCAAGTTTTTTAACCAATTATCTGTAACTTACGGAACTATTGACCGTTATTCCCGCAAAAACGTGGAGATGATGGGATCGGAAGAAAACTTGAATTACAAGTACCTAGGCATACTGTCCTATTCTTCGGGAAGTATGGATCATCTATTAAAACTAAAGTATAATTACAGTGACATCATGACCTTTAGCAATATCCAAAGGTTAGAGTATATACTCGGATCCATGAGTACGCAACAGTGGTATCAATACGGAAAAATACTAAAGCTATCTGGTAACAACAAGTCATTTGGGGCTGATTATTCGCTTTATCTGCAGCGTAACGATTGGAGCAGCTCATGGATTGTACAAATTGGATTTGAATCCTATGAGAGAAGTTTGGAATACAATATTGTGCCTATTCTGTATTCACAGCAGATCAAATTTAACCAAATCAATTTTGGAATCACAAAAAATATCATCACCTGCCAAAAGTCATTCTTAGATTTAAATCTTAATGCAAATTACTTCACAGGCGGTAATGGGTATCCTTTTAAAGAGAATATTCCCCAGGGACTTACCATGAATCAGGTGAGTGTGTTCACCGATCTGATTCAAAAGGAGTACGACTATCTTACGAGCGATCGTTTTGTGATTGGCGGCAAGGTACGGTTTACCCACGAGTTACCTACCCGCATTCCCATGAGTATCTATGCAGAGGCAAAGGCGCACTACACCTCTGTCAGCAGCGGAATGCCCGATGCGTTTAGGAGAGGAATAGTGGGGACTATAGGATTGAACTTCTAATTCTTAACTTCTTGTTCTTTCTAACAATGTTTTTCAAAGGGTTAAAGCACTTCGGCTCTTTGAAAAAGTAATGCCGAAAAACAGAAGTGCCAAACAAGACTATAAATTACTATGAAAAAATTTTTAGTTGTGTCATCATTCCTCATACTCTTTTCTGGGATAACTGTATTTGCTCTAACGGCTTCTACCCAAGCAAAGGAAGTTGTAGATTATGGGGATTCTTATTTATGGATTGACCCTGGTTTGTGTACTGCTTGCGCCACTTGCTGGGCCGAATGTCCTGAGGGAGCCATCCAATATGTGGATAATGGTACCGGTTACTATCAAGTTAATCCGTATCTTTGTCTTCGTTATTGCGCCAACTTATGCGTACCACGCTGCCCTACCAATGCTTTTAAAACCATTTGATAAAATCAATCACTAGTGAGTTAGTGGCTTATCAAATCAAACAGGCGTTGTGTGGCGACTGTAGTATATGTGTTCAAGAATGTCCTGTAGAAGCAAACCATTAATAGGGATAGAGCGGATGTTATAAGAGGTTAATTTCGTTTAGTGCAATATGTACTAGCTGTTCTCTATCCTTTTAGCCCCCTATACACATATCAAATATTTGAAAATGAAATACAAAAGACGTAATTGGTTAAAAAAAATTCTGCAATGGGGTACACTATTGATCATTGCCTGCTTTATCCTATGGGGTATTTACGGAGGTGGAAAGCCAACTGATCCTGAAGCATACTGCCCTTTTGGCGGGCTGCAAGTACTAAGTAGTTTCTTCATCAATAACACCCTCGCATGCGGCATGACTTTTGTGCAGATTATGATGGGTATAGCCTTAACTGTGGGGGTTCTTCTCTTTAGCAAACTCTTTTGTGGCTACCTCTGCCCCTTGGGTACGGTTAGTGAATGGTTAAGTCGTGTAGGAAGCAAGACGGGTATTTCCTACACAATCTCAAAAGGAAGTTTTGCGGATTTGGCGCTACGTACTGTCAAATATGGGTTGCTGTTCTTTGTGTTTTATTTCACAATCAAATCGAGTGAGCTGTTTTGCATGAAGTTTGACCCCTACTACGCAGTTGCTACAGGGTTTACAGGAGAGGCTACATTATGGATGTCTTTGGCAGCAATCGCATTGTTAATCTTTGGCAATTTGTATTTTAAGATGTTCTGGTGCAAATACATTTGTCCGTTGGGGGCGCTTAGTAACCTTCTTCGCTTTACACTGCTTTTTGTTGGGATGATTGGACTGATCTGGGGATTTGAGATCGCCGATTTTCAGAACGGCTGGGTATTGGGTTTGGGTATAGCTTGTCTGCTATCATATATCTTTGAGATTACCTGTTTGAAAAACAAGACTTGGTCATTACTGCGGATTGTGCGTAATGAAAAAGCCTGTACTTCCTGCAAAGAGTGTGCAAAAAAATGCCCTTATTCTATTGATGTGAACAAGACAGAAAAAGTTAAGGATGTTGACTGCACCCTTTGTGGAGATTGTGTTTCCTGCTGTCCTGATGGAGCACTTATGGTTAGCAAACGAAAATCTTTTCGCTTTTTTCCTATATTGTTTATAGTTGTTTTATTTTCCTTGGCAATCACATTTGGGCGTAATTGGGAGCTACCCACTATTGACAACAAATGGGGAGCGTGGGAGCAAGTGAGTGGATTGAAAACATTTGAATTAGATGGAATGATCTCGGTAAAATGCTATGCAAGTGCTATGGCTTTTGCCACTAAAGTGGAACAAATCCCCGGCGTTTATGGGACAAAAGCATACGTTGGTCGCCACACAGTTGTATTGACCTATGATCCGGCAATGATTGATACATTTGGGATCCAAAAGGCACTGTTTACTCCTGTTTCAATGAAGTTTTGTACTCCTGATGCAAACAGCGATTCGTTGCGTATCATTCAATTGGGTGTGGACGGTCTCTTTGAAAGAATGGATGCAGTTTACTTAGGCAATATTCTCAGGAAGTTCGAAGGCATTTATGGCTTTGAAACCCATTTTGACCATCCGGTTGTGGTAAAACTGTACACTGATCCAACTGTTGTACTCAATGAAGAAACACTAAAGGATTCGATTCAAGCAAAGGGAACGTCCATGTTAAATCATGAAGGGGCATCAACGATAATCCCAATCAATTACAAACTTTTAAACTATAATCCAAATGCAGGGAAGGTCGCACCACGTGACTTTATCATCATGATTTTTGACGAGATGCGTACCTTAGGGGGTGTTTTAAAAGACAATATGGCAAAATATGGCGATGACGAGATCTATCCAAAAGGTATTTACCAGATTTTCTACCCTGACATCGAAAAACCTCCTGTTAAAAGTGCTTTTCCTTATTTTAAAAGTTTCTTGTCAACCCTCGACGGCATCACCAGTATAGATGTTGAATTAGATAATTTTAAGCCTGTACTACGGATTATTTATGTGAAAAATATGTGGAATGATGACCGTATTTGGAAAGACATTTTTAATGCCCCAGTGTGGACAATCAAATATATGGATGGGTCGACTAAAGAAGAACTGCCCAGACTGACCTTCCAGTCTGAGGGCTTCACAATAGAATAATTTTATATTGCCAAAGTCATCAAACGAACAGAAAAATTCTCGTAAATCTGCTGATTTTATACACTTTACAGTAAGCCCCCGATCAACCACCCATTGCACTCCCCCTGCCAACTACCGTTCTTTGCCCTTCCAAATGGATAAGGAATGAGAACACCCATGACCAAAGAGGTTTTTATGAAGCTATTAGAG
>JAITFU010000048.1 GCA_031281125.1 Prevotellaceae bacterium | reverse complement strand
AAAAAGCCCGTATCGTTAAGCCGCTCTCGCGTTGCCTCTCTAATAGCTTCATAAAAACCTCTTTGGTCATGGGTGTTCTCATTCCTTATCCATTTGGAAGGGCAAAGAACGGTAGTTGGTAGGGGGAGTGCAATGGGTGGTTGATCGGGGGCTTACCTCAAATTGATGTCATTTTGCTTTGATATGCGCCCCAATTCTTTGTACACCTTTTATGCCACAAAGCAAATGCAGATGTGTGCCTTGATGCGTTTTTCGGTGAAATGGAATATCGGGCGCAGCTCAAGCGTTCCCTTTGTTACCCTAAAAGCATGCTCAATTTGCCATAAACCGCTGTATTCTTGATAAATATTTACTCCTGACAAAAGCGTATTGGTGAGATAACCCTTTTTACTTTTGTTATACAACATTTTTGCCTAAAACATCCCAAGGAGTGATTATCCCTAATATCTTTTCAGCCTGTTTCCCGCTATGAGTTGCAAAAATCATTCCGATACGCTCTCCTTTGGCAAAATGAGTTTCAAATATTTGCTTTATTGCATAAACGGTTGTATCTCTTTCAACAAACAAGAATTTTTCGTTTAGATGTTTCTCCATGGGCAGGTATTCTTTATATTCAGATATTTGTGTCCCTTTTCCTACATCAACAATCCCTTTGTCTGCAAAATATTGAAATAAAGTATTTTCGCTGAATATCCCTGTTATCAATTCGTTTTCGTTGAGGATGGGAACATGAGTATAATTATTATCTTGCATTTTGTTCATTATCAGTAACGTCTCATCTTCTAAGCTGGCAGTGAATAATTTATCTTTTGACACCCAAATTTTACTAATTTTTGCAGGGTTTTCTAAAGCATTGATTATTCCGTCTAAGAATTGAATCATAGCACTTGTTGGCTCAACGCAAAAAAACTTGAGCTTGTGTTGAACTAAATTCCTGAAGTCTCTACAATATTCAACTTTGTTAGAATCAAAGTCTTTCTTTAAAACATGAGCTAATTCGCCTTCTTTAAATTTTTCTCCCTGTTTATAAAACATTTGAGCAACATGCTCTACTTTTTTCCATGATTCTATAAATCGTTCAGTGCTTGACATAATTTATTGATTTTAAGTAGTTATATTTTGTTTGACTTTTCGAGATTACACTTTTGACAAAGCAATTGAAGATTCTCGACTTCGTTTGACCCTCCTTTTGAAAATGGTATAATATGGTCAATATGTATTTTCTCTGTTGATCCACAAAAAACACATTTACCACCGTCACGCGAGTAAATAGCCTCGACTTCCAAGCGAGGTATAGGTTCTCTTTTTACGCCTTGCATGATCATTCCTACGTCTATCAAATCTTGTAATGTTTGTTTTTCAAGACTTTTCTTTCGCTCTTTTTCAAGTAATTTTTCCGCGAGCCTATGCTTTTCGACCACCTTGTCTATGACAGAAGGTATTTCAAAACAAATTATATATTGGGATATAGCCCTCGTTTCCATATTTTTCGTCGGGAACCATCTAATCTCCAATACTAAGTGGATTCCGGCAGAGTGCCCGGTCATTGTTATTCGCTTAATTTTCGTATTGAACATATCCCCAAGATTATGGCGTACAGTATTTCTACGAACACGCCCGATACCATCAGCCCCAAGCTCATATGTTTCAAGTCGTTCAATACTTACCTCTTTTGAGGTACTAAAATCTCCAAATTCACCAGCAATCAAAACCTTATAACTCATTGGCTCTTCGGATTTTTCATTATACTCTTGAATATTTTTTACTCCTCTCTCAGAAAACAGGGCGTTTCTCTTTAAAATCAACTGTTCCAGTTCGGTTAGCATATTGATTGCGCCATAAATATCATAAGCCGATGACTGGATTTTATTGGCATAAGTGACACTGGGATATTCTATAAAATCAGTCTGTTTTGGAGCAATAAGCAATAAATCAACATTATCCAGTTTGAGCAAATTTGTGATAATTGAATGGATGACCTTCACCTTGCCTTGCCCCGATGCTCCAGAAACGAGCAGGTAAGGAGCTTTTGCGAGATCAAAACGAATCGGCTCATTATTAGACACAGCGTCTATGGTTATCGGTAAAATCTCAGGATTCATAATGTTTTTGTCTAATCATATTTCGGTATATATCAGGCAATAAAAAAGCGGATTTGTATTATCCGCCGTTGAGGTTGTAGGAAACACCCGAATTACAAATAAGCAAATCCGCTATTCAGCGGCATTTGTGCTTATCTTTGTAATTCTTTTTGAAACTTCCTACATTCCAACGGCAAGAATTTAGCAAAACGCTATTCTATATGTCTATTTTTATTTGTGTTACATCATACTTAATAATTCGTTTGTGATTGGGATACAAAGATAGGGTTTTTCTGATATGTAAGTATCCTCAACTATTCCATATTGAAAAAATATGCTTTGCTGTTCAGAACAAGCATAAAAAACGTTTCTTACTCAAAGGATGGGCGTAACACTTAACTATTAGGTAAGGGTATATAGTGGGTTTAGTCTTTTATCATATTAACCTATTATTCAGGTTATTTAATTAATAAAGACAATCGTATTTCTATCTTATACATGTAAGGTATGCTATAATCTTCTGTATTTTAACATAATGATAATTTGTTCTGATAGTTTTTTAACGTAAAAATTTTTGAAAAACGTGTGTATATCTTTAAGCAAATGGCCATTTGGGGTGTGCCTTCGCCGATATACAGTTTTGAACTTGAAAAATTTAAAAAAACGTACATGCGTCAAAAGGTGTGTAAAAGTAGCCGACCAGAGGGGGAGTATGGGTGTGTGTTTTACCCTTTTACCTCCAACACTTTTTTAGCATTCAGTGGGCTGACTACTTTTTGCCCTGTTTGTGCTTCAAGTTCTTTACGGGCAACACCGGCAACTTTCCCTCCCCGATGGGCTATGTGTTTGCTCTCTTCTAAGGTTTCCGGCTGCTCCTTTTGGGAAATTTCTGTGGTTGAGGCTTCTGCCAGCATATTTAAAACCAACTCCAAAAATGTCCGTTAATTTAGCGTATTCCTGTCCCTTTTTGATACCTCGCTTGTCCCTTTCATCGGTAAGTTCCTTGCGTACTTCAATGGATTTGAGCCGTTGGTTAATCCATGCCTCAGAATAACCTTTTCGATGGTAATACTCTAACAGGCGATCAATACCTTGTTCGGGGTCGTCAATTTCCTCTAATCGTTCCCTGCCCAATTGAGCTAACCACATCTTAAACGGCTCTGCTTTTGGCGATGGAATAGACTGTATCAATCAAAAAAAAGTTGTTCTGCATCAGCAACATAAGTAAAACGCATCTTTCCATCTGTGGCCTGCATTTTCAAAGTACTACAAATTGTAGTAAGTTCGCACCCTTCTTGTTTTAGACGTACTTTTAATACACTCCAATACCTCTTAGGATCGGCGCTATTCGTTAAAATAGCGATAACATCAATTATAGAGATATACCACTTCTCGGCCTCGCTGTCCCATACAGAGCGAACCTCTCTACCTTCAAAAATCTTTACAGCATCTTTCTTTGTCATAATATTGTCTTTTGATGATTCAACCGGCATGGCAAAGTTAAAACTTTTGCATCACGCTGAAAATCACGTCATTTGGCGGAGAGGGAGGGATTAACGTGCGGGGCACGTTGATCCCTTGAAGGGGGGGCTTCAAACAAAAAATCAATTGCGCCTTGCGCTGATATCAATTGCGCTTTGCGCTAAGTTAAAGCAAAATCCCAACTAAGAACGAGTTCTTGTTAGGATTTTGCTTCAACTTATGCCCGCTTTGCGGGCATTGATTTTTTGTTTGGCGGAGAGGGAGGGATTCGAACCCCCGGAAGCTTTCACTTCAACGGTTTTCAAGACCGCCGCAATCGACCACTCTGCCACCTCTCCGGAAATATTTGGGAGTGCAAAAGTAAGGAATTATTTCTTTTTTCCAAAAAAACGCCACTGAAAAATCAACAAATAGAGGATTCCGGTGGTGATGGCGCTGTCGGCAATGTTAAAGATAAATCGAAAGAAGATGAAGTTCTGTCCTCCCCAGATGGGGAACCAGTTGGGGAGGGTTGTATCGATAAAAGGGAAATAGAGCATATCCACTACTTTGCCATGCAAAAACGATGCGTAGCCTCCTCCCGGAGGGAAGAGTTGTGCTACCTGAATGTTGGTGGAATCACTAAAAATCATGCCGTAAAATGCACAGTCAATAATATTTCCCAATGCGCCCACAATGATCAATGATATGCCGATTAAAACACCAATTGGTGCTCTGTTTTTAATTAAAAGACGTACATAGAAGATCAAAAAGATGACCAAAACGATTCTAAAGAGGCTCAACACTAACTTTCCAATATCGCCCCCAAAAAACATTCCAAACGCCATACCTTTATTTTCAATGAAGAGGAGTTGAAACCATGATCCCGAAACAGAGATGCTCTCTCCAATAGCAAAATGGGTTTTAACCCAAATTTTAAGCCACTGATCCAGGAATAGGATCAGGAGAACAATCGCTCCAACAAGGAAACCTTTTGATTTATTTGATGTAAACACTTTATTCTCTGCTATTTTTGGCCTCTACACATAGTGTAGCGTGAGGCACTAATTTGAGTCGTTCACTGGGGATTAGTTTTCCCGTTTCGCGACATATTCCGTACGTTTTGTTTTCGATCCGAATCAGCGCCATCTCTAAAGAACGAATAAACTTTTGCTGACGAAGCGCCAATTGACCCGATTCCTCTTTGGAAAGGGCAGATGCGCCCTCTTCCAATACTTTAAAAGTGGGAGAGGTATCCTCAGTATCGTTGCTGCTGCTATGTGTAACTGACGATTTTAGCGACTCGTAATCCCTTTTGGCATTTTCTAACTTCTCTAATATCAAATCTTTGAATTCCCGAAGTTCATCATCGCTGTAACGAAGTTTCTCTAGAGGCTCCTTTGCGGAAATTTTCTCTTCTTGTTCCATTGTTGTGTCGATTAAGGCGGCAAATATAGTAAATTATTTCTTTATCAATTCAAGGCCCAATGAATCCTCGCCCCATTCAACTCTTTTTTCTCCAATTAATGCAGCAATCATCTCGATATCAATTGCGAGCGTCTGGGTACATATATACTTTTTAAATGAAGCAATCGCCTCCGCAACATCATCCCGCGCCTCTACCCGAACATCAATTTTATCTGTCACCTCAAAACCACACTCCTTTCTTACATTCTGAATCCTGTTTACCAATTCGCGTGCAGTACCTTCGCAACGCAAAATATCTGAAATAGTGATATCTAAAGCAACTGTCAGGTTCCCATCAACCGTTACCAACCACCCGGGCATATCCTCTGAAGTAATCGATACATCTTCTTGAGTAAGAAGCACTTTTCCGGAAGGGAGAGACAAGCTGTAGCCTTCACTTTGCTCCAAAGCCACAATCTCTTCTTGAGGCATTTTTCCCATAACATCGGCAATCTCCTTCATCTGTGTTCCGTATTTTTTACCTAAGGTCTTAAAGTTTGGTTTGACCTTTTTTACAATCAACCCTGTTGTATCGTACAAGTATTCAATCTCTTTTACATTGACTTCATTCAATACGATCGATTTAATGCTCTCCATCAAGGCCTCCATACAGGGATCGGAAATGGGAATCACCATCTTTGCCAAAGGTTGTCGAACCTTGATGTTGACTTTTCTACGAAGCGCAAGCACCATTGAACAACATCGTTGCGCCAACTCCATCCTCGCCTCTAACGCAGTATCAATCAATGCAGCGTCATGTTCAGGAATCATCGCTAAGTGCACCGAGCCAACCTCGCGCCCCATACTGAGATCCTTATAGAGGCGATCGGTAAAAAAGGGTGCAATAGGTGCAGCAAGCACCGCAACGGTTTGTAAACAAGTGTGCAGTGTTTGGTAGGCTGCACGTTTATCCTCATCCTTCTCTCCTCCCCAGAAGCGCTTTCGATTGAGCCGTACATACCAATTACTCAGGTGGTCGCACACAAAATCCTGGATAAACCGTCCCGCATTGGTCACATCGTAGTCGGCATACGCCTCGTCCACATTTTTGATTAACGAATGGAGTAACGACAGAATCCATCTGTCCAATTCGGCGCGACTTGACACCGGAACCTGAGGTTCCTCTCCCCTATACCCGTCCACGTTGGCATAGAGCGCAAAAAAAGAGTATGTATTAAACAAGGTGCCAAAAAACTTTCGGCGTACTTCATCCACAGCAGAGGCATCAAACTTAAGGTTATCCCACGGTTGCGCATTGGTCAGCATATACCATCGCAACGCATCGGCCCCATATTCGGCCAAAGCACCAAATGGGTCAACTGCGTTCCCCAACCGCTTGCTCATCTTATTTCCATCTTTATCCAATACTAAACCGTTGGATAATACAGTTTTAAATGCAACCTTATCACTAACCATGGTAGAAATGGCGTGCAGGGTAAAAAACCATCCACGCGTTTGGTCCACCCCTTCGGCAATAAAATCTGCCGATTGACCAAACTCATCGGTATCCAATCGGGCTAAACCCTCCTGAGCATAAGGCATTGCCCCGGAATCAAACCATACATCAATCAAATCTTTCTCTCGATACATGGGTTTTCCGTTAGAAGAAACCAACACATAATCATCAACATAAGGCCGATGCAAGTCAATCTTATGATAATTTTCAGACGAAAAGTCAAAAGGAATAAATCCGTTATTTTTGAGCGGATTGGATATCATAACACCGGCAGATACCGCCTTCTCTAACTCTTGATACAACTCCCCTACCGACCCAATACAACGCTCCTCTCCTCCATCCGCCTCCCTCCAAATCGGCAAAGGCGTTCCCCAATAGCGGCTTCGAGAGAGGTTCCAGTCCTGTAAGTTTTCGAGCCATTTTCCAAACCTTCCGGTTCCGGTACTCTCCGGTTTCCAAACAATTGTCTTATTCAACTCCATCATTTTCTCCTTTACCGCCGTAGTTTTGATAAACCACGAATCCAAAGGGTAGTACAACACCGGTTTGTCGGTGCGCCAACAATGTGGATAGTTGTGTACTTGTTTTTCGATTTTAAAGACGCGTTGGTTCTCTTTTAACATGACACAGAGGTCAATATCGAGCGTAACCGCGTCATTTCCCAACGAATCATTATATGCATTCTTAACAAACCTGCCAGCAAAAGGGCGGTATAAGTCGATATTCATCCGCTTGGTAACAAAAGCGGGATCCAAATCCTCAATTTTGAAAAACTTTCCGGTACGATCTACCATTGCCTGACGGTTGCCCTCACTATCTGTCACCACAAGGGGAGGCACCCCATTTGCCTTGGCCACTCGGTCGTCGTCTGCGCCAAAAGTGGGTGCAATGTGGACGATTCCCGTTCCCTCATCGGTAGTGACAAAGTCTCCGGTTAACACTTTAAAAGCGCCTGAGGCGGGAACTACCCATGGA
>JAITFU010000020.1 GCA_031281125.1 Prevotellaceae bacterium | reverse complement strand
AAACAGCCACATCGGGTCGCCTTTTGCCGATCCCACGTAGTTGATAATCACGCCAAGAACCAAAGCCAATCCAATTCCTACGGGAAAAGCCACCGACAAGCCGGCAAGGGCAATGGCCGCAGAGAGTAAAATATTGGCGGCGTTAAAGACAATGCCACCCAAGAAAGCGCTTCCAATGTTGCTCCACTCGGCTTGACACAGATCGGGCAGGAAGCTGCGACCCTGCGCCCCAAAACTGCCCAAAGTAAAGGCAGAGATCAACGAAAAAAGGAGGATACCAATTACGTAGTCCCAGTAAAAGAGTTCGTAACGCCAGGTCTTTCCGGCTAATTTTTGCGTATTTCCCCACGATCCCCAACACAACATGGTGATGAAGCAGAAGAAGACGGCAATAGAATAGTTGTTAACGATAAACATTTTGATTCGATGGTTTTATTGTGGTTGATTAAATTTCGTGTCGATAGGGGATGGATGCTTGCGCGCCCATTTTGGTAACGGTGACGGCAGAGGCGCGGCAGGCAAAGCTGACGGCTTGGTCAATAGCCATCCCCTCAGAGAGACCCACGCACAATGCGCCGCAAAAAGTGTCGCCGGCGGCAGTGGCATCAATCGCCTGTACGGGAATCGCCTCAATTATATAGAATTGATCGCCCTCCTTTACCAAAGCGCCCAACGATCCTAGGGTGAGGATCACAACGGGTATGCCCTTTTTGCCGATGGCATTGGCGGCAATTTGTGCAGATTCCCAATCGGTTACTTTAATACCTGTGAGCATTTCGGTTTCCGTTTTATTGGGAATAATGGTGTGGATGCATTCGAGCAAATCGTCAGA
This sequence comes from Prevotellaceae bacterium, assembly GCA_031281125.1. GTDB lineage: Bacteria > Bacteroidota > Bacteroidia > Bacteroidales > UBA932 > WRBG01. The sequence continues at coordinate 14,887 of JAITFU010000020.1, read as the reverse complement.
CAGTGGTTGCATGGGCGCGGGATTGAGTACCACGGGGATGCCTTTTTTGTGGGCTATTTTTGCAGCGTGTTCCACCGTTTGAATCGGTATCTCCAATTGTATCAATACCATACGAGCTGATTCGATGACATACTTAGCTTTGTCAATGTCGTCGGGACTCAATGTGGCGTTGGCGCCGGAGGCCACTGTGATGCAATTTTCGCCCTTTGCATCGACATTGATCAATGCGATGCCTGAGGGGTGGGTGGGATCAGAAAAGATATAATCGGTATTGATTTTCTCTTTTTTATACAGATCAATCGATTCTTTACCAAAGAGATCGTTTCCAATCTTTGAGATAAAAGCGACCGTACCCCCCATACGTGCAGCGGCAACGGCTTGATTGGCACCTTTTCCGCCCGGATTCATCATAAAAACGCCACCAATAATCGTTTCACCGGGTGCAGGAAGGCGCTCGGATTTGATCACCATATCGGTATTGCTGCTTCCTATAACAACGATATCACTATGCATAATATATCAGAATTATTTCAGTATTTTAATATTGATTACAACCAAAGCACACCCCCACAGTGCGGTAAAGAGCAGTACAACCGCCAAGGCGCCAAAAGTAAGGGCAAGAAATAGTGAGTAGATCAGAGCGATGTACATAATAGAGACCACAATGGTCGAAAACGCTTGCAAAGTGTATTTCCATATCCACTGCCTCCTCTTTTGAAGAGGGTTAAAGATGTGGATGTCAAGGATGCCCATAAAAAAGATGGCCGGCCAGACAAAGAGATAGGTACCTCCGTGCAGGAGAAAAGCAAAGAGGATGCCCAAGAGGGTGAAGAGCAATGAGGCACCAACTATGGTGTCCGAAGATCTACACTTGATTTTTTTGCAGCGGTTGGCAACAAAGAAGCCCAAAACGATGACGATCGCTGCAAAGATGATCACAAAGCCCAGATCAAAAGGAACGTATGGCATATTCATCAACGAAAATCTATTGCCTGTAATGTATCCGATAAACTTGGCCAACAGAAAACCAACTACCGCTGATACCAAGAGATATGCGGTCCACAGACCAAAAGAGAGCAGTGCTTTTGACAAAGAGATCGATTTCTTTCTTATTGCAATACAAACGATAACAGCAAAACTCAGGGCAGCAAGGAGCAAAATGATCCACGATACCTGTTGGGAGTAATGCACCAAAAGACCGGGGAGTAAGGTAAAGAACACCGCGTTGCTATTTGAAACAAAGGAGTCGTTTCCGCTGTACCTCTCGCTGATTGCATACTCCTTTACCAATGGAAAGAGTTGCTCTCCGTAAAACTGCAACGTGGCCAAATCTGCGTTATCAAGGTTATCTTCGGGCGTGTGGTAATATTTTAAGCTATTGAGTGTGGCAAAGTTAAGTCCTGAGAATCCTCCTTGCAAAAACGGTGTAAAGTCGGTGTCGTTGGGGAGGCGTTTATACACTTCGGCGGCAATGGAAAAGGCGAAGGGCAGGTGGGTGCGACTGTAAAAATCAATGAGTTTGAGGTTATTATCGCTTGTTTGGAACATATAGAGTGGCCCTTTGTTTCCCCTTGCCTCAAGGTTCATTACCACGTTCACTCCTTTTAACCAATAGGAGAATTTATTGACCAAAGCATCGGCGCCACCCAACGCCACCTCCTCGGCATCGGTAAAGGCAAACTTAATGCCGTTAACAAGGGGGTATGTAGCGGCATAGTCATTCATAAGCCTCACAATTTCCAACATGGTAGCAATGCCGTACCCGTCGTCGGCCGCACCAAACGAGCCATCGGTGCCCACCCCATATTTCTCCTTGTAAGGAGAGGAGTCGTAGTGGGCCATAAGCAGCATCGAGGCGCCGCTTGTACCGGGGATCTCGGCATATATGTTGTGGATGTCGATCCACTCTTTTGTGTCTGTTTTTTGATTTTTCACCTCAATTTGAGGATGTTGTACCCTAGCCCATTGGACGCTCTCATAAGAGTCAATCGTCTCTTGGATATAGCAACGTACCTCTTCTATTTGTTCCAATTCAAATACGGAGTGCCGGTGTTTGGCGGTAGCTTGCAAATGGTTCCATGCCTTTACTGCCGAAAACCAATCGTCCTTTTCCTTTGGTTTAGGAGAGGATAACATGATAATACTCAGTACTAATGCAATTGCAATAGATCCGCACAACACGGCTATGTTTGTCTTTTTGCACAATTGTTCCATAGATCGATCTTATTGATTGTTATTTGTTGATTACACATCACAAAGGTAATCATTTTTTTGTATCTTTGCCGTTTATTTTCACTATTTATACACAAATGAAAAACGATACAACATTGGGTCCGGACTATCTGTTTGAAGTGAGTTGGGAAGTGTGCAATAAGATAGGAGGTATTCATACCGTCATAGCTACCAAGGCGCTAAATATGGCCAAAGCGTTAGAAAACAGACATATTTTGATTGGGCCGGATGTGTGGAAAGATTCGGATCAAAATCCCGAGTTTACAGAAGATCCAAAATTGCTCCGCTCCTGGAAGGTCAAAGCTGCCCAAGAGGGCTTGAGAATCAGGGTGGGACGTTGGAATGTGTCGGGGAATCCCATCTCCATTTTGGTGGATTACTCCTCAATGATCGCCAAAAAGGATGAGATATTTGCCGGATTTTGGGAGCGTTACAAATTGGACTCCATTAGTGGTCAGTGGGACTATATTGAGCCTGCTCTCTTTGGTTACGCCACCGGAAAAGTGATCGAAAGTTTTGTCCGTTACCACTTGGCGCCGCACCATAAAGTGATTGCTCAGTTTCACGAATGGATGACCGGAACGGGGTTATTGTATTTAAAATCAATAAATTTGCCAATTGGATGCGTCTTTACAACCCATGCAACGGTGCTTGGGCGCTCCATTGCCGGCAATAACCTTCCGCTCTACGACTCCATGACTCGTTACAATCCGGACGAAAAGGCAAGGGAGTACAATGTGATGTCCAAGCACTCATTGGAAAAGGCTGCTGCTCAAACGGCTGATGCGTTTACTACTGTAAGCGATGTGACCGATAGAGAGTGCGCTTATTTTTTGGGAAGGGAGGTTGATGTGATCACCCCCAACGGTTTTGAGAACAGTTTTACACCGTTGCCCCAAGAGTTGTCGGCAAAAAGAGCAGAGGGACGTGAAGCCCTCCTCAAATTGGCCGCCGATATGCTGGGTTACGAGGTGGATAAGGATGCTTTTTTGGTGGGGATAAGTGGACGTTATGAGTTTACAAACAAAGGGATAGACGTTTTTGTTGATGCTTTGGGAAAACTAAACCAAAAGCGCAATGTCTCCCGTCAGATTTTGGCTTTTGTGATGACACCTGCCGGAATCACCGGCCCCAATAAAGTGTTGCTTCAACGAATGAATCAACCTCAAACACAACATGTTTCTCCCTGCTTTACCACCCACGAACTCTCCGAAAAAGAGTTTGACCCTCTATTGAGGCGTTTGGAAGAGCAGCTACTTTTCAATAAAAAAGAGGATCGTGTCAAGGTCTTTTTTGTCTCCTCCTATCTAAATGGGAATGATGGAATTATCAATAAACACTATTATGATTTATTGGTGGGATTAGATCTGTCGGTCTTTCCATCTTATTATGAACCTTGGGGATACACCCCTTTGGAGAGCCTTGCATTTAGTGTTCCCACTGTAACCACTTCGTTGGCCGGTTTTGGCTTATGGGTAGCGTCAAAATACAATAAGTTGCATCCGGGAATCGATATTATTGAGCGTAATGATTCTAATAGCGGGTATGTGGTGGATGCCATCATGAAAAAAATTGAAGAGCTGTGTAATGTGTCAGAAGATGAAAAGGAGAGGATTAGGATAAACGCCAAAGAGGTTTCGACCATTGCGCTGTGGGATCATCAAATCGAATATTACAAACGAGCGTACTCCCTTGCATTAGAAAAGATAATGGCCGATATCGGCAGTTTTCCGGCACAAAGAGATGAGGGCGAACATTTATTACGCAAGGAGGCGATGGTGAACGCGCCACAGTGGTCAAGAATCATGATTCACAAGCAATTGCCTAATCGCCTCTCCGGATTGGAGACCCTTTCCAAAAATCTTTGGTGGTGTTGGAACCAATCGGCTACTGCCCTTTTTCAAAGCATCGATCCCCAATTGTGGCAAAAATCAGAAGGAAACCCCATACAGATGCTCGACAATATCTCCCTTAAACGGTATCAGGAGTTAGAGAAAGATGTTGACTTTGTATCTCGTTTAGACACAGTTATGGGGCTTTTTGATAAATACATGAGCAGTAAAGAGCAGTTGACAGGTCCCAAAATTGCCTATTTTAGTATGGAATATGGCTTAGACGCTTCTCTTAAAATCTACTCAGGAGGTTTGGGGATTTTGGCAGGCGATTATTTGAAAGAGTCGAGCGACAAAGGGGTGCGTATGATTGGAGTAGGACTGCTCTACAGATACGGTTATTTTACCCAAAAAATTTCCGCACAGGGTAATCAAGTAGCTGAATACGAGGCGCAGGATTTTTTAAAGATCCCGGTAACTCCGGTACGCGACCAAGAAGGAATATGGGCTACCATCAGTTTGGCTTTTCCGGGACGCACTGTTTATGCGCGTTTGTGGCGGGTTGATGTGGGGCGTACAGAACTGATTTTGTTAGATACCGATATTGAAGAGAACCAGCAGGAAGACCGCGAAATTACCTACCATCTTTATGGGGGGAGTTGGGAAAATCGACTCAAACAGGAGTTATTGCTTGGGATTGGGGGCATTAGGGCATTACGATTGCTTGATATTGAGGCTGATGTATATCACTGCAACGAGGGACACGCTGCATTTATTGGATTAGAGCGCATTAGAGAGTATGTGATGGGTAAGGGGCTTCGTTTTGACGAAGCGGTAGAGGTGGTGCGCGCCTCGTCTCTCTTTACTACCCACACGCCGGTTCCTGCCGGACACGACTCCTTTTCCGAAGAGATGTTGCGCACCTATATTGCCCACTATCCTGATCGAATGAAAACGACATGGGAGGTGTTGATGGAGTTGGGTAAAGTCGATATACATAATCCGGGCGAAAAGTTTTCTATGAGCTTTTTGGCAGCCAACCTCTCGCTGTATGTAAACGGGGTGAGTTGGTTGCATGGAAAAGTAAGTCAGGAAATCTTAGCTCCCTTGTGGCCCGGTTATCTTCCTGAGGAGTTGCATGTTAGTTATGTGACCAACGGCGTACACTACGCAACTTGGACTGCCGATGAGTGGAAAGTGGTTCATGATGAGGTATTTGGAAGAGACTTTGCAGGCCACCATTACAACAAGTCGTGTTTTGACGGAATCTATCAGGTGCCGGACAAAACCATATTGAGTGTACGAAACAAGTTGAGAGCCAAGTTAATTGCCAGAATAAAAGAGCGAATGTCGGGCAGAATTGCCCTGGCACACTACCCTCCGCACGATATTGTTGCAATCCGCGAAACACTTAGAGACGACATCCTTACCATTGGTTTTGCCCGCAGGTTTGCCACTTATAAGCGAGCGCATTTGCTCTTTAAAAATTTAGTTCGATTAGATGAAATCGTCAATAATCCCAAACAGCCGATCCAATTTCTTTTTGCCGGTAAAGCGCACCCTGCCGACAAAGCAGGGCAAGATCTGATCAAACGTATTATTGAGGTATCTCGTTTGCCGCAGTTTTTGGGAAAGATACTCTTTCTTGAGAATTACGATATGAACTTAGCAAAGGCTTTGGTGCAAGGCGTGGATGTGTGGATGAATACGCCCACCCGCCCGTTAGAGGCTTCCGGAACAAGTGGAGAGAAGGCGGTGATGAATGGGGTGATGCACTTTAGTGTTTTGGACGGTTGGTGGGTCGAGGGGTACCAACCCGATGCCGGATGGGCGTTGCCCATGGAGCGCACGTATGAAAATCAGGAGTTTCAGGACGAAATGGACTCCGAAACGATCTATAATATACTCGAAGACCAGATTGCGCCGTTGTTTTATCAATCCAATGCAGCCGGAATTCCGGAAGAGTGGGTAAAGATCATCAAAAATACCATAGCAAAGGTGGCTTCGAACTTTACTACCAACCGAATGTTGACTGATTACGAAGATCGTTTTTATACCCCTCTGTATCAAAGATCCCAAGTGATGACAAAGGACGATTTTGAGTTGGCAAGGGAGTTGGCATACTGGAAAAAGAAGATGACAAGAGAGTGGATCAATATAGAAATGGTTGCGTTTAAACGTCCCGATATGGTGAGTCAGGTGCTGCTTTCGGGGAAAAAATATGAGGCCGAAGCGGTTTTTCATATAGGTGTTTTGTCTCCGGAAGATATTGGCGTGGAGATGGTTATTGCAGAAGAGGAGAAAAACGGAAAGTTTAAAATTGTTGCCAAAGTGGAGTGCAAGTTGTACGCATACGACCAAAGTATAGCCACTTACCGTTGCGTTTTGATTCCCGACAGTGCCGGCGTTTTTCATGTTGCCGGTCGTATGTATGCCAAAAATAGTAAGTTAGCCCATCGTCAAGATTTTGTTTTGGTAAAATGGTTGTAGCAGCTACCGGTTTTTTTGACGGGGTGCATATTGGGCACGGCGCCGTACTCTCTACTTTGTGCAGGTGTGCAAAGGAGGCAGGTACAGAGCCTGTGGTGATTACCTTTTGGCCTCACCCCAGAGCCGTTTTACAGCACGATGCCCCTAAGTTTAGACTACTCAATTCTTTGGACGAGAAAAAAGAGTTGATGCTCGACAATGGCGTTACGAAGGTGCACGTACTCAGCTTTACGCAGGAGTTTTCTCTGATGAACGCCAAAGATTTCTTTTCCGATTGTCTTCAGTCTCAGTACGGTGTGACTCACTTAGTGGTGGGATACGATCATAAGGTTGGGCATGATGCCGCCCGATTGGACGTAGCAGCAAAGGAAACGGGAATCCGCATTATTCGTGTAGGAGAGGCGCTTTGCGATGGAAAGGTGGTGAGTTCTACCAAGATAAGAGAAGCAATCCATACCGGTGATATGGAGCAGGCAAATCGCTGGTTGGGATACCCATACGCCCTAAGCGGTGTGGTGGTGGAGGGCAATAAGTTAGGGCGCACCATAGGTTTTCCTACTGCAAATATGCTTCTATATGAGCCACTTAAGCAGTTGCCCGCAGACGGCGTATATGGAGTGGAGGTAGAGCAGATGGGCAAGCGCTATTGCGGTATGATGAACATCGGATTTCGTCCCACTGTCGCTACGTGTCAAGAGCGAACCATCGAAACTCATATATTTGATTTTGACTTTGATATATATGGATTGCCCATTGTGGTATATCCTTTGTTCAGGGTAAGGGGAGAGCAGATCTTTGGTTCTATGGAGGCGCTACGACATCAATTATCGAAAGATAAAGAGAAGTGTGTGTCATGGTCAATGCGTAGTTTTTCTATAACTGATTACTGCCCAGATATTAGCACCTACCGCAAAGAAAATTAGTGCAACCATTTGAACGGTCAGTTCACCCATTCCGCTCCCCTTGAGATAGACGGCCCTCATTACCTGAATAAAGTACTTGAGGGGGTTGATCATGGTAATAAGTTGGGCCCATTTGGGCATACTTGAAACGGGAGTAAAGAGGCCGCTGATGAGAATCATGATCATCATAAAAAAGAACATTACAAACATTGCCTGTTGCAGGGTGGAGGAGTAGTTGGAGATGATGAGGCCCAAACCCGACACGACCAGTAGGAAGATGGCGGCAAAAATATATATAGTTGAGATTGAACCTGAAGGTGTAAGGCCATAGAAAAGGTTTGCCAAAGCAAAGCAGAGGGAGAGGGCAATCACTCCTATGATCCAATAGGGTATCAGTTTGGCGAGAATAAAAGAGAACTTTGGAACAGGGGTAACATTGATCTGCTCCATAGTGCCTGCTTCCTTTTCACCAACTATGTTGAGCGCAGGTAAAAAACCGCAAAGCATGGTCAGGAGCATGGTAATAATGGCCGGAATGATGAATATCTTGTAGTTAAGCATAGGGTTAAAGAGATAGGACTCGGTAGTTTTAATCACCGGGACGGGTTTGATGCCCAAAATGGCCAGTTGCTCCATGGTGTACTCCTGGAGGATTCCCGATAAGTAGGCAGCCCCCAGCCCTCCCTTGGCACCGTTTACTGCGTTGGAGGAGATTGAAACGTTTGTGGCGCCCTCTCGAATCAATTGTTTTTCAAATCCGGATTTGATCTCTAAAAGAATGTCGGCATTTCCAAACTCAATCTCCTCAATGGCGTCAGCGTGGCTTGATGAAAGACCGGTGAGGCGAAAGTAGTTTGATGCGGATATCTTTTGTACCAACTTCTTAGAGAGAGTACTATGGTCTAAATCTGTAATGTTGATCGATATGTTTTTTATCTCCATAGTGGCAGCCCATGGAAAGACAAGCATCACCATGACGGGAAAAACGATCAGCAATTTGGGAATAAATGAGTGCCTGATGATTTGCTTAAACTCTTTTTCAATTAAAAAAACTAACATAAATAAGATGTATTACAGTCTGTCTTTGAACTTTTTTAAACTAATAAAAATGAGTACAACCAACATCACAGAGAGAACCGCAAACTCTTTGATTGCATACTTTGCCGATGCTCCCTGAATCATAAATAGTTTAACGGCCCGAATGTACCATTTGGCCGGGACAATATTTGACAAGTATTGGAGAATAAGAGGCATATTCTCAATAGGAAAGATCATTCCGGAGAGGAGCATCACCGGAATCATTAGTACCATTCCTGAGATGAGGATAGCGGCCACTTGTGTGCGAACAAGGGTGGATATGAGAATACCTAAAGACAAGGCAACCCCAATAAAGAGGAGAGATAGCATGGTAAGCCAAAAGAGGCTCCCCGATACAGGAACTTCTAAGGCAAAGATAGATAACAACAATATGGTGACAAGGTTAAAGACAGAGAGGGCAAAGTAGGGGATCACTTTGGAGAAGATCACATACGAGGGTTTTAGGGGAGAAGAGAGCAACACTTCCATTGTGCCCATCTCTTTTTCTCTGACAATAGCTATGGATGTCATCATGGCGCAGATGAGAATAAGGATCATACCCATGACACCGGGGACAAAGTTGTAGGCGCTCTTCATAGTGGGATTGTAGAGCATGTGGATCTCCGGAATAATTTGCATAGGGATACGTAGCTCTTTGACAAGCTCTTGCTGGCAGGACGCGATAATGGTGGTGGCATACTTGGCCACCATAGAAGCTTGGTTTGGATCAGATGCATCTGTAAGGAGTTGAATCGATGCGTCTCCGGTGTGGAAGAGTCTATCGTCAAAACGGTCGTTAAAGAGCAGGGCCATCTGAATTTTTCCCTCCTGAAAGAGTGGGGTCATCTCTTTGGGATGGGACAGGATGTAGGTGACATTAAAATATTCGCTGGCGTCCAAGCGTTTGATTATTCGTTGTGCAGTTACACTTTGTCCGGGATCTAACACGGCGATTGAGGTATTTTTGACGTCGTTAGAAATAGCAAAACCAAAGAGAATGATCTGGATAATGGGCATACCCAAGAGAATCAGCATAGTGCGAGGGTCTCGAAGAATGTGCCTAAACTCTTTTTTGATAAATGCGACTAATTGCTTATATTCCATACTTACACCTCCTTTCGAGTAGCTCTTCTTGCCAATTTACGAAACACTTCATCTATAGACTCCGACTCGAATTGTTGTTTTAGTTGCTTGGGCGTGCCAATGGCATCGATGCGCCCGTCCACCATGATCGAGACTCTATTGCAATACTCCGCTTCGTCCATATAGTGGGTGGTGACAAAAACTGTGATACCTTGTGTGGCTGCTTCGTAGATCAATTCCCAGAATTGGCGGCGGGTGAGTGGATCGACACCACCGGTTGGTTCATCCAAAAAGACGATTTTGGGTTTGTGAAAAATAGCTACAGAAAAAGCCAATTTTTGTTTCCAACCCATGGGCAACGATTTTACAAGGCTGTTTTTTTCAGAAGCAAACCCCAACCTCTGGAGCATTTCATCTGTTTTAGTTGCAATAGTGTGGTGGGGCACCCCGTAAATTCCGGCAAATAGGCGAATGTTTTCCCACACTTTGAGGTCGTCGTACAAAGAGAACTTTTGGCTCATGTAACCGATATTTTTCTTAATCATCTCAGGCTCTCTTGTGATGTCAAACCCGGCAACGCGCCCCCATCCCGAAGTGGGTTTACTCAGGCCGCACAACATACGTATGGCGGTTGTTTTACCCGCTCCATTAGCACCCAAAAAGCCAAATACTTCTCCGGTTGATACTTCAAAAGATATGTTGTTGACTGCGGTAAAATCTCCGAATCTCTTGGTTAGTTTTTGGACTTGTATGGTAGCTTCATTCATATGAGTCTTTTTTCATTAGCCAAATAAAACAATCCTCCACAGAGGGGGTTACGAGAACAACTTCAGGAAGGTGGGGATCGGGATCCTCTTTAAAAGTAAGGTGCATTCTATCTCCATAAAGATAAACCGAATCGATGTAGGGGTTATTTCTTAACTGCTGTAAGTTTTGCGTGCGTTGGTCTCCCTCAATGGCGTAGAGCCTTTTGGGGAAGGAGTCGATGATCTTACCGGGGGTGTCGATATGAAGAAAAGTGCCGTTTTGGATTAAGGCAATGCAATCACATAGAGAGGCCTCGTCCATATATGGTGTGGATACAAGGATGGTGATGCCCTGATCTTTTAGTTTGCGCAGCATTTCCCAAAACTCTTTACGCGAAACGGCATCCACACCTGTGGTAGGTTCGTCTAAAAAGAGTACTTCCGGCTTGTGGATGAGGGCACAACACAATGCAAGTTTTTGCTTCATTCCTCCGGAGAGCTTGCCGGCCATACGGTCATTAAAAGGCTCGATTTGTTGATAGATATCTTTTATTAAGTGGTAGTTCTCACGGATATTGGAATGGTAAGCGGTGGCGAAAAGTTCCAAATTTTCGATCACAGAGAGGTCTTGGTATAGTGAAAAACGACCGGGCATATAACCGATGATGTTGCGAATCTTTTTGTAGTCTTTAATCGTGTCAAAACCGGCAATTGTGGCTGTTCCGCTGTTGGGTAGGAGCAAAGTTGCAAGGATGCGGAAGAGGGTAGTTTTGCCGGCTCCATCGGGGCCAATAATTCCAAAAATTTGACCATCAGGAACTTGAAATGAAATATCTTGGAGAGCGTCTGTAGTTCCGTAGGCTTTTGTGAGATGGGAGACTTTGATTTTCATGGGGTTACAAGATCACTTCGCCGTACATTCCAATCTTTAGGTACCCATCGTTGGGGATAGAGATCTTTACGGCATAGACTAAATTGTCCCTTTCGGATCGGGTCTGAATATTTTTTGGGGTGAATTCAGATTGAGGGGAGATGTAGGTTATGATGCCTTGGTAGTTTCTTTGTTCTTTGGTGCCAAAGTCTGCCAGAACTTCTACGGTTTGGCCAATCTTCATTTGGGTTATCTTGTCGGAGGTGATGTAAGCTCTTAAGACAATCTGATCCATATCGGCTATTTTAAAGAGCGCTTTTCCATGGATTACCAACTCTCCCGGTTGGGCATATTGAGCCAATACGGTTCCATTTATAGGGCTTGATATCAGGCTCTTTTGAATCTGATCTTCGATTTGGGCCCATTGCGCTTCCAAAGCGATGCGTTCTTGTGATAAGGCTGTGTTGTTATTTTCTAACAACTCTGCTTGCGCGGCCAACTGTTTTTCAAGGATTTTGATTTGGGAGTTGATATCGTCAACCTGCTTTTGGGTGGCGGCTTGGGAGTTAACTAAGTTTTGGAAACGCACAAGTTCGCTTTTTTGGATGGCAATCTGTTCATTGATGGCGGCGATCTGTTTTGGGATGTTGGTTTGACGGCTTTTGAGGCCATCCATCGTTGCTTTGATTTGTTGCTTTTTGAGGTGAAGCTGGATGGTGTCTATGTATCCAATCTGTACACCTGCACAAAGTTTCATCCCTTCTGAAAGAGAAAAGGCTAAGATTTGTCCGGATGCTTGTGCAGATACCAACACTTCTGTAGCTTCAAAGACGCCGCAAGCATCTGCTTTATTGCTCCTGTTCCCGCAGGCAGAGAAAAGCGTTAGGGCAAAAAGCGTTGTGGGGATAAAAAAACGATTCATATCTATCTAATTTACATTGTATTTTAAATCATAAATGGCTGTGATCAATTCGATTTCGTGGATCGATTTTTCTTGTTTGGCCAAGTGTTCGGCGTGGAGTTCCCGCATTAGTTCGGACACGCTTATCGTTCCGTTTGCCACCTTGGCCTCTGCCGCTTGACGAATACGCTCCCTAAGCACTATCATCTCGTCGTCGAACAGCATCATTTTGCGAATACGTTCAATTTGAATGTTTTGCTGAGAAATGTCGATATTTGTGTAGTATAGGAAGGTCTCTCTAAGCACCTCCACATTTTGTTGATTCAGCTCTATTTTGCGCAGGTCATTTTTACGTGTATAGAGCGCGCCAAAGTTCCAAGCCATTCGAATGCCGCCAATAGCAAACGGAGCAAAATCCCTCTTGAGCATATTGAGGCCCGGTCGTCCATACCCTCCCTGCACAAAAAGGTTAAACCGAGGCATATATCCAACCAAAAGGGCGCTTTTTTGGGTTTCAAAGAGTCGGTTTTGTGCATCAAAGAGCCTCATTTCCGGGCGATTCATTTGATTATAGAATAAAATATGATCCGGATTAGGTTTCACAAAGGTGACAGATTCATCAATAGATTGCCCAATCATCACTCCAAGCATCTCGATATAAGCCATCCTACCGGAGAGTAATTGTTGATATTGTTGCTGACACCTAAGCCTTTCCACAGACACGGCATCCACGTCTGCCTGATTGGCCACTCCGTTTTGTTGATAGGCATACACCAAAGCATAACTGCGTTGAAGTTCTGCCTGAAGAATCAGATTTTGAGCAATTTGCGCTTCCCATAGCAAAACCCCGAAAAAGAGTTGGTTCACCCTCTTTTCCAAGGCATAGAGATCGACCTTTAGTTGCTCTTGTTCAACCGCTTCTCCCGCTTTGACCAACTCTTTTTGGGCGTTTACTGCCCCACCATCCCACAGAGACTGAGAGATGTCAATGGTCGCTTGGTATTGGTCTTTGCTCAACCCATCTATCTGAATGCCGGGTATCTGAATGGGGATTGCGGTGACATCGGATTGATAGGTGGCTCGGGCCAATACCATCAACTGGGGCAGGTACCCTTTAGCGGCATTAGAGAGGTTGTATTCGGCCGTTTTTCCAATAATCTGGTGGCGCTGAATAATGGGATGGTTGGCTTTGGCTAACTCCTGACAGCGTTCAATGGTAAGTTGCGCTTGAAGAGGTGTTTGAATGGTAAATACCAAAAGAAAATTGTAAAAAAGCAGATAACGTTTCATGGTTCTTTACTATTGAGGGTTATCAATGTGATCTCGGGTTTACACCCAATCCGCATGGGATAAAGGACGTAACCGGTCCCTTCATTTACGTAGAGGCAGCGCCCGTTTTTTTCATAAAGTCCGGACCAATTTCTGTACATCCATTTTGCAGGCGACCATTGCCATGAGCCTATTTTTATTTTTGTTTGCATGGCATGGGTGTGTCCGCTTAGGGTAAGGTCTATGTCCTTGAAGAGAGGGGTATCGCTCATTGTTTCCCAAACTTTTGGGGTGTGGCAAAGCAGGATATTGTATCTATTGCTGTTCAGTACAGAGGAGGTATGGTGCAGGTCAAAGTTGGTAAGCGAAGCAGAAAAGAGCGGGGGGAGTGGGGGGTAAGGGACACCGCACAAGCCAATCGAATCTGAGCCACTTCCAATTAGAATCGATTCATTTTGCAGCGTTTTCCAACCCATCTCTTTTTGCTTTTGCAGCAATATTGATGTATTCTCTAATGGGGTGAGTCCAATTTTATGGGCATGATTTCCAAAATATGCCCCCATATCGTGGTTTCCCAACACACTATATACCCCGTCGGGAGCATTGAGTTTCGATAATATGGTTTGTACGTCAGGTGAAATTTCGGAAGCGTACATATTGACCAAGTCTCCGGCAAAGAGGATCATATTTGGATCTAAGCGGTTGATTTGTTCCACAGTTTTTTTTAAAAATTTCTCCTGTCCTGTGAGGTTTCCAAGGTGCAAATCGCTAAAGAGCGCTATTTTGTATCCGGTAAAAGATGGCGGAATCTTTTCATTCGCAACACTAATATTCACCACCTCAAAATGCCGGGAATCGTAAAACGCACCTTTGATCAAGAGAAAAGTAACCAATGTGGCAACCACAAGGGCCAATCGTTTTGATATCAGGTTAGAAAGGATATACATGGTCTTAGGAATCGTGTTTAGAAAGAAAAACCAGGCTAACCACAAAGGGAGGGGAGATATGGAGAGAGGTCCGTAAAAGGGCCATCGAAAAGCAAGAAAAATAAAAACAAAGATAACTACATCAACAACAATAGCATAGTTAATGTAACACAAACGCAACCATCGTCGAGATATTTGCCTATATATGTAATAATCAACACCAAGAGCAACTAGTGAGAGTGCAATGATAAACAGAATCCTCATATCGACAAAGATAGACATTAAATCGATTCACGAAATAACTACAACAAAAAATGACCAAAGCTATTGCACTATGAGTAAAAAAGATTACCTTTGCCGCCGATAGTTAATAAACCCATCATCTAAATCTTAAATAAAATGAAAAAATTATCATTTCTTTTTCTGATCATGGCAGTTCTGTGTTTGACTGCTTGTGGAAACAATCAAAGCAAAAAAGCTGCTCAAGAGGCAGTTGAGACAGAAGAGGTAGAAGCATGCTGTGGAGAAGAGACCAAAGCTTGCTGCGGCGAGGAGTGC
>JAITFU010000169.1 GCA_031281125.1 Prevotellaceae bacterium | reverse complement strand
GAAAAAAATATTGAAGCATGCTGTACCATAGCACCTTTACATAATCCTGCCCACCTAATGGGAATCCGAGCCATCAAGACATTACTCTCCAAAGTTCCGCAAGTTGCCGTATTTGACACATCGTTTCACCAGACGATGCCCGCTTTTGCCTATATGTATGCCATTCCTTATGAATATTATACCAAGTATAAGGTGCGCAGGTACGGTTTTCATGGCACCAGCCATAAATTTGTGGCGCAAAAGGGTTGTGCCCTATTGGGGCTTGACTTTAGCAAATCAAAAGTGATCACTTGCCATTTGGGCAACGGAGGATCGATCACGGCAATTATGAATGGAAAATCTGTGGATACCTCAATGGGTCTCACCCCTGTGGAGGGGATGATCATGGGAACCCGATGCGGCGATATTGATGCAGGCGCCGTTACCTTTCTTCAAGAGAAAGAGGGGCTTGATGCTGCCGGAATCAATGCGGTATTAAATAAGAAGAGCGGATTTATTGGTGTGTCGGGCGTCTCTTCCGATATGCGCGACATTGAAGCAGCGGCAAAAGGGGGGAACGAGCGTGCATCTTTGATTTTGGAGATGTTTAGATATCGGGTATTAAAGTATATAGGCGCATATAGCGCTGCTATGCAGGGAGTTGATTTGATTATCTTTACCGGAGGTATAGGTGAAAATGATCCCGGTCTGCGCGCCTACATTGGAGAACGATTGGACTATCTTGGTGTTGCATTTAACCATGTTGCCAACGATGGCATTCGCGGAAAAGATGTTGAACTGACCCATCCCCAATCCAAAGTAAAAATGGCCGCCATCACTACCGATGAGGAACTTGTGATTGCCGCCGACACCATGAATATCACTAAAAACTTATAATATGATTACCAATTTTGACCAACTTTTAGATCAGGTTCGTACCCAACCCAAGAAACGTTTAATTGCTGCGTGGGCGGTGGACGACCACACCATTCAGGCGACCCGCCTTGCCGTTGAAAAAGGCATTGTAGAGGCTATTCTCGTGGGAGATGAAAAAAAGATTGCCGATGTGTGCGCAAATGAAAAGATTAACCCCTCCATTTTTAAGATTGTACACGTTCCGGAAGAGGTACAAGCAATCTCAACGGCTGTGGAGTTGATCAACGCCGGAGAGGGCGATGTGTTGATGAAGGGACTTTGCAGTACCGACAAATATATGCGCGCTATTCTCAATAAAGAGCGCGGGCTTCTGCCTCCCAAGGCGGTGTTGAGCCACGTAACGGTTGTATCGGCCCCCACCTACCCAAAACTTCTTATCGTAGGAGACGTGGCGGTGATTCCTGCCCCCGATTTAACTCAAAAAGTAGCCATAACCAATTATGTAATTAATACGGCTAAAGCGCTTGGAAATGAAAAGCCTAAAGTAGCGCTACTCGCAGCAACCGAGCAGATGTTGTCCGGTATGCCCGCGTGTGTGGATGCCGCCATGATTTCCAAAATGGCCGATCGTGGTCAAATATCGGGTGCATATGTGGATGGTCCATTGGCTTTGGATGTGGCAATCGACAAAGAATCAGCACAAACCAAAAAGGTGACGGGACCTGTTGCCGGTGATGCCGACTGCATTGTGTTCCCCAATATCGAGAGCGGGAATGTCTTCTTTAAGGCGGTGACCAAGTTGGCAAAAGGAGAATTGGCTGCTTTGGTGATGGGTGCAAAGGTGCCCTGCGTACTCACTTCTCGCGGCGACAGCACTACCAGTAAGTTAAATTCCATTGCATTAGCTGCGCTAATGGCAAAATAGCGTGCCCTGATGATTCCATATAAAATATTGGCGATCAATCCGGGATCGACTTCCACAAAAATTGCCCTTTTTGAAGATGAGTTATTGGTGTTTGGCAAAAGCATCAGGCATGAAAGTGAAGAGTTGAGTTGTTATGCTAAAGTAGTACATCAATTTGAGTTTAGAAAAGATTTAATACTTAAAGAATTAAACGAACATTCTATTCCAATAAACAATATCTCGGCGGTTGTGGGCAGGGGAGGGTTACTTAAGCCAATTCCCTCCGGCGTGTATGAAGTGAACCAGCCGATGATTGATGACCTGCTTGCGGAGCGTCAAGGGGAGCATGCAAGTAATTTGGGCGGATTGATTGCCGCTGATATTGCAAAGCAGATACCCGGGTGCAAGGCCTATATTGCTGATCCTGTGGTGGTGGATGAGTTAAAACCTGTGGCGCGCGTGTCGGGACACCCCTCTTTTCAAAGGGTTTCGATATTTCATGCGCTGAATCAAAAGGCTGTGGCCAAAAACTTTGCACGGGAAACAGGTAAACGGTACGACCAATTGAACCTGATTGTAGCGCATTTAGGCGGGGGTATATCGGTGGGCGCCCATCAAAAAGGCAAAGTAATTGACGTGAATAATGCTTTGGACGGGGAGGGTCCTTTCTCTCCTGAACGGTCAGGTTCATTGCCCTCTTATGCGTTAGCCAAGTTGTGTTTTAGCGGTAGTTATACTTTGCATGAGGTACGTAAAATGATTGTTGGCGAGGGGGGTATGGTTGCTTTTTTGGGTACAAATCAGTTTACGACCGTTTGCGATTGGGTAAAAGAGGGGCGCGAAGATGCCAAGATAGTGGTGGATGCAATGTCGTACCAAGTTGCAAAAGCCATTGGCGCCATGGCGGTGGTTTTAAAGGGAGATATTGATGCTGTTTTGATCACCGGAGGGATGGCGTACAGCAAAATGTTTGTGCAAAATATTACGGAACAGGTGGCTTTCTTGGGACCTGTGAAGGTATATCCTGGTGAAGACGAGATGTTTGCTTTGGCAATGAATGGGTTGGCGGTACTTAGGGGAGATGAGGCTCCTAAGGAATATTCATAGGTGCTCCGGCGGAAATTGGAGAACTGTTACCGGTTTTCGCCTTTCCTGATTCCGATCAAAACCAAACCAATAACCCCCCGATGAAGAAGGGAGGTGGAAGTAACGAATAGTAGTGTCTCTATTTGTGGGACAATTGTATGGGACGGCATGAAGTCCGGGCGCTTTTTTGAGGGAGTAACCGGCTTTGATCCATGCAGCAGAAAGGTGAGAGATGTAGGAGGGATGGTGCGAAAGGCAGAAATCGTAAAGCAGCAAGCCGCGGCGCTCTCTGCTCAAGGGCTGTTCCAAGCGTTGTTCGTGCATCAGATGGTGAAGGAAAGTGTCTAAAAAGCAAGGTTCCCCAAGGGTTAATTGAACAAAAGGTTCACGCCATTCAGATTTATTGTTGTACCAGCCGTCCAACAGTCGGGAGAGTTGTTGGGCTTCGTAAAGCTCTTCCGGTGACATAGATGGAGTGGCAAGCACTTCGTATGGCGGAGTGGAGGAGTAGATAATCCCCATTGAGGGTGCCAAGTCTCGCATTTTGGTTCCGGGAAGCACCTTAAGTTGTTCAAGCTGAACTTCGTCCACTCTTAGCCTAATTAACTCTATTACATCTTCTTTGACGCGAGAAAGGGTATAGTTGGGAAGTCCGGAAATGAGGTCGGTATGTATTTCACCGCAATGGCAATCGGTTAAAAGCTTGATTCCTTGTATGGAGCGTTGACTATTTCCTGCCCTTCCTGACGATTTGAGCACATGATCGTCAAGACTCTGCAATCCCGCTTCTATATGAAGTAATTGTTTTGGTAATAGAGATAAGAGATATGTAAATTCAGATGTTAGGAGAGCAGGATGAATTTCGATATGGAATCTAAATATTCCGGCAAATTCGCAAAATAGTTGAAACATCTCTTTTGTCCGTCTTGGATCGGCATTAAAGGTTCTGTCCAAAATTCGGATTTCTTTGACATTAGTGTGAGATAGGGATAGCAATCGATCCCTGAGTTGTTCGATCGAAAGGGTTCTTATGGGTCTGTCGCCTCCGCTTACACAAAAGTAACAATCATTAAAGCAACCTCTTGTAGTCTCTATTTGAACAAAAGGTTTATCTGTTGGAAAGAATTTAGATGATTCAGGAGGGAGCAAAGATTGAAAATGAGATACTTGTGCTCGTCCATGATCGCAATAGATGCCTTGTTTGTCAATAGTACAGATACCTGTAAGGCGGTCTCGAATCTCCGGAAATGCCCACTGGCGCAACCATTTAGGGAATATCTCCTCGCCCTCTCCCCTAAAAACAGCGTTGACGTATGGGTGTGCCCTCAAAAAGGTCTCGTTGTTGCCCAAAAATTGGGGACCACCCAGCAAAATGTAGGCGTGCGGAGAGAGCGCTTTACTACGCGACAATACCTCTATAAGGCGGTTGTGGGTAAAGAGCCAAGAAGTGGCAACAATCAAATCGGGCTGCAGCTTTGTAACTTCATTGATAAAATGGTGGATAGGGGTGTGGATCGTCCCTGACACTACGTGCCACTGCCACTCTCTTTCAGATGCTGTCGATTGGGCGTGGAGGGCGGGTAATGCAAGCGAGGAGTGCGCAAAAGAGCTGTTTATATCTAACCAAAAGAGTATCATCACTGCAAAAATAGCTATATTTGCAAAATAAAATGTCAGACTTAAAAATGAAATTGATTTTTGCTTTTCTAAGTGTTTGCTTATTTGCTGTTTGTTGTACCAAAACGCCTCCGAGTAAGCTCATAATTTCACCAAACAATATAGGACTTGAAAGTGTTGGAACTCCTATAACTGTGGAACTAAAGAGCAATGTTGCATGGAAAGTCTCATCCGGAGTACCTGATTGGTTGATCGTAGAGCCCACATCAGGAGTTGGGGATGAGTTGATTCGGATCGTAGGGGTTCCCAACACATCCAGATATCCCCGATCTTCGAATGTAATATTCGTATGTACGGATCGAGGTAGTGATTTGACGGCTTCTGTAAGGGTTAGTCAACCGACAGTCGTCTTTGATTTGAATGTGACAAATGTGCTTCTTGACGATGTTGGAAATGAGGTAACCGTGCACTTGAACTCAGATGCAGAGTGGTTTATAGATGATGCTCCGGATTGGGCCTTGGTCGCGCCCGCTTTGGGGAGCGGCAACAGCACCATCGTTTTATCCGCCTACTCAAACAACCGAAAGACAGAGAGATCCGGAAGCATTACTTTCAGATATTTTGATAGCTCTACTTCATTATCCATCACACAAAAGGGAAATATAAACAATAATTTACCTCCCGATAAACCGGAATTGATATTCCCCTTAAACAATAGTATTGACATCTCCACCTTTCCTCTTTTTGAGTGGAGCTGCTCTGACCCCGATGGTGACTCGCTTTCTTTTACTGTGTGTATATCTAGGGATGGAATTGATTTTGAAGAGTATGGACCTTATTACAATACTCAGGTTTCTCTTGATGTTGCGCTTGATGTCTCTTCATTGTACTACTACAAAATAAAAGCTGACGATGGGGACAATGGAGTTACATATTCAGACACATATTGTTTTACCACGTACTACATGTCTGTTTATGCTGACGGAGAAATCGTAACATATATGAAGTCTAATAAACCCAAACCTGTTGTTCTTGTTTTTACAGGTGATGGCTATGTCAAACAAGATTGTAATCCGGGCGGTCTGTTTGAACAGAATGTAATAGAAGGTATTGAGGCGCTGTTTGGTGTCGAGCCCTACAAATCATACAGAGACTATTTTAGTGTATATATTGTTTTTGCTCATTCTTTTGAGAGCGGAGTAACTCAGGTGGAAAAAAATATTTATAGACAAACTGCCTTTGGCTCATCTTTTGAAGGCAATGACACCAATACACATATGTCCACCAATACCGATAAAGCTTTTGCTTATGCCCTAAAAGTGCCGGAAATGGCCGCGTATGGGATTGACAATACCTGCATTTTTATGATTGTGAATCAAGATAGGTATGCTGGAACTTGTTGGATGTGGACTTCAGGGCGATCAGTGGCAATTTGTCCGGTTAGCCGAAGAGGGGGCATATATGATTTTGCGAACATAGTTCTGCATGAAGGCGGAGGACATGGTTTTGGTAGGTTGGCAGATGAATACGTCAACAAAAACTCACGGATACCGGATTCGGAAATACAACAAAATAGGTTCAATCAAAATAATGGGATGTATCTAAATGTGGACTTTATTGACGATCCTAAAAAGATTCTTTGGTCTCATTTTATTGGCTTACAGGGATATAACAGGGTGGACGTTTTTGAAGGAGCCGCTTATTACTCGTTAGGTGCTTGGAGGGCAGAAGAGACCAATTGTATGATTAATAATATAGAGTATTATAGTGCGGCCTGTAGAGAGCTAATAGTAAAGCGGATACTGATGATAGCCGACGAAAGGTATGACTTTGAAAAGTTTGTAGGTATGGACTGGGTAAAAACCCCTGGTGCAGTAGTAGAGTTGCAAACAAAATCTTTTGATTCACAAACATTTATCCCACTAGCGACTCCAAAAATATTACCAATGCCATAGGATAATGAATAAATCTTTAATTTTGCACTAAAAAGCATGAATAGCATTTTAATACAACAAGTTAGGATAGACGATAAATTTTCAGACGTACTGATTGAGGGCAACAAAATCAGCATGATCTTCGATTCGATAGTTGTGGACGCCGACAAAATAATTGATGGAAAGAATAAAGCGCTTATTCCGGGCTTTGCCAATGCGCATGCCCATTCTGCAATGACTTTGTTTAAGGGGCTGGGAGAAGATATTCCTTTGATGAAGTGGTTGCATGACTATATCTGGCCGTATGAAGCCAAGTTGGATGAGGAGATGGTCTATTGGGGCGCTAAAATGGCTTGTTTAGAGATGATTCGTACAGGTACCACTGTGTGCAACGATATGTATTGGTACCCTCAGGTTTGTAAACGTGCTATGGAAGAGATGGGGTTGCGGTCGGTTCAGGCATACGTGTGGATCGATTTTTTTGATAAAGGAAGGGCGGCGAATCATAAAATAAATTTGGAGAAGATGTATCGGGAATCGCTTGGGTGGAGCGATCTGACGCAATTTTCGGTTGGCCCGCATGCCATCTACTCCGTTTCGTCCGACAGTTTGCAGTGGATTTCTGCATTTGCACAAGAACATGAGGTGATGCTGCATATTCATTTGGCAGAGAGCCAAACAGAGTATGAGGATTCGATAAAAAATTGGGGTGTTACACCCACTAAATACCTTCACAATTTGGGAATTTTGGGGCCCAATGTGGTGGCAGCACACAGCGTGTGGTTATCGCCAGAAGATATTCAAATACTTGGGGATCATGGTGTGTGCGTAGTGCATAATCCAAACTCAAATCTCAAGTTGGCTTCAGGATATAAGTTTAAGTATGACGAACTTAGGGATGCAGGAGTGCGGGTATGCCTTGGCACCGATGGTTGTGCATCTTCCAACAATTTAGATATGCTCGAAGCGATGAAACATGCGGCATTTTTGCAAAAAGCATGGCGTCGCGACCCCGCTGCAATGCCACTGCAAGAATTGATGACAGTTGCCTCTTTCAACGGGTATCAAGCGATGAATGTACATGCAGGAAAAATTGAAGTAGGAATGTTGGCAGATTTGATATTGATAGATTTGCAACAATCGGCATTTGTTCCTTGTCACAATTTTTATGCCAACCTTATTTATGCCGCGAATGGCAGCGCTGTGGACACCGTGTTGTGTAATGGACGTATATTGATGGAGGAGAAAAGGGTCGAAGGAGAGGCGCAAATATTTGAAATGACGGCAAAGATGGCCCAAAAACTGATTACACCATAATAATTAATATCATGATAAACAAAAACATGCAGCCTTATCAAGATGCTGCTTCTTTTTTACGACAAAAATTCTCACAAACACCGTTGGTTGGCGTGGTGCTTGGAAGTGGGTTGGGCAAGTTAGCCGATGCCATTAATGACCCCGTAGTGATCCCATATTCTGAGGTTCCACACTTTGCGCAATCGACAGCTATGGGACACAAAGGAAATCTGATCTTTGGCCACTTAGGAGGAAAGACAGTAGTGGCCATGCAGGGACGTTTTCACTACTACGAAGGTTACTCCATGCAACAAGTAACCTTTCCCATTAGGGTGATGGCCCTTTTGGGGATCAAATATCTATTTGTTTCCAATGCCGCCGGAGGGATCAACAAGGCATTTAAGGTAGGCGACCTAATGATTATCAGGGATCATATCAATCATTTACCTAACCCATTAATTGGGCCAAATTTGGATGAGTTTGGTCCTCGATTTCCAGATATGACCAGACCGTATGACCCCCAAATCATTAAGATGGCAGAAGATATTGCGTCAATAAAAGGAATCGCGCCAAAGAAAGGCGTCTATTTTGGCGGGACAGGTCCCACGTACGAAACTCCGGCTGAGTACGCTTTTTTTGGAAAAGCAGGAGGTGATGCCGTAGGAATGTCAACGGTTCCGGAGGTGATTGTCGCTCGCCACAGTAATATTCGCGTCTTTGGCGTATCGGTAATCACCAACGAATCCAACGATCTTGCCGATGACTATGTAAATGACGGGCAAGACGTAGTAATTGCCGCAGACAAAGCAGCCGACCGTTTATGTGCCCTCTTTACAGAGGTGATCGCAAATCTTGACTAAAGCACTCCGCTAAAGAGAGCCATTAAGGTGCCCCACAGCATCACAAGGATTAGGATTGCGAAGCCAAAGCAGATGAGCATCCATAGTAGAGAAGCTTTTGCCCAGTTGGCTTTGCTTGGGGGGGTGTTGCTTCCAAATGCCCAAACAAAGAGCATGACAAAGTTAACTAGTGGGATCGCCATAATCAGAAAGGTGAGCATCCAATTGCCGGTTGATACCGGTTTTTCCCCTTGTGGGCGTACTTGATCAAAGTTTTCCATGATAATTTAGATTTAGAAATTAAAAAATTGTAAAATATTATTGATAAGAGCTTTTTGCTGAGATGTATTGACGATGGTTTCTATGGGAAAGCCAAGAACAACTACTTTATAATCCTCTCCGTGATAGGCTACACCGGCGCTCTTGTTGTTGTCAACATACCTGATAATAGTGTGGGCATCAGGTGAAGAGGGAAGCAGGGCATCGGGAGACTCCACCCAGTAGGAGACACTATTGGGCCGGGTGTAAAACGAATAGTTGTCCCCAAAAAATTGCGAAAATGGTGAGGGAGCCGACTTGACCTCACCTGTCTCAGTGCTGTTTCCGGTACTCCATTTGAATTTGAGGATATTAGTGGCAAAATTTTTGGAAAGCGAATCGGTTTGTGGTGCGTCCCACACATCGGAAGCTACAAAAGAACCGCTAACGATGAGGTTTCCTCCTGATTGGCAAAATTGAGTAAGGCGTGTTTGTAATGAATGGGGAAAAGCAGCGTAACGCACTCCTGAAGACCCTGTTCCGGTAATGGTTTGGCGCTGTTTGCCCAAGATTAGGTCGATGATGGGGTACTCCAAATAGAGTGCAGAGTCGTTAATAAAGGCTTTTTGGCTACATGAGGCGTAGGAATAACCCAAATGGGCAAATGCGCGACCATGCACAATGGGGTAATCAAAAGTATTTCCGGCCAACACCTGTGTTTCATAAGTGGAGTGGGAGGCGCCAAACCCGGGAGAATCATTGGTTGACCATGGAACGGAGCGGCGAAAGTCGTATTGGCTCCCAATGTAGGAGATGTCGTTGAGATATGCAACTCCATAATCATCAATATCTAAGAAGCCTCCATATAAAGAATCGGTACTTGCAAAAGAAGCAGCCGGAGCGATTCGGTCAAAACCATTTACAATAAGTACTCTGCCACGCTCATTGATGGCACGGTGGATGGAGAGAATTTCAGAGGGGAAGCTCTCTCCTCCGGAATTGATTGCAGTTATTTTAAAACTATAGGTACAACCTGCTTTAATGTTAATTTTCAGAGAATTAGATTTTACGACAACTCCATTGTCAAACGCACCACCATCTTCACGGGTATAGAGAACATAAGCTTCTGCGTTGGCTGTTGGCTCCAATGGATCGTCAACGGGTTGCCAAGTAAGGAGCGCTTCTGTATCAGAAGCACAAGTAACTGAAAAACGTTCAACGGGAAGAGGTTGAACTACGTAGGGTACTCCATCCATCGAACAGAGGAATTTGAGCATCCCCTTATAAATAGCGCGGCTAACGGTAAAACGAAAATTGGGATCGAGGCCATAACGCATATCGGCAAAATTTTGATGCGAGAGCAGTTCAAGGAGCATGGAGGGGACGTTGGGGCTACGGGATTCGGCATAAGAGCGATCCCAAATGCCGCGCCTCATCCATTTTGGTTCAAATGTGGCCCTTATATCGTCCACAATCTGAGATTGTACAATATCGGTTAACTCTCTCGAAATAAACCTTGAACGTCCATCTGCCAAAAGCGTAGAGCCTTCCGAGAGAGAGGTGTAAATTCCTAAAGTTCCTATAATGCTGTCGGTTAGAGTAGTTCCGGCATCGGTATGAAAAGCCAAAGAGAGGTCAATCGGAATCCCCGTGGCACACATATAGTTCACCCATCTGCCGCGTGACATATAGTCGTCGTTATAGTCGTTTCGGCTATGGTTGGGGGTATAGACAGAGTCGGGAACGCCGGCCCATTGCAACCAGTAGCGAGATCCTTCGGTAAAACGTGGATAACCGCTGATCATGGGCGGATAGTGAAGTTTTGATAGAGATGGCTGTCCGGGTGCGCCTGAAGATAAGGGTGGTAGGGCTGATTGACGATTGGGATCTTGATCGGTTGATGGCGATCGTCCAATATTACCCATACCGCCTCCAAATTTAATAGCATCAGCTGTGATGACCTTATTCTTACTTGCGCTAATATTTGAAAGTTCAACTTTGCAGTTATCGGAAATGCCTTTATCAAACTCAAAATGACCCAGATATATCCACGTCCCGCCTCCCATGGTCTGATTGATCTTAAAAGTAGTTTCTCCTCCCTTGTGAAACACAGTATATGATGCATCGGGAGCGCTGTTTGGCAACGATTTATAGGAGACGTAAACAGCGTATCTTCCCGATTCAGGAATTTCGGCCATCCAAACAGCGGAACTTGGTTTGTTGTTTCCTTTTTTATCTGCTGGAACGGCATCTGTTTGACGGTAAGTACCCAACATAAAAGGATTATCGCCGTCCTCGTAGATAGGTTTGATATGTGCAAAGCCGTGATCTTCCGGAGTGGACCACTTCTTGCTTCCTGTTCGCTCATAATAGCGGGTTTCCGGCATATCGTTATCAACAATTGGTGCATTCACTTGGGTATCACGTTCTCTTGGCATCAACGCAAAGGCGCCGGCATTTTCTAACATGGGCACCAAAAAGGGGAGTACATAACTCTGCGTATATAAATCTTCTACCGTTTGAAAGATGCGGGCGCGTTGCCACTCCCATCGGTCAATATTTTGGGCATAGTAGTAACCGTGGCTCTGCCACAAGGCAATATGGCGGTTTTGCAATCCTTTATCTATTTGAAATGGTCGAGAAAGGTTGGTTTTTAAAGGAGTTGTTTGGGTTTTTTTATTTGATAGCTTGGAAGCGGTTTGTGTGTTTTTGAAGAACTTTGGCACCCATTCACTGATCTCTTTCCCCCCTGATAGGATTCGTAGGGAGTAACCTTGGTAAATATCTGGAAGTAATGACGATGCAATTTGATAGACCGATTTTACGCGATTTTCTCGATATGGATATTCTGACAAAGTAGTGCTAAAGGTAAGCGTTATTATCTTCTTTTGGTTATCGATGTTAGCATCTATTACCTGAAGTGTTCCTGTAGCTGCTGCAATAGGTTTTAAAAAGCTTCTGAGCGCCTCTGTAATGGGCGTAAAAAGAGTGTCCCGAACCTCATTTCTGGAGCGGGGGTTTACTTGAGCAATAACGTACCATGTTGCAGATAAGGACAACAAAAGCAGGACAATGAATCGTTTAATTTGTGTGTGAAGGGTTTGCATAGTTGTAGTACAATAAAATATGAAATCTATCAGAGAACAAATTTAAGAATAAAGTGATATAAAGGTGCAATAAAAGAAAAAATTGTAGATTTGCCTATAAATAATCATAATATTAATATCGTAAAAGCATAAAATAATGAACGTTATGAATAAACCAACCAAGCTATCTTTGGCCAATCTTCCTACAAAGATTGAGTTGATGCCTGTAATTTCAAAACAGTTGGATGTATCTGTATTTCTAAAACGAGACGATCAAACAGGCTCTGAATATTGCGGAAATAAAATACGAAAAATTGAGTACGCCGTTGCAGAAGCGTTGCGGCAGGGTTGCGATACGCTCATCACCTGCGGAGGAATTCAATCCAATCATTGCAGGGCTACTGCGGCTGTGGCAGCAAAACTTGGCTTGCGCTCAATCCTTTTGCTGCGCATTGAAGAGAAGCCTGTAGTGTCTGGTAACTATTTGTTAGACTTATTGTTTGGTGCAGAAGTGCGTTTTTGTTCAAAGGATGAATATCGATATTCGAGGAACAAAATGATGGCTGACATTTGCGATGAGATCAAAGTGTTTGGAAAAAAAGGGTATGTGATTCCGGAGGGCGCATCCAATGGAATCGGATGTTTTGGTTACTATAACTGTATGGAAGAGATTATAGATCAAGAACGTGCAATGGGAATTTTGTTTGATACGATTGTGGTGGCAGAGGGTTCGGGCGGCACCCATGCAGGTTTGCATTTGGCAAACAAAGTGCTGGAGGCAAATAAAAGGGTCGTTTCGTTTTGCGTGTGCGACGATAAAGAGTATTTTCAAAAAGCTGTATTTGATATTTGTACTTCTTGTATCAGTTATCTTAATATTTCTCTTGACTTAGAGATAGATGAGATAGAAGTGATCGATCGTTATGTGGGTAGGGGATATGCGTTAAGCACGCCCGAGGAGTTGGCGTTTATTGCCAAAACCGCCAAAGAAAATGGTGTCATCTTTGATCCGGTTTATACAGGCAAAGCATTTTTGGGACTTTGTAACGAAATCAAAAGGGGAACGTTCTCACAATCAAAGAACATCCTCTTTATCCATACAGGGGGAATTTTTGGATTATTCCCTAAAGATCAAGATTTTAATCTAGCCAACGAGCCTCTTTCATCATCTGATCCACTCTTTCTACGGTCGCCTCGCGATCCCAGTCGTTTCGTGTAGCAAAGATTAGGAGTAAAACTTCCTGCTCCGGATATCTGCCGGCATAGATATGAAACCCTCCGTTGTCGCCGGTGTGATAGACCTTTTTGGGGAACCCCGGTTTTTCTTCAATAAACCACCCGTACCCGTATCCGGTAAAAGGTGTTTCAGGAATATTGATGTGTGCGGTGTGCGCTTCTTCTAAAACGGTTGCAGGAATGAGGATGTTGTTGCGGAGCGCTTTTTCCCACAATACAAACTCCTCCACAGAAGTATATAACCCACCATCGGCCTTAGTTGCAAAGAATGAGGCTTCTCCGTAATCATACTCTGCCCATTTTCCGTCTGTTGTACGCCTGTATCCGTGGGCCATACGTGGAATAAACTTGTCGGCCTCAAAATAGGTAGTCTCCTCCATTTTAGCAGGTAGAAAGATGCGCTCCTTCATAAAATCGTCAAAAGATTGTCCTGAGCATTGCTCAATAATTGAGTACATGAGCTGAAAAGTGGGGTTCATGTATTCGTACGCGCATCCTGGTAGAAAGTTTAACTCATTGAGTTCTTGCAGGTACGAATAAGATTCGACGTCTGTTGCCGTAAGAACAAAGTGGCGATCACTTCGGGGACGGGAGTCGGGAATACCGGATGTGTGGGAGAGGAGGTGTTTAAGGGTGATTTCCTTAAAGAAAGGAGCCTTAAATGTGGGGAAAAACTTTTGAACAGGGTCATCTAAGGTAAGCTTGCCATCTTGCGCAAGAATCATAAGTCCGACACCTGAAAACTGTTTGGAGACGGAGGCAATGTTAAAAAAGGTAGTGCCATCTACCGGAATTTGGCGCTCCATATCGGCCAAACCGAATCCTTTATTGAACAAAAAGGAGTCGCCTTTGAGAATTAAAACAGCTGCACCCGGTTCGTTATCAGGGAAAAGCGATGTAAAAAGGGAGTCGATACGATTGAGCGCAATTTGACTCGGATTGGAATGGGAAAAACAGGATAGAGACATAACGGCAATTGTTAAGGTCGTTGTAAAAAGTGCGATTTTTTTCATTGAATTAAGGTGTAAATATATGCAACAACGTTGTTACATAATATAATAAATATGTTATATTTATTCATTATTAGATATTTGTAAAAGATGAATACGAAGTTCATTGAGGGCAGTTACAGAAAACCGATCAATATTTCTAAGTCGATCGTTGGAGAAGATGAAATGTTTTGAATAGACGGTTTTAGGGGAAGCAATTGCTATCCAAAGCGTTCCAACGGGTTTCTCTTTGGTTCCTCCACTTGGTCCTGCAATTCCTGAGGTGGCAATGACCCAATCGGTATGAAAGAGTTGTTGTGCGCCCATAGCCATTGCTTCTACGCATTGTTGACTAACAGCTCCGTAAGTATCAATAAGTTGACGAGGAACATTCAAAATTTTCTCTTTGATATTGTTGTGGTATGCGATGATTCCGCCATGATAATAATTTGACGCACCCTCCAAAGAGGTAAATATCGATCCGATTTTTCCTCCGGTACACGACTCAGCGGTGGAAAGGGTGTATTTTTTCTCCAACAGAAGTTTAGCAATAACCTCTTCTAATGTTTCATTATCATAACTATAGATTGCATTTCCGAGGATCTGGCGGAGTTGAGAGAAGGCGTTTTCGATAAGTTGTTCCCCATTTTTTGATTCATAGTCAGAGAGGCGAAGGCGAACACCGGTACGAGGGTTGGGCAAATAGGCCAAATGGAGCGTTTTGGGTAAGCTGTTCTCCCAATCTGCAATTTTGAGCGCAAGAACAGATTCCGGAATACCAATGGTGGACAACGTTTTATGGGTAATAGGGGATAAGGAAGCACCAAAGTGGGTCTTAATACGTTGCAACACTTGGGGCAACAAACCCTCCATCTCAAAGGGGACCCCGGGAAGGGATATAATCACTTTTTCTTTATAAGTAAACCACATACCGGGCGCCGTTCCAAGCTTATTCTCTAATACGGAGCATGTATCAGGAACGTCAGCTTGTACTCTGTTTATTTCGAGTAGGTTATTCCCTCTTTTCGCACATATCGCTATTATATGCGCTTCTTGGGCAGAGGATCTATAAAAAGAGGTGCTTCCGGTGTACCGGGCAAGTGTGTTTTTGGTAATGTCGTCTTTAGTTGGGCCCAAACCTCCGGTAAGGATAAGTAAATCGGACTTTTGCAACGAATGGTCGATCGCCGCATGAATATCTTCCCGATTGTCTCCAACAGAGTGCAGTAAAGCGACCGAAATGCCAATTTGGTTGATGGCTTTGGCGATAACGGAGGAGTTGGTGTCGATTACCTGACCAATAAGAAGTTCATCTCCAATGGTGCAAATAGTACAGGAAATCATACTTTTTCTTTGACAATTTTTTTGAGAATTTGTCGCACAAATCCGGGCCCTTTGTAAATAAATCCCGTATAGACTTGAACCAAAGATGCGCCGGCATTGAGCATATCTATGGCATCTTGGGGTGTCATTACCCCTCCAACGCCAATGATGGGAAGGTTTCCCTCAGTTTTATTGTGGATATATTTGATTATATCCAACGATTTTTGCTTTAACGGAGCGCCACTAAGTCCACCCTTTCCGATCGCTTGAAGGCGCTCAGGAGAGGTGCGCAGGCCCTCTCTGCTTGTGGTGGTATTTGTGGCCACCACGCCGTCTAATCCGGAGATCAAAATCAATTCAATCAGATTGTTTAACTGTTCATAACTCAGATCGGGGGAGACTTTGAGCAAAATAGGGCGATATTCGTCGTGACAGCGCCTAATTTCGGTGAGTCTATCGATGATACCGGAGAGAAGGTCAACATCGTGTAATTGGCACAAATTTTCTACATTGGGGCAACTTACATTGATAACAAAGTAGTCCACATAGTCGTACAGACGTAGGAACGCTTTTTCGTAATCGTCCGCCGCTTTTTCATTAGGTGTAAGGGTATTTTTGCTGATATTCCCACCCACAATGGGACGACGGCGGCGTTGTTTTAGATTTTGAACCACAGTTTTGGCTCCTTTGTTATTGATTCCAAACCTATTTACAATCGCCTGATCAGGTATTAAGCGAAAACAGCGAGGTTTGGGATTCCCTGGCTGAGGGTTTGGGGTAACGGAACCGATCTCAATAAAGGAGAAACCAAAATTCGAAAACTCATTCACGAGTTCTCCGTTTTTATCAAGTCCGGCTGCTAAACCTATGGGATTTTTAAACTTTAATCCCATCACCTCACGCTCCAACAGAGGTGAGCGGAAGGTAAAAAGGGCACGTTGGATGGGACCAAAAAATGGAACGTAACGTGCCACTTTTAGTGCGAATGCTATGATATGATGCACAGTTTCAGCACTAAAACAGAAAAGAAAAAACCTAAAAATGCGATACATAATGTGCAAATGTAGCGCACAAAAGGGATTTGCCAAAAAAAAATAAAATTATTCGGGATGGTAATCGCCAAAACTGTTGTCACTGTATAAAATAACAACTTTTGAAATGGTACGGGAAGCCTCTTTTGGTCTATCGGATACCGCAAGAAGAGGGAGTTCAGGGGGTGAACCGGGAGTGGGAGCTGGTTCGGCAGGTGGTTGATGATCAAAAATAAGGGGAAGCGTGGGAATAACATCATTTTTATACATATTACCACGACCTGTGATAAGCCATTCTGCGTTGATATCAGGAAATTTTGTCAATATTTTTTGTATCAAATCAAATCCGGGTTTATTGCGCCCGGAGAGGATATGGGATATGCCGGAGCGTTGTACATTGAGTAAATCTGCAAAACGAGCAGGAGAGAGTTGCTCGGATTGAAGGAATTGGGAGATACGTGTCTTCATAAGCGTAAAAATTCTGTAAACAAATGAGGATACAAATGTAAATATTATTTTGGTGACATTTGTAATATATTTATGTTTACAAATGTAATATGGATGATATCAGATGATAAATTAAGTGACGTTAATCTATTGATAATAAAGATAATACAAAAAGGCATTGAAATAAGTTAAAATATAAGTAAATTGTATAATCATCTGATTAATCAATACTTAAAATAAATATTATATACAATAATAACGAATAGATATGAAATGATTCGATAATACTTGAAGAGATTGATTAGATTAATTTATTTACGATCTGGTTATATGATAGCTACTAACAAGAATTAGTTAAATCACAAAAGTGATTTATAAATATGTGAAATTTTTATTCAATAAAAAGAAATGTATTATTTGTGTAAACATTTCTTACATATATTTTGTCAAAATTCTACAAATGTGAACTAAAATTGATTTACCTTTGCAATCCGATTTCCATTATGATCGAGTCAATCAATATATCCCAATTTGATTACGTACTTCCTGAATCTCGAATTGCGTCCTATCCTCTTTTGGAGCGTGATGATTCACGCCTGTTGGTATATAGAAATGGGTCCATCGAGGATCGCGTATTTAAAGATCTGCACTCTTGTATCTCGTCCGGTGCTATGATGGTCTTTAATAACACGCGTGTGGTACCTGCTCGACTCTATTTTGCCAAAGAAGGTGGCGCTTTGATTGAAATCTTATGCCTTGAACCTCACGATCCTAATGAATATTCCCTTACTTTTGAAGCAACTGAATCAGTAGTTTGGCGGGTGGCTATTGGAAATAAAAAGCGTTGGAAGAAAGGTCGTATCTATATCTATAATCCTTCGCTCCTTCCATCACTATCCAATCTTTTCCTTTGTGCAGAATGCATTGAAAAAGAAGATGATACGTTTCTTGTCCGTTTTCTTTGGAGTGGCGGCCTCTCTTTTGCCACCGTTTTGGAGCTTTGTGGAAAAGTCCCCATTCCTCCCTATTTACATCGAGCGTCAGAATCCATTGACATAGAGCGTTACCAAACCATATATGCTGCACAGTCGGGATCGGTCGCAGCGCCCACAGCAGGTTTGCACTTTACCCAAGGGGTGTTATCGTCTCTTACAAAGAATAATATATTATTTGGGGAGGTAACGCTACATGTTGGTGCAGGTACATTTATGCCAGTAAAGAGTAACCTCATTAGTAATCATCATATTCATAGTGAGCCATTTACAGTTTCATTGTCTTTTCTTGAGTCTTTACTGCATCGCAATGGAGATGTGGTTTGTGTAGGAACCACTTCTGCTCGTTGTGTGGAGAGCTTGTACTATTTTGGAGTGATGTGTTCAAAAGGTATAGTGCCCAATTTTTTACCTCAGTGGGATGCCTATACAAGTCCATCTGAACTTACACGAGAGGAGTCGCTTACTCATCTTATTACATACCTGAAAAAGAGAAGATTAACTCATTTTTCTGCCCGAACGCAATTGATGATTGTTCCTTCGTTTACCTTTAAATGGATGAATGGTTTGATCACAAATTTTCATCAACCTAAAAGCACCTTACTGTTGCTTGTTGCGGCTTTTATTGGAGAGGATTGGCAAAAGTGTTACCAGCATGCTATAGATAGTGGATATCGATTTTTAAGTTATGGCGACACCTCTCTTATGTTGCCTTTACAACCAATTAATATTAAGGCTATTACTAATTGACTATAGATAGATTTAGATATTATGTACTTACCAGAATTTGACGAGATTCGTCCTTTTACCGACCATGAGATTCCTTCTGCCATGCAACGTCTTGCGGATAGTTCTCAGTTAGAGAATATTTCTGCTTATCTATATCCCGGAAAACCTTTCGATGTATTTAAAGAGAGGGTGAGAAGTTGCAAAACGATTTTTGATTTTCAAGAAGGAGTCTTATTATCAGCAGCAAAGAAGATTATAAAAGACACCTCTTACGGGTTTACCTTTGATGGGATATCATCTCTTGACCATGACAAGAGTTATCTGTTTATCTCCAACCATAGGGATATTGTTCTTGACTCTGCTCTGTTTCAGCTTGCTTTGTTTTCTAACCACTTTCCCACCTCCGAAATTGCGTTTGGAGACAACCTGTTATCTTCTGATTTTGTGGTTGACTTTGGAAAATCAAACAAAATGTTTAAAGTGCTGCGCAATGCCAATCCACGTGAATTTTACCACAACTCTTTGGTATTGTCCAAATACATTCGAAACGCGGTGACAGTGCGTAACTCCTCTGTGTGGATTGCCCAACGCAATGGCCGCACAAAGGATGGTTTTGACACCACTGAGCAGGGCGTACTTAAGATGCTTGATATGAGTGGACATAATCAATTTGTGGATGATTTTTCGGCACTCAACATTGTTCCCGTGTCTGTTTCCTACGAGTATGAACCTTGCGATATGTTAAAAGTGAATGAACTCTATATATCACGTCGTCAAAAGTATATTAAGATGCCCGGAGAAGATTTTAACAGTATTTTGACCGGTATTATGCAGTTTAAAGGATCCATTCATTTTGTGGCAGCTCCACCCTTAACCCGTCAACAGATTGAGGAGATGGCCACCCTTGGAGATGGAAATGACCGCTTTAAGGCGGTAGCACAACTGTTGGACGATATCGTTGTTTCTAACTACAAATTGTGGAAAACCAACTATATTGCCTACGACTTACTGCACGAAAGCCATACGTATGCTGGTTTCTATTCACAGGCAGATGTAAATGCTTTTCAAAGTTATATGGGATACAAACTCTCTTCGTTAGAGGGTGAAAAGGGTGAGTTAGAGGAGCTTTTTCTCACCATTTATGCAAATTCTGTGGTGAATAAGAGAAGATTTGGTACAATATAATATATAATAGGTATTATTTTTTGGAGATTCCCAAAAAATATGTTTAATTTGTAGCTTTCAATTTAACAAACGCTTTCAATTTATTACAACAATATGAGTAAAATTATTACTATTTCTGAAGCAGCAACTTATGTCAAAGATGGCATGACTGTTATGGTGGGTGGATTCATGGGAACCGGCGGACCAAACAGAATTATGGATGTTTTGGCCTCCAGTGGTCTGAAAAACCTTACAATTATTTGCAATGACACTGCTTTTCCTGACAAAGGAGTTGGTAAATTAGTGGCCAACAGGCAAGTTAAGCATGTTATAGCTTCTCACATCGGCACAAATCCCATCACCATCGAGCTAATGAACAACGGTACACTTGCCGTCTCTTTTTATCCGCAAGGTACTTTGGCAGAATGTATTCGCGCTTCAGGAGCAGGCTTGGGCGGTGTTCTTACCCCCACCGGATTAGGTACGGTGGTAGCGTTAGGCAAGCAAGTGATATCGATTGATGGAAAAGAGTATTTGTTGGAAAAACCGCTCAAGGCCGATATTGCTTTGCTCCATGCCAACATAGCCGATGAATCGGGAAACTTAATCTATAAAGGTACTACTCAAAATTTTAACCCAATTATGGCCACAGCAGCAGATCTGGTTATTGCAGAAGTAGATGAGATTGTTCCCACAGGTACACTCGATCCGGAAAGGGTACATACTTCGGCCATTTTTATTGACTATTTGGCAAAATAAACGATACTTATCCATGTAACATAAATGTTTCATTATATAACAACAAAGTTATGAACAATCACAAATCATTGATCCGCATCCGAATGAGTGCGCATGATGCTCATTATGGAGGAAATCTTGTTGATGGAGCCAAAATGCTCCAGTTATTTGGCGATGTTGCCACCGAACTCCTTATTAGGCACGATGGCGATGAAGGTCTTTTTTGCGCCTACGACAAAGTGGAGTTTTTGGCGCCCGTATTTGCCGGAGATTACATAGAAGCCACCGGAGAGATTGTCTCTGTGGGCAATAGTTCACGCAAAATGGTCTTTGAAGCACAAAAGGTCATTGTTCCTCGTACCGATATTTCCGCATCGGCTGCCGATCTGTTGGAAGAACCGGTTGTGGTGTGTCGTGCCAGTGGAACGTGTGTGGTACCAAAGAGTTTTCAACGAAAATAGATTATAATAAGGTATAAATAGTATGGAAAAATTGATTATTACCGCCGCAATTTGCGGTGCAGAAGTATTGAAGGAGCACAATCCGGCAGTTCCTTATACGGTAGAGGAGTGTGTGCGCGAAGCCAAATCTGCTTATGATGCAGGCGCCAGTATTATCCACCTGCACGTTCGTCGTGACGATGGAACCCCCACCCAAGATAAGGAGCGTTTTCGAGTGGTGATAGAGGCCATTAAAAAGGAGATTCCCGATGTGATTATACAGCCTTCAACAGGCGGCGCCGTGGGTATGACCAACGATGAACGCTTGCAACCCACAGAGTTAAATCCTGAAATGGCTACACTCGACTGCGGTACGTTAAACTTTGGAGGAGATGATATTTTTGAAAATACCGAGAATACCATCAAATATTTTGGAAAAAAGATGATCGAAAGAGGGATAAAACCTGAACTTGAAGTATTTGATAAGAGTATGATTGATATGGCGTTGCGATTACATAAGAAAGGGTTTATTCAATCGCCCATGCACTTTGATTTTGTGATGGGGGTGAACGGCGGAATAACCGGAGAACTTCGTGACTTTGTTTTCCTTCGCGGAAGTATTCCTGCTGATTCAACTTATACCGTTGCAGGTATCGGTAGGTTTGAATTTCCTTTGGCTGTGGCCGCAATTGTCGATGGTGGGCACGTTAGGGTAGGTTTTGAAGATAATGTGTTTATTTCCAAAGGGGTATTAGCAAAATCGAATGGTGAATTGGTAGAAAAAGTGGTGCGTTTGGCCAATGAGTTCCAACGTCCAATCGCCACTCCAACCGAAGCACGAAAAATATTGGGACTTGGTTAAATCATTTAAAAATAGAAATATGCAAAAAAAAGGAAATAAATATGGCGTTCACCGTGTGGTAGAGCCATTAGGCGTTTTGCCGCAACCGGCAAACAAGATTGATAACAACATGGATGAGATATACGACAATGAAATCTTGATTGACGTAAAAACATTAAATATTGATTCGGCTTCGTTTACCGACATAAAGGCTCGTGCCCAAAATAACCATGAGAAGATCAAAGAGATCATGTTTGACATTGTGGCGAAGCAGGGAAAGCACCGCAATCCATGGACAGGCTCCGGAGGAATGTTGTTGGGCGTGGTAGAAAAAATTGGCGACGCGCTGATAGGTAAGACTGATCTTCAAGTGGGTGACAAGATCGCCACTTTGGTCTCCTTATCGCTCACACCCTTACGTATTGATCACATTAAGGAGATTCGTCCCGAGGTGGATCAGGTGGACATTGATGGCAAGGCGATTCTTTTTGAAAGCGGAATCTATGCCAAAATTCCCGATGATATGCCTGAGAAACTTGCGCTCTCTGCTTTGGATGTAGCGGGTGCACCTGCGCAAACGGCTAAGTTAGTAAAACCGGGTGATACTGTGTTGATTATTGGCGCCGGTGGAAAGTCAGGTATGCTTTGTTGCTACGAAGCTAAAAAGAGGGCCGGTGTTACAGGGTTGGTTATTGGACTGTGTCATAGTCAAAAGAGTACAGAGCGTTTGCAAAAATTGGGGTTCTGTGATGTTGTTTTCTCCGCCGATGCTACCCAACCCGTCTCTGTGTTGGAAAAAATTGAAGAAATTACAGATGGAAAGTTGGCAGACGTTACGATTAATAACGTAAATATCACAGATACAGAGATGACGAGTATTCTTTGTACCAAAGATTCCGGTATTGTCTATTTCTTCTCTATGGCCACTAGTTTTACCAAAGCTGCCTTGGGTGCTGAGGGCGTGGGTAGCGACGTTACGATGATCGTTGGAAATGGCTATACCCGTGGCCATGCGGAAATTACGTTGGA
The DNA here is from genome assembly GCA_031281125.1 of Prevotellaceae bacterium. Taxonomy (GTDB): domain Bacteria; phylum Bacteroidota; class Bacteroidia; order Bacteroidales; family UBA932; genus WRBG01. Next base: position 1,051 of record JAITFU010000169.1, on the reverse strand, counting down.
GCTTCTTAGAGAAAGCGCTGATTTGCGTAATATTTTCACAGAACTTTACGCATAGAAATGAGTAGGAAATCTATGTTTTCCGGTGTTCCAGACGAACAGTGGAACGATTGGAAATGGCAGGTAAAAAACCGGATTGAGACACTTAATGAACTCAAAAAATTTATTCATCTTACTGATGAAGAGGAGGAAGGAGTCAAAAAGTCGCTTACTACTTTACGAATGGCGATCACTCCTTACTATTTGAGTCTCATTGATGCTGACAATCCTCATTGCCCAATTCGTAAACAATCGGTCCCAACCGGTGCTGAATTGTATCAATCATCAGCCGATTTGTTGGATCCGTTGCACGAAGACGAAGATTCTCCGGTACCTGGGTTAACACATCGTTATCCTGATCGTGTATTGTTTCTTATTACCGATATGTGTTCAATGTATTGCAGACATTGCACTCGCCGGCGTTTTGCAGGGCAAACGGATGGAGAATCAACGTCTGAACGGATTGAGAAATCAATTGAATATATTGCAAAAACACCGCAAGTACGTGATGTTCTTCTTTCCGGAGGAGATGCACTTTTGGTAAGTGATAATCGTTTGGAGTATATTATTCAACGTTTGCGTGCGATACCTCATGTGGAGATAATTAGGATTGGTACCCGAACACCGGTGGTGTGTCCTCAGCGGATTACAGACGACTTGGTTAATATGCTCAAAAAGTACCATCCGATTTGGGTAAATACACACTTTAACCACCCCAACGAGATCACTCAGGAGGCTACTTTGGCCTGTGCAAAATTAGCAGATGCAGGTATTCCGCTTGGTAATCAATCAGTTTTGTTGCGCGGTGTCAATGACTGTGTTTATGTAATGAAGAAGTTGGTTCACCAATTAGTTAAAATTCGCGTGCGTCCGTACTACATCTATCAATGCGATCTTTCGATGGGGTTGGAGCACTTCCGCACGCCGGTTTCTAAAGGTATTGAGATTATTGAGAACCTTAGGGGACACACTTCGGGTTATGCCGTTCCCACTTTTGTGGTGGATGCACCCGGAG
>JAITFU010000091.1 GCA_031281125.1 Prevotellaceae bacterium | reverse complement strand
TTCCGGAGCAAAAAGAATGTCCGTTTTTATCGCTTCTTCCCTGTCAGGAATGGAGAGGCAGCCGGCACGTTCCCTGTCGGTGAGGCCAACAAGCATATCGTTGAGTATATCAAGTGGATCTTCAAAACGTGGATTGTCAGAGGTAAAGATCACTTTTGTGCTGTTTTCTATGGCAATGCGCGCCATTTTTGGGCGCTTCGATTTGTCCCTGTTCCCCCCACAACCCACAACGGTATAGAGTGCCTGATTGGGAGCCAGTATTTCATTGAGTGTGGTCAATACGTTGAGTAGGGCATCGGGAGTGTGTGCGTAATCGATCACCGCAGTAATCCCTCTTTTGCCTTTAAGGTACTCAAGACGGCCCGAAACGCTTTGGAGCGTGGAGAGGATGCGCAACACTTCCTCTTTTTCTGCACCCAAGAGCCTTGCCACCGCATATACCGCCAAGAGGTTGTAGGAGTTATGTCGTCCAATAAAGGGTGTGGAGATCTCTGCACCGTCCATCTTCACGAGCATACCTTCTATGCTCTGCTCAATGAGACGGCAATGGTAGTCGGCCATACTTGCGCAAGCATAGCTATATCTCTTTGCCACAGTGTTTTGAGTCATCACCTTTCCGTTTTTATCGTCAATATTGACCAATGCAAAGGCGTTGGGTGACAGGCGGTCAAAAAGGATCTTTTTGCAGCGCAGGTACTCCGCAAAGGTGTGGTGGTAATCTAAATGGTCGTGTGTGAGGTTGGTAAAGACAGCTCCGCAAAAGTGAAGTCCCGCAACCCGCCCCTGATCAATAGCGTGCGAACTCACCTCCATAAAACAGTAGGCACACCCTTTTGCAACCATCTCAGATAGAAGCTGATTCAGCTCTAATGCGTCCGGAGTGGTGTGGTGCGCAGGCAAGCGTGTGTTATCAATCCAATTCTCTATGGTAGAGACCAATCCGCAGGCGTAGCCAAGTTGTTTAAAGAGGCGGTAGAGCAGGGTGGCGGTAGTGGTCTTTCCGTTGGTGCCGGTGATGCCCACCAAGTGGAGCGATTGAGAGGGGTTTCCCCAAAATGTGGATGCAAGAAGGCCCAACGCCTCTTTGCTGTTGGGTACGGCAATAAAGGGGATTTGCCAAGTGATATGATGGGGAAGATGCTCACAAACAACAGCTACTGCACCCCTTTCAATGGCTTGAGGGATATATTGGTGACCGTCCGTCTCTGTTCCTTTAATAGCCACAAAAAGCGTGCCGCGCTCAACTTTTCTTGAGTCAAAACAAATGGCGCAAACATCTGGATTATACTCCGGATAAGTGCGTTGCGTTGGTGCAAGTTCTTGTATGAGCCTGTTCAGTTTCATTAATTCTTTGCGATTTGAGCTTTTTTTTGTACTTTTTGCAAGTGGATGGTAACTTGATTAACGCCGTCCAACGGTGTACCTGCTTGAGGATGTTGGGTAACCACTTCTCCCATACCGGATGCTTTCACCTGCAATCCGCTTCGTTCCAGAATGTACAGGGCGTCTTTGAGACCCATCCCCGTAACATCGGGGATTGTAACGCCGTCTGAGGTGAGTGGGGGCAATTGCCGGTCTCGTTTAAAAGGAAGGGCCAACTCTGCGGTTTTGTCACGCGTCAATGGGGCATTCCAGTCGTTGCTAAAACTATAAATCTTGTCTGCAATCTGCTTAAATACAGGAGCCGCCCACGTTCCTCCGTAAAAGTTATCACGGGTTTTGGTAGTGTAGAGAACAACAATCATGGTGTATCGGGGATTGTCTGCGGGGAAGAAACCGACAAAAGAGGCTTGGTGTTTGCGATACCCCTCAGCATCTTTATATTTTCCATCAAAAGCGATCTGAGCGGTGCCCGTTTTGCCGGCAATGGCGTAACGAGTATCATCGATTGATTTGGCTGTCCCCTCTTTGACCACGTAACGCAGCGCCTTTTGCACCGAATCAACGGTGTTTTTGGAGCAGATGGCACCGCTAAGTACCTGCGGAAGGAACCTCTTTTCAATCTTGTCGTGTCGCTGTAGGTTTTCGATAAAGTATGGTTTCATCATTTTACCTCCGTTGGCAATGGCGTTGTAAAAGGTGAGGGTGTGCATGGGGGTGAGCTGAACTTCGTAACCGATTGACATCATTGGAAGAGAGAGTTTTGACCACAATCGATCTGTAGGATAACGAATTACTGCACTCCCTTCTCCAAGTATTTCGATATTGTATTTCTCGCGCAGTTTCATGTTGTAGAGCCGGTCAACAAACTCCTTCTCCTTTTTTCCAAAGTGTTTCACAGCCAATTGGGCAAAGGCAACATTGGACGACTTTGCAAAGGCTTGTAAGACACTGATATTGCCATAACCCACACTCGTTACGTCTCTAAACGTGGTGTTGGCGTATTGCCACCGACCGTTGCCTGCGTCAATCATTGTGTTGAGGTTGACGTTGTCGCCCTCGAGCAACGCAATAAGGGTGGCCAATTTAAAGGTCGATCCGGGCTCTGTGGCTTCGCCTATGGCGTAGTTGTATGTTTCGTCATAAGTGCCATCCTTTGACTCTCTCGTACTCATATTGGAGATTGCACGAATTGCTCCTGTCTCCACCTCCATGACTACGGCCGTAGCTCCCTCAAAAACAGAAGATTTTGCCAATTGGGTGCGCAAAGCCGATTCAGCAGCTTCCTGAATATCAACATCAAGAGTGGTTTGAATGTCAAAGCCATCCTCAGGTCTGATGAGGGGAGCGTTGCCAATAGGCACGCGCTCGCCTCCCGAAGTGCGTTGAAACTTCTGCAAACCGGGGCGACCTTTGAGGTAAAAATCGTATGAATTCTCAATCCCCACCCCCACCCCTTTGTCGTTGATAAAGCCAATGGTACGGTAGGCCAGTTTTCCGTAGGGATTTTGGCGTTTGTTTTTTTGGAGGGTAATAATACCACCGCGGTTGGCTCCCAAACGAAACATGGGAAACTGTTTGATTAGAGTGAGTTCTTTAAAGTCCACATCTCTGTTGCCAAGTGCTTTGTACATGTTTCCTGCCTCTCTTGCGTTGGTAAGCTCTTGTTTGTATTGCGTGGCCGATTTATCGCCAAAAAAGTTAGACAACGCTTTGGACAATCCATCCACATTTTTCTCAAAAATCGTATCCTGCGGAGCCACGCAGTCCACACGGATTTGATAATAAGGAACGGAAGTTGCCAAAAGGCGGCCATCCCGAGCCAAGATGCTCCCACGGTTGGCTTCTACCTCTTCCTGAACGTATGCATAATCATCGGAGAGCCCTTTATAATCAGTAAAATATTGTAAATGTATAATTTGCCCAATAATGACTACCCCTATTACAACGAGTAAAAGGTAAATGATGCTTGTTCTTGTAAGAATTGTTTTTTTAATATCCATAAGGTTGCTCCTCCATAATAATGCGGTTAGGTGGAACGGTAGGGGCGTGTACTTTTGAGCCTAATTGATTCAAATGTTTGGAGATACTCTCCCGTTTACTCAAATTCATAAACTCTGCGGTACATGTGATATATTCTGCATGCAGATTTTTTAAATCGCGCTCTAACCTGCGCTTCTCCACCATCGTTTGGCTAATGGCATATTGCAGTGTAATGTAGGTGATTATCAAAGCAAATAGAAAAAAAATAAAGCGCAACTGGTGTTCCATAATATTACGTAACACCGGTTCTCCGCCAAATATTTTGTCAGATCTGCTCATTTATGAAGTGGTGTGTTTTACTGCCACCCTAAGCTTTGCGCTTCGGGCGCGGTTGTTATTGGCGATCTCCTCTTGAGAGGGGGTAATGGCTTTTTTGTGCAGGGCAACAAATGGGCTAAGGTCGTTACCAAAAAAGTCTTTTTGGGTATGGCCATCAACGTTACCGCAACGCATAAAATTTTTTACCATCCGGTCCTCAAGAGAGTGGTAGGTGATTACAGCCAAGCGGCCTCCGTTGGTAAGGAGTCGTAGCGACTGTTCCAAAAGGGCTTCCAGCGCCCCCATTTCTCCATTTACTTCAATTCTAATTGATTGATACAGAGTTGAAAAAAACTTATAGGAGTGTTGGCGCGGTATGAGTGGTTCAATTGCAGATTGAAAATCTTTACAGGTGCGGATCGGTTTTTGAGCACGGGCCTTTGTAATCAGCGCTGCTGCACGCCGGCTTTGCGGTAATTCGCCGTATTGCCTAAAAATACGTTCCAACTCCTCTTCCGGATAGTGATTAAGCACTTGGAAAGCAGAGAGCGAAGCATCCCTGTTCATCCGCATATCAACATCAGAATCAAATCGATAAGAAAAGCCACGCTCCTCTGTATCAAACTGATGAGACGATACTCCCAAATCGGCAATAATACCATCTACAGAAGAACAACCAAGATACCGCAGGCAATTTTGCATATATGCAAAGTTATTTCGGACAAAAGTGAAGCGACTGTCAACAGGTACGTTTGCCGCAGCATCCAAATCGCGGTCAAATGCGTAAAGATGCCCATTATCAAGTTGTTCCAAAATAGCACGTGCATGACCTCCACCTCCAAAGGTGGCATCCACGTAGGTTCCGTTAGGAGAGACGACCAACGAGGCGACGCTTTCGCGTAACAACACCGGGTGATGATATGCAGACATTTTAACTAAAGTCTAATATGATATTTCCCAGCAACTCTTCTTCAAGTGCAGCGTGTTCAGAATCAACCACATCAATCGCATCGTAACGCTCTTTTGCCCACACTTCGATTTTATTTCCGATTCCCACAAAGACCACCTCTTTAGTCACACCGATTTTCTCTAACAGATGTTTGGGTATAAGGATTCTGCCCATCTTCTCATCAGGCTCTACCTGAGCGCAGTCTCTGTGGTATCCTCTCCACCAAGTTTTGGCTTTTGGGTTAAAGTCGGTATTTAATGTTTTTAAGATTGCCCTTATTTTGCGTTCCCACACTTGTAGCGTTACTATTTCGAGAGAATCGAGATCAACAATTTTTTTCACAACAAAGCTGAGTTTTTCTGCTCCCTCTCGCTCTGCTTGCGCTTTGAGGGAGGAGGGAAAGACCAAGCGGCCTTTATCATCCAACTTTACGATATGTGTGCCAATAAACATAACGGTGCAAATATAGTAAATGTTTTACACATTGCAACCCTTTTCACCCATTTTTATGCAAATTTTTACACATATTTTTTTAAGATATTGTTATATTGCTCTTTACGCAATAAAAAAAATTGAAAAAAAACGGTAAAGTGTTCTCGCCTATCTTTAAGCCAAACTATCCAAGGCGCTCCTTTTCCTGCGCCTCCTGTACATAAAGTGAGGGTAGAGGCTCTTCTGCAAAGATGGGTTTTTCTGCAAGAGGAGCAGCAGGTGAAGGTGTTGCTTTTTTAACAAGAGAAGAGGTGTCGGGCTGGACACTTTTGCGAAGTTCAAAGTTTTGACCTAAGTATTTGCGGCGCACTTCGGGGTTGTTTGCCAACTCTTCGGCTGTCCCACTCTCCAAGATAGAGCCTTCATACAAAAGGTAGGCGCGGTCGGTTATGGCGAGGGTCTCGTGGACGTTGTGGTCGGTAATGATAATACCGATATTTTTGGTTTTAAGTTTGGCTATGATATTCTGAATATCTTCTACCGCAATGGGATCCACACCGGCAAAAGGTTCATCCAACAAAATAAACTTGGGATCAATAGCCAAGGCGCGCGCAATCTCGCACCTGCGACGCTCCCCTCCGGAGAGTTGGATTCCAAAGCTTTTTCGCACCTTTTGCAATCCAAACTCATCTATTAACTGCTCCATACGCGCCAAACGCTCCTGTTTCGAAAGTCCGGAAAGCTCCATCACAGACAACAAGTTGTCTTCTACGCTTAACCTTCTAAAAATCGAGGCTTCCTGGGCTAAATAGCCTAAACCTTTTTGAGCCCGTTTGTACATAGGAAAGTCGGTAATGTCCTCATTATCAAGATAAATTCGACCCGCATTGGCTTTGATAAGTCCGGTAATCATGTAAAAACTGGTGGTCTTGCCGGCACCGTTTGGACCCAATAGTCCCACAATCTCACCTTGATCAATATAAATGGATACGCCCTTTACAACCGTCCGCGGGCCATATTTTTTAACTAAATTGGTGCTGTATAAACGCATAAATTATTTAAAACTAAGTTATTTCTAATTGCAAATCGTTTTTTAACTCTCTTACCTGAGGATGGGTTTCAAAGAGGAAATTGGCCTTATCTTCGGGCATATAAAGTCGGCTTTTGTCGTTGGGTTCAGCCGGTTTTACCTCCAAGGTGAGGGTAAGGAAGTCGTTGTTGAGTTCATTTTTAAGGGATGTACACATTGCGCCTACACACTTTTGCTCCATCCACTCTTTTTGCGTGGCGCTCTCCACTTCAAAAAAGATGGCGGTGTTGTTTTCGATCCGAGGTGCGCCGGCCAAAAGGGAGGTGTATAGGCGTGGAAGCGTCTTGTAGGCATCGGACATACGCGCCCATGCTCCGTTCAACTGTTCCTGTGTAAATGGCATATTGCGAGTGCTTTGCACGGGAGCAACGGCCTGTTCCAAACTCTTTTGCTGCTCTTTTTTAAGCATTGCGTTGATAGAGAAGGTGCTTGCAGGAGGCAGAGTGGCGGGAATGGTGGTGGTGGGTGGGGGGGCGGGGGTGTCAACCGTTGTTTTTGGTGGTGGCGTGGCGGCTGCCTGTTCACCAAAACCAATGTGGGATAGACGAATAAGGGTAAGTTCGATGTGCAATCGAGCATTTCCACTCGACTTATAACCCGATTCACAAGCCGCACATATACGGAGCGATTCGTATAAAAACGCAAAGGAGCATTGTGCTGCCTGTTCTCCATATTTAGATGCCAAAGCGGGGCTCATTTCGAGCAGGGGCAGGGTAGCGGAATTTTTGCTCACCAATAAATCTCGGAAGTGGCTGCTTAATCCGGCAACAAAGTAGAGGGCGTTAAATCCTTTAAAAAGAATCTCATCAAAAACTGTTAGCGCATTGATGTAGTCGTGCGCCAAAAAGGAGTCGGTAAGTGTAAAATAGTAGTCGTAATCGAGGACGTTTAGGTTGGAAATCACTTGTTGATAGGTGATGTTGGCGCCACAAAAAGCCACCGTTTGGTCATAGAGCGTTAAGGCATCCCGCATGGAGCCATCTGCTTTATTGGCAAGTACATGCAGCGCTTCGGGTTCAATTTGAACCCCCTCTTGTTGGGCAATCAAGGTGAGGGCGTTGGCCATCTCCGCAACGCCAATCCGATTAAAATCGTAGGTTTGACAGCGAGACAAGATGGTGGGCAAAATTTTGTGTTTCTCTGTGGTGGCCAAGATAAAGAGGGCGTAGGAGGGGGGTTCCTCCAAAGTCTTTAAAAAGGCGTTGAATGCACTTTGCGAGAGCATGTGTACCTCGTCAATAATATAGACACTATAAGCGCCGATCTGAGGAGGAATGCGCACTTTTTCGATAATTTGCCTGATGTCTTCTACCGAATTGTTGGAGGCAGCGTCCAATTCGTGGATAGAGTAGGAGCGCCCCTCTGTAAAGGAGAGGCACGATTCACATTGGCCGCACGCTTCCATATCGGAAGTTGGAGAGAGGCAATTGATGGTTTTGGCAAAAATACGCGCACAGGTGGTCTTACCCACACCTCTTGGGCCACAGAACAGGTAGGCATGCGCCAACTGTTTGCGCAAGATAGAATTCTTTAGCGTGGCCGCTATGTTGTTTTGTCCCAAAACGGTATCAAAACGTTGGGGCCGGTATTTCCTGGCCGATACAACAAAATGTTCCATAACCGACAAATGTACGAAATATTCGTTAATTTTGCTGCTCTTATTTTCGAATGAAATCAGAATCGGCCTATATTTTTCACTTATCGTCAGGAATCACGTGTGTTTTTTCTCCGGTAAGCGCTCCGGTTGCTTATTGCGCTCTGGGGGTGGCTGCCGGGTCCCGTTTGGATCCGTTTCGTCTAAATGGATTGGCGCATCTAACAGAACACATGCTTTTTAAGGGGACTCAAAAGCGCTCGGCCTACCATATCAATAACCGGTTAGAACGGTTAGGCGGTGAGCTTAATGCCTATACCACAAAGGAGGAGACGGTGATTCACGCCACGGTGTTAAAAAGTGACTTGGCAAAAGCGTTGGATTTGTTATCGGACATCTTTTTTCACTCTACTTTTCCGGAGTTGGAGTTGGTCAAAGAGAAAGAGGTGATTGCAGACGAAATCAGCTCCTATAAGGAGAGCCCCTCTGAGTTGATTGTGGATGAGTTTGACCAATTTCTTTTTGGCACTCATCCGCTTGCAACCCCGATCTTGGGTTCGCGCAGTTCGTTGGCGTTGATCAAGCGTTCTGATCTGTTTGACTTTGCCCAACGTTTTTTTGTTCCCTCTCAGATGGTTCTTTCGGTAGTGGCCAACATCTCCGAACGGCAGATGCAGACGCTGGCGCTCCGTTATTTTTCACTCCCCTCGGCGCCATATATGGCTCCTCCTCTCTTTCAGGGAGAATTACCTGCCCCCTTTTTTTTGGAAAAATATCGACGTACCCATCAGGCGCACTGTCTTATTGGCGTGAGAGCCTATTCAATCCCCCAACCCAAACGTATTGCCCTCTCTCTTTTGATCAATATGCTTGGAGGTCCCTCGCCAAATGCGCGGTTAAACTTGTTGCTTAGAGAGAAGTTTGGATTGGTTTATAACGTGGAGGCTTCCTATACGCCCTACTCCGATAGCGGCGTTGCCGGCATCTATTTTGGCTCCGATAAGGGCGATCTAAAACGTTGCTCCGATTTGATCCGAGCCGAATTGGACAAACTTTGCCAGTCGTCTATCTCTCAACAGCAGTTACGCAGCGCCCAAAAACAGTTAATCGGACAACTTGCCATTGCCGCCGACAATGCCGAGTCAAAATGTTTGGGTCAGCTCAAAAGTGTAATGGTTTTTGGCAAGGTGGAGCCTCTCGAACTCTTGGCCGACAAGATTCGCGCCGTTACGTCTCAGGAACTTAGGGAGATATCGCAAGAACTTTTCTCACCGCAGGTGATGTCAACGTTGTTGTATGTGTAAGGGGAACCTTATCCTGTTTTTTAAAACCATTTGAGATTAACTTGCTGATTAATCAAAATTGTTTCGTATCTTTGTTCCCTAATTGAAAATTGTGTAGAGTGATATGGAACAAACAAAAAATCAGGCGCCTACTTATGAGAGCGTATGGGCGCTGATGCAGGAAAACGCTCAACAAATGAGAGAATCTAATGCAAAATTTGACCACGAGATGGCCAAATCGCGAACCGATTGGGAAAAAGCGATGGCTGAATCGAATGCCAAGTGGGAGAAAAGGATGGAAAAGTTAGACGAGCAGATTGGCGGGATATCCAAAAGTAACGGTGACTT
>JAITFU010000063.1 GCA_031281125.1 Prevotellaceae bacterium | reverse complement strand
TTAATCCAACGACTGCCCACTATTATTCCCCGTTATCATCAACTGCATATACGCCTCCGGAGTAATTTGGGCATAACAAAAGTGAATGGGGTTCATCAACACCTCTTCTTTCCAAATCTAACGTCTCCATCTTCCCATACAGCAGATCATATTGCTCGGTTAACGATTCTCGTTCACGAATAAGCCTCCTCTCCTCCGGAAGATGAAAAAATGAATATTTTTGCCTCTCTTTTGTATTGATTTTGTGCTTTTACTTTTTGACATAATAGATCTGGCTTCGCGTTTCATATCTCTGACGGCAGGAGAATCGACCTTTGGGGAAAAATTGATCACCCTCTGCGCCATCTCATGCGCATTGTTTTCCTGTCCTGATTCGGCATAGAGCTTCATTAATAAGTAGAGGGGGTAAATCCTGTTAGGCAATATATGAAAGGCATGCCAATACGATTCAACAGACTTCTCTGTCTCTCCTAATCCTTTATAATTATTGCCAATCACATTATAAAACATGGGATCACTGCTAAGTTGTGCGCCCTCCTCGAGTATGGCGTTGCTTTGGGCAAAGCGTTCGGTTTTGTTGAGGGCATGGCCATATTCAAAGAGAAAGCGCGGGTTGTCCTTTAAAATGGGATAGAGTGCGGCAAACTCCTTCCTCGCTGTATCGTAATGTTGTGAGCGATAAAACATTTTGATCGTTTTCCACTCTTGGGTGGCTGAGATCTTCTCCTCATAAAAACTCGTCAAGCCAATGCTAACGACAACCAATAATGTGCAAAACGAGACTTTCGATATCCTATTGGCAACCCTTGTGGTTGCCAATACTGAGTTGCTTTGGGCGGCTGCAACAAACAATGTTGCCAATATCATAAACGGCAGCTGGCTAAATGGGTAGGAAAAAAACGCGAAAATCATCAATACAATCAATCCGTACACAAATGGGTTGTTCGTTATTGTAGAGGCGCTATGCATCGCGCCTCTACAGGCCATCAACATGATTGCCAACATGATCAACAACCCCACACTTCCTGTCTCGACCCCTATTTGCAAATATTCATTGAAAGCATATTCAGGGACGTCTGCAATGGCAATCTCAGGAGATGAAGGAAATGCAACAAAATAGTCCGCCGAACGAGCGCTGTATTCGCCAAAAAAGCTTCCAAAACCAGAACCAAATAAAGGTTTGTTGGCCATAACCTGAACTGATATTTTCCATATCAACACCCGCCCATCTGCCGAATCTTTTTTTATCCAGTAGGTAGCGCCAACTACCGCAAACAATGCCACGCAAATCGTCCCAACTATCCATTTTTTGATTCGCCTCTTTGTTTTAAAGTAATCTAATAGCCGTTGTTTTGCATTTGGTTGTGTTGAAACAATTGCCAAGCTGCTGATCAACAGCCCAAGAATTGCAGCACGGCTCATTGCTGCAAAAAACGTGAGAAAAGACGTGCTAAAGGAGAGGGTGCACAAAAGGTACAAAACAAAACCCGAATTTCTTATTATTGTCAATGGAAAACGTTTAAACACTTTACATTGCCGCACAAATATTTGATAATGTCTGACAATAAACCACAGCCCAACAGACATGGTAATCGCAAGGAATCCCCCGTATGGACCTGTATTGACGTAGGAACCGGTAAAGACAAACAGATGGTGGTGAGATTTGCTGTACCCAAACATTTGCATCAATCCCATGATTGATTCCAACAACCCGCAGGACACAATGCCTGCAACCAAGAATTTATCAATATGTTTGTATGCCTGCAACAGAATACGCAACGCCCCGTACAAAACAAACAGATATACGGTTTGAAACCATTTTGTAGAAACATCAACTTTGGAAATAAATTGGTAATTTACAAATAGATACAAAAGAAACAATAGTACAAGCCCATCGATTACGCCCATCCTGCTCTGCTTTTTTGCAAACACTGCCGTCAACAACGCCGCAACCCCTAATCCCGCTACAATCCACATGAAATACCGATCCTGGATATCCAACTCCGGGTTGGTACTGACAATGGTCATGGCCAGCAAGAACCACAGCCCACCAAATGAGAGCAGCCCGGAAATAGATCGACAGTATCTTAGCATAGAGTTCACAGTCTTTTAAATATGCGTTTATAATTGATCTTCTTTGACACAGGGTCACTACCATACAGAGCAAAGGGAACAACTCCTACAATAAACGTTTCCGGAATGGGTCCAAAGTAGCGGGAATCGGCAGAATTGGCAAAGTTGTCGCCGGCCATAAAGTAGTAGTTCTCTTTAAATGTATAGGTTTGGACAGGCTGGTCTTTTGAACAAGCGGCATCGATAATAAATTGAATATCGTCTCCGTTCTCATATCCTATCAACCTGAGATACAACCAGGTATTTATTTGATCCAACACAATGTGATCTCCTTTTCGAGGCAGATACAACGGGCCAAAGTTTAGAATTGTCCAGTTCATAGCCTCTATATTTGGGTAACAGGCATGCAAAGTTTCAGGTATGTATTGGAAAGAAGTTTTGGAAAAATGCTTCTCAATTATTCGGTTGCTGATAGAACTGTTTTGATACTGTCCGTCCCTAATCCAAATCGTATCTCCGGGCAAACCAATGCACCGTTTTGCATATACTTGACTAATATCAAAAGCCAAGGGGTAGGCTCGATTAAACACCACCACATCGTTATAATCGACTCCCCTGCATCCTTTTATTCGCAAGGTTTGCAGCTTGCCGCCACGCAAAAAGTCAAGGTTCCTGTATAACCGAGCACCGTAGATCAACTTGTTTACCATAATACGGTCGCCAGGCAATATTGTGGGAATCATGGAGCCGGTGTTTACGGTGTAGGTGTCGAAAAGAAAAATGCGCAAACCAAAGTACAGGAAAAGCAAAGATCCCAAGAATGTTATCAGTATAGATAGGGCATATACTGTCTTGGAAAAAAGCTTACTTAAAAACTTCTGTTTATTATTCGGGCAATACGCCATCGTTTTCAATCATCTTCCAGATGGTACTCTTATAGAGTTCCCACAAAACAGGATTGTGCAATGGGCTACCCACTAAAACCACTTTGTTGTTTTTGTCCAACAAAAAGGTGTGAAGTAGGCTGTTCTTTGGAAGCTTTTGATTTTGCTCGACAAATGTGGCGTTCTGGTCTATGAATACTGGATAGTTAAACCTAGCATCTTTGAGAGTTGTTGTTAATATGTGCATATCTTTTTCAGGTGGTGTAAACAAGAAGATAATGCTAAACCATTGAGACATAGAATCAACATCGGCCACTAATTCGTCCCATTTGAACATTCTGCTCACCTCGCATATACCACATGCCAATGAGTCATGCCAAACTACCAATTTGCAGGGAGTGTCCATTAAACTGTTGACATCCGTGTCCACTCCATTATAAATAGCGCTCCATCCTAAAGAAAGGGTGATTTGCTGACCCATGATTTGTCTAATACCTTTCTTAAGTTGAATATTGGTACAAGAGCAAAAAAAACAAAAAGTGCAAAAAACTATAACTTTTCGAATAAATAATTTATGATTCATAATATGATCTCCTGAAAATGTTTTACTTAAAACAGAACTTTACCAGCACAATATCGTCGTCTTCACCAGAATAATTTGCGAAAAAATCTTTTATCAAAATAAAAGGTTCTGTATAAGAATCTGATCTGAAGTTTTTTATACCATCTTTTAGCTCACTTGCCTGGAAATAAGAAATAAAAAAGTTATCTGACGACCCATCGTTAATATGCGTTAATAAAGACCCTGTAAATGATACATCGTCTATATAAGGTTCCTCAATGGCATATCGGATTTTACCATTGTCCTTACTCATAATGTAATGTGTTTGCTTGACTCCCTGACGAGTATCCTTAATCGTAAAAAAGAGATCTTTATTTGTTCCTGCCATTTTAGATATGTGTACTGCTCTAAGAGTGTTATAATCATTAAGTCCAAACTGATTAAGCCCCTGTTTTACAAGATGTTTTTCCTCTTCTTCATGTGATAGAATATTTTGAGTAACTAACCGCTCATTCTTAAATGAATTTTCTTTGGTATTGTACAAAGCAAAATCATTAGAGCGTCCAAGTTGGTAAATCAAAAAGTTTTGATCTAACAATAAAGGGTCAACCGTCTTTGTGAGACGTAAAGATTCCTTTGGCCTCAAGTATTTATTAATAACACCTTTCTGTTCATTGATCACATACAACTTGTATTCTTCGGTTCGCATTGCTACAATAAGAAACGTATTTTCATCAATTACTTTAAAATTGGATGCCCTAATCCCGACTTTGTATTCTTTGATAAAATTTCCACTTTGGGTGTAAGTAATAATTGTATTTAGATTAAGAACGTATATGCTGTCTTTGTAAACATCAAAGTCAGTGATAGATAAGTATTCTCCAGGACCTCTACCTATCTTATCAAGACAATAGATAAAGTTACCGTCCGGGTTGCTGAAAACATGAATTTTTTTATTATTTGGAGCAGCTGGAAGAACATATATATATAGGTCAGTAACCAAGAGTTTTAAGCCAAACTGATCATTTATAACAGCATCAGGTCTGTCTGATCTTAAGGCAATTAACTCACAATGATCGATAATAGATGATAATGAGATATTTACTATACTCGTATCAGGAATTGCTGTTATTGCATTTCCGCTATAATCGTTACAGGAAGCAAAAAATATACATGATAATATAGTTGGGTACAAGTGTTTTTTTTTCATACTATACATTCAATTGTTATTCGGAAAAGGCGTCTATCTCGCTCATAATTACTTATTTAAAAGAAAAATTGATAGAACTAATAAAAAGACACACTACGGAAATCTATACGTAGTAAATCAACTTACCGCTGTAGATTGAGCAATTTTTAACGCCCATTCCAAAATAAAAATTATTTACATTTACACGGTCTGGTTACTAACCCGCAGTTACAGGAGTTACCGTCACCTTCTATAGTGCAAGATTCAAAACTTTCACCACATTTCACGCATTGCACAGATTGCCAATAACAATCCAAATTTACATCTTTGTTCCGTGATAGGGCTTCCACATTCTGACTAAAAAGGTCATATTCCTCGGGCTTGTTTTGAACTGAATAAACGCCTATCACAAAAGCTGAAGCGCAGAAGAAAACACAAATAAATAAGATTTTTCTTTTCATTTTAAACATTTGATTACTCTTTGAATTAAACATATGAAAATAACTACAATAGAAACGATTAGCAACACTGCCTAGTACGGCTGCCGCAAGGGGTGCAAGTATATCCGTCTCCTTCCTCATCGCAAATCTCAAACTGTGTGCCACATTTCTTACATGTTACTTGACGCCAAAAGCAATACACAATTACGCCTTTGTTCTGTGATAGGGCTTCTACGTTTTTCACAAACAAATCTGATTCCAAAGACGTGTTTTGATAGGTATAAACGCCAAGCACTATAGCAGTAGCGAAGAAGAAACCGATAATTAATAAAAATTTTGTTTTCATGTCGTTTTGATTTTTTTGATTGATTTTGTTAAACGATCGGAAAAACTTCCGAAAAGGATCATGGAGACAAACTAATTCTCATTGGTCAAGACATACTTCTCATACACTCCGTTTCCGGAGTTATCCATACTCATGCAAGATACCCCCTCTTTTCTCTCCGATTGTTAAGAAGCGCCCGCAATGTGTTGAAAATAAACTGCATATGTGTGGTTGAGGGGGGGGTGAACACATATCAATCAGTCTAATAAAAGACAACTCTACGAAGAAAACATGTATTGTACGCCGTATCATTATTTTGGTTTTTTCTCAGATAACTTTACGCTGCAATAGTAATCATTATTTTTGAGATTGTCAAATTTATTTTACGAAACTACGCTAAAGTTGTATTTGTTAGTTGAAATTCAATGCCAATATCAATTGCCTTGCCTCCTCATCTGCGGCAGTCCTGCCTTTGAGCGCTGTTAAGAGCTTATGTGTATTCTTCTACTCACACTTGTTGTGTCACACCGAAGCGATGTAAAAGGTGAGGTGTGAAATTATTTAATCCAACGACTGCCCACTATTATTCCCCGTTATCATCAACTGCATATACGCCTCCGGAGTAATTTGGGCATAACAAAAGTGAATGGGGTTCATCAACACCTCTTCTT
>JAITFU010000025.1 GCA_031281125.1 Prevotellaceae bacterium | reverse complement strand
TACAATTTGTTTCAATCATTTCTTTCATAACACTAACTTTTATAATTGTTTATACTATTTTTACTATTCCTGAACAAAGCATAAATCGGGTTGAACACACGGGATAAGACACTCCTGTTGGAGGTCACTATCTTTGCGTCTCCCTTTAAACCCAATTCATACCTAATCTCTTTTTTTGCTGTAGTCACTAGCTGATCGGGGAATCTAACCTCAACTACATATTGCTTACTATACGGAACATAAGCAATTGCACTCACTTCTCCTATCAACAATCCGTAGGTATGGTCAGGATACTTTGCCAATCTGATGCTTACGAAATTTCCTGTTTCCACTCCGGCAATCTGCACTTGATTCAAATACATCCTCGCCACATATTCACCTTTGTTGTTGGAAATAACCGAGGCTATTGTGTCTCCCTTGTTCACCATTCTCGTAGGTAAGGATCTTTCGTCGCCAAGTACAATCCTCCCATTACTATTACTCTTTATCAAGTATTTAGATTCCCAAGTTCGAATTGCATTGACCATACCTTCGTACGTCAATTCTAATTGTTTTTTATTTTTCTCCTTTTCAGTTTGATGCGTAATGGAAAGCTCAAAAACATCACGCTCCACCCTCAAGATTGCCAATTCGTTTTTCACCTGATCTCGTTTTAAAATCGCCAACTCGTTCTGAAGAAAGAGGTTTCGCCTTGAGAAGTGATTAAATTCATCATAAATCATACAATTCCTAACTGCGTTGGTAAAGTTTTCGTAGGCCCCTGCCATCTCACCCATTATAAAATCAAAACGATAATCAACCAATAAGTCGGTATTGTTTGTTTGATAATATTTCTCGACATTGGATAGAATCTTGATAAAAGCCCTTACATCCTTCAGGTATGCAGGATTTTGAAGGATTGCAATGGTATCACCACGTTGCAACAGGGAATCGTTCACCACAAAAACCGTTTCAATTTGTCCGCTTGTATTTACCGTTATCCATTCGGCATTAGCTAGATCTTCAATAGTTGCTGACCCCCTCACCACTTCCGGATAACTGATAAAAGAAGCTCCCAATAGTAAGAAGACCAACACAACATACAACAGATAACTGCCCGAATGTATCAACCACTTAGGTGGATCGCCCAGCAGCTCTGTCACTTCCCTGTGGTGCAGTTCAATAAGAAGGCTCTGATTCTTTTCTTTAAATTGATTATTGCTGTCCATACCGTTAACTGCTAAGTTCCAACTGATTTTTAACTAAGTGATAATAATCGCCCTGCAATTGAACCAGTTCTGAATGTGTACCTTTTTCGATGATCCATCCTTGTTTCAAAACAACAATTTGGTCGGCGTTTTTTACTGTACTCAATCTATGAGCCACAATCACCACCGTCTTACCACTAAAGAATTTATTTAAATTATCCTGAATAATTCGTTCATTGTTGGTATCTAATGCATTTGTTGCCTCGTCAAAGAATATATATTCCGGATTTCTATAAATGGCTCTGGCGATCAGGATGCGTTGTTTTTGCCCCTGGCTTAATCCCTGACCCGTATTGCCTATTTTGGTGTTGTATCGAAGCGGCAAACCCTCGATAAACTCTTGTATATTTGCCATTTGTACTGAATAAAGTAAACGTTCTTTATCTATTTCTTCCACTCCCTGTGCAATATTATTGGCAATGGTATCATTAAAAATATACCCTTCCTGCATCACCACGCCGCAATGCTTTCGCCATTCCTTAAAACTAATGTGTTTCAGCGAATTATTTCCTAACATAAGATCGCCTGAAGTAGGTGGATAAAATCCGAGCATCAATTTTATTAATGTTGTTTTACCACTGCCACTAAGACCAACGATGGCGGTCGTTTTACCGTATGGTATCTCTAACGAGAGGTTTTGGATTACCCTTTTTGATTTTGAAGAACCGTAAGTAAATGAGACATTTTTGAATGAGATCGGTAGCTCAGGCTCCAATTCGACGATATCATTCTGATCGCGATGTTCCTCATCTTTATGCCCATGAATCTCCCCAAGACGTTCCAGACTCATTCGTGCATCTTGCTCTTGCTGCATAAAA
Source organism: Prevotellaceae bacterium (assembly GCA_031281125.1). GTDB lineage: Bacteria > Bacteroidota > Bacteroidia > Bacteroidales > UBA932 > WRBG01. The sequence goes on along the minus strand of JAITFU010000025.1, from coordinate 1,213 downwards.
GTAACAAATTGTTCAATCGGACCTTGCATCTGTCCAATTATATACTGAATAGAGAGCATAATACCCAACGTAATATGACCATCCAGCACAGCAACAGCAGATAGTATGGTGATTATTATGTTTTTTACTTCATTTACCAATACTGCCCCCACTTGCTGCACTTGACCTAAGTTCAGCGATCTGATATTAATCCTAAAAAGAGATGCCTGAATGTTTTCCCACTCCCACCGTTTATGCTTTTCGCAACCCAACAATTTTATATCTTGCATTCCATATATCAATTGCATTAGGTTTGTTTGATAAATAGACATTTGCTCAAAATTCTTTCGGTTAAGATCAGCCCTCTTTTTCATAAACATTTTAACCCAACCAATATATAAAATACTGAAAACAAGAAATATGACAAAGATTTTTAAACTATAAACCGCAAGGACAATACTAAACACAAATATGGTGATTGCTGCAAAGAGGATGCTTAACACAGACTGTGTCAAAAATGTTTCAATCCGTTTATGGTCCTCAATCCTCCTTATCAAATCTCCGGTTAGCTTGCTATCAAAGAACTGCATGGGTAACTTCATCAACTTTATCAGAAAATCGGAGATCAAAGAGACATTTACCCGCGTACTTATATGAAGGAGAATGGTACGGCGTATCACCTCAACCAACATACGGCTAAGTACCAAAACAAGCTGGGCTATTAAGATCAATTGGATAAAATTCAAATTTCTATGTCCAATCCCTTGATCCACTATTGATTGAGTAAGAAAAGGCAAAACCAACTGAAGCAAACTTCCCAGGAATAAACCAATAATCAGCTGCTTAACCATTGATTTGTATGGCCTAACATACTTTAGCAAAAACCAAATAGATATCCCCTCATATTTTATCTCTTCTGCTTCGTAAAACTGAGGAGTAGTTTCAAGAAACATGGCGACTCCCTTTTCTGTACCCTCTTGAACAGTTAAAGCCCAACATTTTTTAAATTCAAACTCTTCGTACTTTATTAAACCATACGCTGGATCTGCCAAGTAGAAATACCACTTCTCTTTTTGTTTAGCAATTTTATAAAGAACCACAAAATGCTCCTGCTTCCAGTGAATAATGCACGGAAGTTTTGCCTGATCCTTAAGTTTTTGAATTGAAGTGCGTACACAAGTTGTCCGCAAACCGATGCTTTCTGCCGCTTCGCTAAGGCCCAGCAAATTGACTC
>JAITFU010000190.1 GCA_031281125.1 Prevotellaceae bacterium | reverse complement strand
CTCTGCTTTGCGAAACGGGCAAAAGATGGGAGATTTTAAAGCTGTGGACCACATGGTTTTTGACGGTCTTACCGATATTTATAACAATTACCACATGGGGATAACTGCTGAGAATGTGGCTGAAAAGTATGCTATTTCACGTTATGCACAAGATGAGTTTGCTTATCATTCTCAACAAAAAGCAATTAACGCCGTCGATTCCGGTGTGTTTGAAAGTGAAATTGTACCTGTAGAAATTGTGAGCAAAAAAGAGACCATCCGATTTGATAAAGATGAGTATCCCAATCGGGCATCGACTATCGACAAATTGGCTGCCTTAAAGCCTGCCTTTAAGAAAGATGGAACGGTCACCGCCGGAAATGCAAGCGGCGTGAATGATGGCGCATCATTTGTTGTCATTATGTCCGAAAGAAAGGTGAAAGAGCTTGGAATAAAGCCTTTGGTTGAAGTGGTTTCATCCGGACAAGGAGGAGTGGCTCCCGAAGTGATGGGTTTAGGGCCTGTACCGGCTATTAGGCAAGCACTTAAAAAAGCAGAAATGACATTGAAACAAATCGATGTATTGGAACTAAACGAGGCGTTTGCTGCACAGTCGTTGGGTGTAGTCGAAGAGTTAAGCGCTGAGCATCAGGTTTCTAAAGAGTGGATATTGGCGCATACCAACGTTCAAGGCGGTGCAATCGCTTTGGGGCACCCAATAGGTGCGTCCGGGAACCGCATCATTGTCACTTTGATTCACGAAATGAAACGTTCGAATCGGCAGTTTGGATTGGCATCCTTGTGCATTGGAGGAGGTATGGGAACAGCGATGATTTTTAAAAATGTGTAAATCAGAATATTATGATTAGAGTAGCCGACACATATTCGTATGACATACAGTACAATCAACCCAATGTAAACACATTTGCCCAAATTACAGGCGACAACAATCCAATCCATTTAGATGCCGATTTTGCAGCTACAACGATCTTTGGAAAACCGATTGTTCACGGTTTTTATTCTGCCTCCGTTTTTTCGATGGTTTTTGGCACCAAGTTTCCGGGTCCGGGAACCATCTATTTGTATCAGGATATGAAATTTTTGGCCCCTGTCTTTGTAAATCAACCCTATAAGGCTACATTTGAGGTATTGGAGGTGAATATCGAAAAGCATATAGGATTGATTAAATGTGTTTTAGAAGACGAATCAGGAAAAGCGGTAATTGAGGGGAGCGCAAAATTAAAAAATGACAGACAATTTGTATCACAATAAAAAAATTAAAAAAGATGAAAAGATTAGAAAATAGAGTGGCTATCATCACTGGCGGCGCAGCCGGAATTGGCGCTGCAACGGCCATTAAATTTGTACAAGAGGGTGCAAAAGTGGTTATTTGGGATTTGGACGAAACCAAGGGAAACGCTTTGGCAGCAAAAATCGATGCCACCTTTGCAAAGGTAAACACCGCCGATTACGCCCAAGTAGAAGCGGGCGCAAAGGCAGTACATGATCAATTTGGAAGGATCGATATTTTGATCAATAATGCGGGTATTACCCGTGACAGCACTTTGAAAAAAATGACGATAGAACAATGGCAACAAGTTATTGATGTGAATCTTACCGGAGTTTTTTATTGCTCCAAAATTGTAAGTGAGTATATGCTGACCAATGGATGGGGACGGATTGTAAATGCCTCATCTGTGGTGGGATTGTACGGAAATTTTGGCCAAACCAACTATGTGGCAACCAAATCGGCTTTGATTGGAATGACCAAAACCATGGCAAGAGAGTTAGGCCGTAAAGGGGTAACCGTTAATGCAGTAGCACCCGGATTTATTGCCACAGAGATGGTGGCCGCCATGCCGGAAAACGTGATTGAAGGGATGAAGGCTAAGATTCCGTTGGCCCGTTTGGGTGATCCTATGGAAATTGCCAACGTATATGCCTTTCTCTCGTCAGACGATGCTTCCTACATCAACGGACACACTTTGAGTGTTGATGGAGGTATGACGGTGTAGGTGAAGTGATTATTGTTCGCTCTGCAAAACGATTCCATATCTTCCTTGGAGTCGAAAGTGATTTGTGCGCTTACACCTCCTGTGATTGGGTCGATTTGCATCCAGATCGTGTAATTCGAGAAAGGGGCAAAGTGCCTTGCCCAGCCTATATAAGCAGCAGAGAGACCTAAATCACCGCATACATAATACAAAAATCCGGAGTGGGGTGGGGGAAAAGCGCTGAGGTCAAGTACCTCGTCGCCTTGCTTGATGGGGTTATTATCCTTAATCATTATGGCCAAAGAATCGAGAAGGTCTAACGAGTCAGCATTTTTATCCACACACTTAATGGTGACGTAAAGACAGTGATGACAAAATTGAAGCAAACCTGATGTAAGACATTCATACTGAAATTGTTGGTCAATCCGTTGGCATTTATACGTGTGAATTGAATAGATACCATACGTGTTTTTTGGATTATCCATCAGGTAATATTCAATGACAAACGGAACCCCTTGATAAATAATTCGCTGTTCAAGCATCTGTTGAAAATGATATTCTAAGAAAAGCTCGGCGCCTCCGTTCATAAAACCAAAGAGTCCGGCTCCTTCAAAGATCCGTTCACGGGTTACCTCTACTTCTTGAGAGAGAGGGACAAAACGGAGTGATTCTTTTGAAATTGATTGTGCGTCAAGTGGTGGGAAAGTCAAAAGAAATGATACAAATAAGAGAAGAAAAAATCTGTACATCTGTGAATGTCTTATGTTTCGATAAGATCAATTTTATCCCGATCCGCAACGCCCAGACCGTACTCTTGCGCCATCAGCAATTGTGTAATACCTTTTGGAGAATCTTCTTGCTGTCGTCCTTCTGCAATTCTACGGCCAATAATGATTTCGTGGCCAATTCGGTCCACAGCTACTGCGTCTGTTCCCACCAAGAGTGTATGGTACTCGCAGAGGAATTGAGGGTTAGCTCCCGGACCGCCGTCGTAACAACCCCTTAGGCCGTCTGCAATATTGAGAACAACCTTGTCGCGAATGGGAGGAAAAGCACACACCTGTGCGCAGGTATCGTGCCACAGTTCCCGATGCAACCTTCCTGTATTTGTGATGGCCCCAAAACCTAAGTTTTTGAGACACAGCGTCACAGAAGCGCCCGCATTTTTCATAATGGGGATATTGATAATTTTGTCCACCACTTGGGTGCAAATCTTTGAAAAGTATGAGTATTTTCCTTGGTTAACCATGTAGGGCAACGTATAGGCATCATACTCCTGTTCGCAATCGGCCATATAATACCACTCCGGATCTATTTGATGTTCACTCAACAGCTTACCATCGGTTCCATAATATGACCCATTCTCTTTATATTCTGTGCTTAGGATTCTTATGTCGGGATAGTTTTCCGGTGTAAAGCCTGCCTCTTCCAACTGTTCTCCTCGACGATCCCAAATGACAATATTTTTTCTTGGAATGCCGGCTTCTTCCATCTGTTTGATAACCGATTGCACCACCGCGTGTGAAGTACTCAAGAGCGCTTCGCCTATTGGATTTACTTTGAGGCCGATCACCTCGTCAGGAGAGACAAATTGCCTCCATGCCTCTGTGAGATTCTCTTCCCCTGTGAGTTGAAGCATACTCTTTTCCAACATATTGTATGCAACTGATTCCATAGGGGTATCGTTCACCACAGAATCGAGATTATAGACTTTGACTACTTTTCCCGGATAGCGGCCCGGCATGGAGGAAGGGGTTCGGGGAAATTTTAAGATATCACCGATATTGGTGGCCGGTTTTTGGGGTTGCTGTGGCGTAATTGTCGGAAAAACAGCCGCAAAGGCTTTTCCACTAAATGCTCCTGCTGCAATACCGGCACCGGTGGCAGAGGTGATACGAAAGAATTTTCTACGATCCATGGTAAAAAAGTTATAAGTTTTTAATTCCGAGCGGTATATGTACAGCAAGCATATTTGTTAAGTGCGAAAGATGCCCCAGCTGGTCGTCAAAGAAGATGTGGGGACGCATGATGTTAAGGATTCTAAATTTGTCTATACCTCCCAAAAAGAACACTTCATCCACATCAACTCCCCAATTTTTAAGCGTGTTGACAAGGCGCTCATGTGCGGGAGCGTTCCTTGCCGTAACAATGGCGGTATTGATTACTCTTTTATAATGAGGATGGTTCTCTTTTCTAATCTGTTCTAAGTGCTGAAGGGCTGCTATTTTTGAAAAAAGATCTGCCAAGAGTCCGGGCTGTAGCGGCGTTTGTGCATTGCTTTGCTCTGTTGAGTAGAACGCTTCTATTCCCTCTTCCTGAAATACCCTCTCTGCATCGTCGTTAGCTACAACGCCATCAAAATCAAAGGCTATTCGTAATTCATCTCCTTCGTTTTCCTCCATTTTGGACTCAAGTACCCTACCTGCGGCAAAACCACAATTGCAGGCTGCACGTACATCTTGTTCATTTGCAGATAGGAATAGAGTTGCATTGTAGGCAGGAAGGTATTTATACGGAGCGCGTCCGGAGAAAAAGCCGGCACGAGTAATATCCAAACCATAGTGTTGAATAGACCTAAACACCCTTAGACCCGTTTCAGGGCTGTTTCTGGAGAGAAGCACCACCTCAATAGGTTGTTCGTCTTTAAAAATCTCATTCAGGCTTAAGAGCTTTTTGATAAATGCAAAGGCCACTCCTTTGGCTAGAGTAACGTCAATATGTAACTCCTGATATTTTCGATACTCCTCCACTCCTTGTTCCATAAAAACTTTATGAGAGTCGGAGAGATCAAATAGAGCGCTTGAAGCAATGGCAATTACAAGTTTTTGATCAATAGGGTAGGACATAATTTGTTTAAATTATTCTATGGGCAAATTGTGTTCAAAATCGTAAAAAGTTTTACGCATCAAGTCGGCAAGGAGTAACCGGTACGAGACAAAGGCATCCAAATGGTTGCGTTGGGCGGTGTTGAGTCGTGTGCGTTCAAGGGAGAGGGCCTGGCTGTCAATGTCTCCGTCTGTGTAGCGTTGCAAGGTGATTCCGTAGCTCCTCTCTGCTACGCTCAGGTTCTTTTCCAACAGTGTAAGGCGTGTGACGGTGGTTTGAATATTAGAGACCAAATTTCTCACCTCTACTTCAATACCTCGCTCATCATCCTCTTTACCAAGCAAATATTGCTGTTGCCTCGCTTGGGCTGCCCTCACCAAACTCCTGTTCCGTCCCCAGTCGAGAATCGGAATCCGAAGTGTAATACCTATTTGATAACTGGAAGGGCGCGCTGTTAGGTCATTCCATGAGTTGGAGATCGAATTGGAATAAGACTCAGAGAGGCCAATGTTGCTGATGCCGATTCTTTCCCAAGAGGCTTCAAGGCTGGCTTGAGGTAACCCATACGACTTTTGTCGGCTTATTTGTAGTTTTTGCAGTTCGATTTGAATCTCACGATCTTTAATTTCCAACCTGTTAGCAATTGCCATCTCTACTGCTAAATCGGGATTGACCCTTATCACTACCCACTCATCGGTTTCGCTTTTAAGCGTAACTGTTGCATCTAATTCCAATCCAATCAAACGTTTAAAAGAATTGGTAGAGGAGACAAGCTCCAAGGCTGTAACGTCATAACTGTTTTGTGCCTCTGCCAAGTCCACCTCCATTTGCAGGTTCTCCACTTCGCGAATTAAGCCGGCTTCGAATTTGTTTTTGGATATTTCGTACGCTTCGGTTTGACGTTCAAGGTTCATAAGCGAGATTTCGGCTCCCTTTTGAAGAAGCATCAGGCTGTAGAATGATTTGCTTACATCGTAATAGAGATTAAGCTCTGCCCGTTTTAGCGCTTTGTTTGCCCGTTCCCAATTCAAATTAGCTCGTTTGAGGTCAGACCTAATGGCGTTATAACCCCATAAAGAATTGAGTGGTTGGCTTAAACCGATTCTTGTATTGAATGTTGCGGCACGTTTATCCGTATTATAATCGTTTACAGACGACAATCCCGTAGAGACCGAAATCAATCCGTCTGTGGGCAGTGGTTGCAAAATGTTTAGATTTCCGGTTCCTCGAAGTGTCTTAACAGAGAAAAAAGAGATCCCTTCGCTGTCTTCCCATTCGCGCACCGTTTCTGTGTATTGGGGTAAGGTAAATAACATATTCACACTTGTTTTTAAACGGGCGGTCTCTGCTTTAAGTTCGTTAAGGGCGATGGCTTGATCCAATTGCAAATTTTGAATTTCAAAACTCTTCTCTTTGGCTATCTCAAGACTCTCTTCTAAAGAAAGGTGATACACCTGCGCCTTGATTGTCGAAAAACATACGGTAAAGAAACAAACGGTAAAAAGAGATATTTTTTTCATAAAGATTGGATTTTTAAGTGATTATTCGTATCGCATCGATTCTATCGGCTTGAGATTTGCAGCGTTTTTGGCCGGCAGGTATCCAAACCCAATACCCACCATCATCGAGAAGAAAAATGCGATTAGGATGGAATACAATTGGATAGATGTAGTAATGTCGGTAAACCAAGAGACCGAAAGTGAGAGTACGATCCCAAGTACAATTCCAATAAGTCCGCCTACCAAACTGATTGCTACTGCTTCTGTTACAAACTGCCCCATAATATCGGACTTTCTTGCGCCAATGGCGCGTCTGGTCCCGATTTCGCGTGTGCGCTCCAATACCGTGGCAAGCATAATGTTCATAATGCCTATTCCGCCTACAATCAGAGAGATGGCTGCAATTGCCCCCAAAAGAATGTTGTAGATTTGACGCTCTTTCTCCTCCTGTTTTAGCAGTTCGTAAGGTATAACAATATTGTAATCCTGATTGTTAAAGTGGTGTCGTTTTAATACCTCGTCTATCAACTTAGAGGATTCCATCAGGGCGCTGGATTTGTTCACTTGTGCGGTAATCTGTTGGATCTCACTTGTAAGTGCATTTTCTCTACTAAACCTGCCTAAGAAGGTGGATAGAGGCAGGTATATATCTGTGTTTAAATCTCTTGCAGCCAACTCTCCTACAGTTTCGGTAAAGAGGCTCTTGGATTCGAGTACACCAATTACCTCTAACCATTGGTCTTCCACTTTTACCAACTCCCCAATGGGGTCTTGATATCCAAAGAGGGTTCCTGCCACTCCGGCACCTAACACGCAGACTTTTAATTTTCTACCGTAGTGGTGGTCGTTAATCAACTCTCCTTTATGAATTTTATAGTTCATCATTTCCAAGTAATTGGAAGTTACTCCAATTACTGATGATTTCACCGATTTGTCGGAATACCTTACCTCCGAATCGATTTCGGCTTGGGAGGTTATCATTGTGACATTTGGGACAATATCGATAATCGCCTGGGCATCTCGAATCGACAATCCTTGAGAAAATTTGGCCCTTACTTCTTCAAGTTCCGATTCCGAGAGTTTTTTCTCTCTAACGATAATATTGTTTACACCTAAGTCTTGATATTTGGCAATTGCCTCTCTTTTAGCCCCTTCGCCAATCGACAGCATGGCGATTACCGAGGCAACCCCAAAAATGATACCGAGCATGGTTAAAAAAGAGCGTACCTTGTGGTCGATCAGGGCGGAGATAGCCAAACGCATATTTTCTGAATAATTCATAGCCAATCAATTAGATAAAAATTCACAACTTACGGTCATTCCGGGTTTCAGGCGCTCGTCAGAATCTAACAACTTAACTTCTACTTCAAAGCCCTTTTGCTTGGAATTGGTCTCTCTTGTGATGCAGAGCTTACCAACGTAGGTAACTTCTCCATTGAACTTAAGATCAGGTAGTGCATCCAAACGCACCGTTACCCTTTGCCCCACGTTAACTTTGAGAAAGTCGTTTTCGTTAATAAAGGTGTTCACCTTCATCCATTCGAGTTCAGGTACATTGCCCATCGGAAAACCCGGGTACATCTGGTCGCCGGTGTTAATGGTTTTTCCGGTATAAGGGTTTTCTCCTCTTTGAAAAACCCCTGCTACCGTTGATTGCACAGTAAGGGTAGGTAATATTTTGGAAAAGTGTTTTAGATCGTCTTCCAATTGGCGGATTCGTATTCGCTGAATTTTAAGGTCGTTACTATTAATAATTTTGGCGAGTGTCAATTTACGTCTCTCTTTGGAAAGAAGGAGTTCGGCCTGACTAAATTCGAGTTTCTTGATGGCACGGTTTCTTTCGGTATCAAATACTGACGATTCTAATTCAATCTTTTTTAGGTCAAACGCAGCTTCTTCACTTCTGATTCTTGACTCTAAGTCGCTGATTTGATTGCTCTGTGTCACCTCCATTTTTTGGAGGTTTGCCCTTTGGGTCTCTAAGTTTGTCTCTCTTTCGATAATAAACCTATTTACTTCAGAGGGGTCGATCTGTATGATTGAGTCGCCCTTATTGACTAGGGTACCGTTCTCGAGAATCCCAATAATACGCATCTGATACCAATAGAGGGAGTATCTTGGCAAAATAAAGAGCACATTGTTAATCGCTTCGAGCGTTCCTGTTTCGATAATGGTAGCACCGTTCAAACCTCTTTTGTGGTCTGCCTTGGATTCTCCTGTTGGATTGCAAGAGGCAATAAAGAGGAGAAGCGCAAAAGAATAGAGGATGATTTCTCTTTTTTTCATCATTTCTCTGTTTTTGATTCGTAAAACGGATCTACCAACGCAACTTCGTCTCCTTCGCTTAACCCATTAACTATAACGGTGTAATCTGAGTTGCTGCGCCCTGTTTCCACTTCAACTTTTTTATAGCTTGTTGCAGTCTTTTTAAAAACAAAGTGTATCCCTTCTTCTGTAAAGATGGCATCAATAGGAACATACAAAACATCTTCGATTTTTTCAATAAGAATTCGGCAACTAACTGTTAGCCCGGGCAACAGGTTTTTATCTGTTTCGTTTAGGTATATGGACACAGGGAAAACCTTTATTTTTGTGGAGCCTTGTTTGTTGACTGCCAAATTGGCCACTTCGGTAACCACGCCTGTAAACTTGCTATCCGAAAAAGCGTCAGGCTTAATTTCGACATTCAATCCCTTAGTTATCTTTGCAATATCCACCTCATTAATCTTTACATTGGCCTTTAATTGAGATAAATCGGGCAACGAAATGAGCGGCATTCCCGACCACACCTGTTCTCCCACCTGAAACTTATTGCCACTGCTCCAGTTGCGTCCCAAGATCGCGATTCCGGGCGAAGGGGTAATTACGGTGAGTTGACGCAATGCATCGTATCCCTCATTGAGCCTTGCTTTATCTTGAAGAATAGCCAAGTTCTTCTGTTTCACCTCCTCTATATTGATTTTTTTACGGTTGTCAATCTGTTCTTTGGCTCTTTGGAGTGAAATATCTGCCTTTTCGAGGTTTAACTGAATCTGTTTTCTTGTTATATCTGATTCGTATTCTGCCTGTTCAAATTTGATTTTAGAAATTTCAAACGAAATACGCGCTACCTCGTAATCGGCTTTTAACTCCTCTAAATCAGAATCTTGCTGCGCGATCAACTTCTCTAACTCTGCGCCGCTTATTTCTAACTTACTTTGGGCATCTGCAATCGCTTTGTTCACCTCCGAGGGATCAAATACCACCACCGTATCTCCGACATTTACCTCTGTTCCATCCTTTACAATGTTGGAAATCTTCATACTGCTGCTGAATCTCCACGAAATGGATGGGGATGAGATATTGATCGACCTCACGGCTTCAAGCTCGCCCTCTTCATACAAGTCGATGTAAAAGACTCCTTTAACAACTTTGCTTGAAGGTATTTGGCCTGTGTTTTTACCTTTACATGCAAAGAGGAGGAGGGCAAAAAGTAAGATTATTCCGATTTTACTGCAATAGGGGGTTTTTGACGGATGGTTCATAAGGTGTTAAGGATTAGTTTTATTGAAAAGAGAGTCGGGGAGTGTCTTCCGTGACTTAATCAAAGAAGGTTTTGGTTTACTAAGCGTAATAACATCTCCTTCATTTAGTCCGGCGGTAACAATTGCCTCTTTTTGAGAGGAAATATCCAAGAGTACTTGACGTTTTTCGAATCGATTCCGGTTCTGTACATATACCACTTTTACTGAGTCTTCGTCAAAGAGAGCAATTTGAGGTATGGAGATCACATTTTCTATGTGTTTGATTATGATGCAACAATTGACTGTGAATCCGGGTTCAGGTAGCGATTCCACTTCTTGTAGAGAGGCTTCAATTTCAAAAAACTTGACCGTTCCTCCACGTTTATAGGGCTGTCCCATGGGCGCTTTTTTCAAGATTTTGCCCGTGCCTGTAACTCCGGGCATCGCATCAAAGGTATAGCATACCGAGTCGTTGACATTGATCATCTTAAAGTCTGCTTCGGGAGCCAAAATCTTCACTTTCATCTCTTGGAATTGAGGAAGATTTGCAATGGGAAAATTGCTCCAAACGGGATCACCCACCTTTACCTTTTTCTCTGTGAGGGGATTTGAGGCAATAACGACCATTCCCGGACTGGGCGCTTTGAGCGTAAGGGCGCCAATCTGGATTTGTAAGGATTCGAGACGAATTACATATCGTTGAATTTCAAGCTCTAACTTTTTTATTTCTGATTGTTGGATCACCTTTAGCGCCTCCAACTTTTTTTCGAATCGTACCTTTTCTATTGCGGTTCTCTCTAACTCCAACTCTTTTATCAACCTCTGATTCTCTGATAAAAAGGCCAACTGAAGTGAGTCCATAAGCGAAATTTTGGTATCTGCTTCGTTTGTCCTTACCTGTGCTTCGAGCAAGGCAAACTGCATATTGAGATCTGCTTTTGTTTTATTGAGGCCTGCCTGCGCATTCTCCAGCGAAATAAGTAACTGATCGTATGTATTTTGCAAATCTTGAGATTCAATAATACACACCACTTGCCCCTCTTCTACCATTATCCCGTCTTCTACAAGGAACGTCACTACTCCCTCCATACCTCTTGGAGAGGCGATCAAAGTGGAGCGCACAGGCTCCGCAATGCCCTCGATAAGAAGCGAGTGTGTAAAGTTTCCAATCACAGCGGTATAGGTGGAGATATTCTCCTCATGCCCACAAGAAGAGAGCATAAGTGGCAATAAGACAATCCATATTCTTTTATTATACACCATCTGATTTGGCAATTATTGTACAAATGTAGGGAGAATAGTCAATAATAACAAGAATCGTGCCGAATGTGGTTACTTTCCAATACAGGAAATATATTTAATTGAGAATAAATTAAATAGTTTATACGTGGTACAAATGTGGTATAAAAAGGATAGAAACAAAAATAAATATGCATTGGTATCAGTATTGTTTTTGATGTACAACAGAAGAAATCTCGTCTTGTAATTCCTGTTCGGAGGGGAGGTAAAGCATATACTTTGAGGCAAAAATCTGTTTATTGTCTTCGGCAAGGGTGTAACGAACAATCGCGTCGCTTTTATCGGCACAAAGTATGATACCGAAGGGGGGATTGTCGCCGTCATTCATCAATTCACGGGTGTAGTAATTTACATACATCTGCATTTGCCCTAAATCTTGGTGTGTTAAATCACCTATTTTTAAATCGATAAGCACAAAGCATTTCAAAATATAGTGATAGAAAACCAAATCAATATAGAAATCTCTGCCGTCAAGAGAAAAGCGTTTTTGGCGTGCAATAAAGGAAAAACCTCTGCCCATTTCCAAAAGGAACTCCTGCAAATGATTGATAATAGCCGTTTCCAAATCTTTTTCGTACAAATGGGGTGAGGGTTTCATACCTAAAAATTCTAAAACAGCAGGGTTGCGGATAAAATTTTTTGGGTCTGGCACCGGTGCTGTTTTTTGAATTTCAGTAGAAACCGCTTCTTTATCCTGGCTCGACAACATTCTTTCGTAGAAATGCGTGTTGATTTGCCTTTCGAGTTGGCGGGTACTCCAGTTCGAGTTTACGCACTCGTCTATGTAAAAACTGCGAGCATTACCATTGGACACTTTCATTATCAATCGGTAATGTGACCAACCCAATTCGTGCCGCAGCGTGGCACGAATCGGAAATGTGAGGTAAAATTGACGTATTCTACGTAAAGTAGAGGTATCAAAACCTCTTCCAAAATCTTGTATAAGCTTTTTGGAAAGGAACTGCAATAGTTGTTCGCCATACTCGGCCCGTTCATTGCCTGCTTGTGCCTCAACAATCTGTTTTCCAATCAGCCAATATGCCTCAACCATAGCAAAGTTAACAGCCGAATATGCCTTTACTCTTGCTGCGGTCAGAATCTCTTTTATCTGACCATAGATTTGATTTTCAATTTTTTCTGATAATGTGTTGCCTTTGTTCATCTCTTTTCCCTGATATGCTTTATTGCCAGTACAAAGGTAAAAATATTTGTGGTTTTACGTAACTGTTGTGCGCATAGAAACCTGCTTGTATGGGATGGTTTTCAATAGTTGAGCTATTTTTGCAAAATAATTCGTGCTCCTTAACCTATCAATAATATTCAATATATGGATAAATATTTTCATATCAGCAAAAAATGATGGAGAAAATAAATACTGAGGTTACTATATCTACAAACGATTCAAAAAAAAGAATATACGAAAAAATGGAACCATTGAGAGGATTAATGACAGAAGAACATCTCAATATGATAAATTTTAAGATTGATGAGTTTTATAATCAATTTGATGAAAAATTTGATGAGGCATTTTCCAAATTATTTAAGTAAAAAATTTTTCGATGTTTGGTTATCAATATTTTACATTTATTTTGAATGACTCAAGACACCTATTTACCTGCGTTGTTTTTGGGCGCGAAGCGCACGAAAACAATAAACTAAGAATACCGCTTGGGTCTTGAATATGCGGGAGTAGCCAATGTGATTTTTTAGATGCCGATGCGGGCGAACGGATGTAGGGGCGCTAATGGTTATGGGGCTTAACCATGCTAAACCATGTTGGGGATTTAAGGGAACGGGAGTATGGGAAAACTTCGGAAATTATTCGGAAACTTCGGAAATTATTCGGAAAAACTTCGGAAATATACACTCTCTATACGTACAGATATTTTGATTGATTTGTTTCGCCTCTTTTAATAAGCAATTCTTTTTCAACTAATTCATTCAAATCTGTTCGGGCAGTTCGGTCTGTTACTTTGTATTTTTGCGCATATTCAGAACTCGTTATTTCGCCTTTAGTTTTGAAAAACAATAGTGCGTCAACTTGCCTTTCGTTTAAGCCTAATTCGCTTAAAGATTGCTCATTAAAAGTATCTTTGCGAAAGACAGCCCAAAATCCTGAACTTTCGTAATAGTACAAGGGTTGGGGTAGTCCCGCTGCTGCACATTGTTCATTCATTTTTCGAATGCCCCGCCCCCACGCTTCAATATAACGTACAGCCAGTATAATCCTTGTGAGCCACTGCATTGTGGATGGCCTCGCGTATCGCTTCTTTCGGGTATTCGTAGGTTTCTATTCGATAAATCCCCTCGTAACTTATCAGGATTGTTTTTTCAACCTGCTCAAACAAATTGCCGTGAATTTCGTCTTGAAAAATCAAATCGCTATCCGATTCAAAAAAGCCGATTTTTATGTATGCACCGGTAACAAATCTTTCGGGGTCAGCGTGAAAAAGCAGCAGCGATGCTCTTTTCAAATAGCCGTCATCGACCAATTTCAGATTGTGAAGCAAGAGTTCGTTGCTGTCTGACAGTGTATCATCGTCAAGTCGATTGTTTTTTACGCCTCTCTTACGGAAAAAATCAAAAGTATCTTGCTTTAAATCAGCAACAGTAATATTGGGAATCGGCACGCTATCCCAACGCCTGCCCTGCTTTCGCAAAAGAAACTTATCCAATGCTGCCCCTTTGAGTTCCTGCTTTGTGCTACCGCTGCGGTAATGGTATTCACCTTTGTAATTCACCGGATTGGGATGAGGTTCTACTGCAATTTCGATATAATCGCCTTGTGGGGTTTCGCGCAGGTTTACATCGGCTACGATACCCATAATAGTAGTAATCTTGTTGGGCAACTCTTCTAACAGTCTTTGGGCATTTTTTACGCCTACTACTTTGCCGTCGTTATCTTTACCTATGATGAGCGTACCGCCTTGCGCATTGGCAAAGCCGCATATCCATTTCAGATAGTCCTCGTGCCATGAGGATTTGTATTCTATGTTTTGTTGTTCGGGCATATATTTGATTTTTTTCGTTGCTAATATACTGATTTTTCAATCACTTTCCCACCGCTTATAATTTTGTGCCTGCTCCATCACTCTATCAAACACTTCTTCGTCCCATTCGGGCGGATAGCCATTGTTGTATAGCAACACGGTTAAGTCGCGATTGAGTTGGTTTTTAATGTCTTCGCGGGTTGCCCAGTCGGCGTATTGCGCTTTGTCATCAACTAATTCTTTGATTGCTTTGGCAAGTGTAACACATTTTTCATCAGCATACGCAAAATTATTTTCATCACGCACTTTTACCAAAATATCATAAAATGCTTTTTCTTCAAACGAAATGCAGAGTAGGGAAAATGAGTTTATATCCTCGTGCAAATCATTGAGGATATTTATAATTTCGCCAGAAAGTTCATTGATAAAGTCGGCAACAACTTCGCTTGTGAATACAAGTTTGTCGCGGTTGTTGTATTTCTCAATAACGGCTTTTAAAAGTTCGTTAAATTCAATTTCTTTGAGTTTATTCTTTCTACCGTAAGCAGTTATTGCCTTTTTCAGGATTTTTACAAGGGCATTGAATTTGGTAAAGGGCAATTTTGCCGATAGGGCTTCTTCTTCCAATTTTCCGCCAAAAATTTCTTCGGGTTTTTCGGCATTTACAATGTTTTCTATTCCTGTACAGGCAATTGCGCGCTCTACCATCACTTGAATCACTTTGTTCATTGTTTCGGCATCGGGCGTGTCGCCCATGGTCTGTTTGTATATTATGGTGCGGATTGCAAGATAGAATTGGGCTTTTGATATTTCTTCTGCTGCGAGTTCGCCGCTTGGGCTGCAAATTGCAAATGCGGCTTTCAGTCGGAGGGTAAAGCCCATAAATTTGGTTTCGCGGTCTTTTCCGATTTGCACAAATTCAACGGCAGAATTTAAACACATTAATCTTTCGGTTTCATCTCTGCTTTTAAAAAATACACTTGCATCAAATCCGAAAAGCAAATCGCCAATAACTTTCATTGAGTTTCTGAACTCGGCAAGGGCAATTTTAATTTCGTCAATGGGACTTTCGTCCGCATCAGTACCATATTTTTTTACAGCAGAAAGCATGTCTTCCTTTATTCCGATATAATCCACAATTAAACCCCGTTCTTTGCCTTCGGCTTTGCGATTTACACGCGAAATTGTCTGAATCAGCGTGTGTTTCTGCAAAGGTTTGTCGATATACATCACGGAAAGTTCAGGCACATCAAATCCTGTAATCCACATATCAACCACAATGGCTATTTTAAAGTTGCTGTTCGGGTTTTTGAAAAGTTTGTCCAAACGACTGCGATATTCTTTGTTTCCGCACAAGTTAAAGAGCTCCTTTTCATCATTCTGTCCTTGTGTGGCAACAAGATTAAGTTTCTGCGTGGCTGTGAGTTTGTCTAATTCGTCTTTATTTATGCCCTCTCTATCGGTTTTCTTTGCCAAAAACCATTCGGGACGAATGTTGCGAATTTCTTTGTAAAGTTCAAAAGCTAGTTTCCTATCGGCGCAAACAATCATTGCTTTTTGAACGATTGCGGGTTTTTCGGCACAGAGTTTTTCGTAATGTTCTGCCATATCTGCGGCGAGTTTTTGCAAGCGGTCGGGATGTCCGAGAACAGCTCTCATCTGGCTCATCTCTTTTTTGCTCTTTTCTATCTGTTCGGGGTTTGTGCCTATATCGCGCCACTCGGCATATTTGGCATTGATTTCCATTGCCTGTTCATCGCTTAAAATTACCCTTGCAAGTCGCGGTTCGTATGCAATGCGTATCGTTATATCGTCGTCAGTACTTTCTTTCATTGTGTAGCTATCAACCTTTTCGCCAAAAACGGCAATGGTTTCGTCAATGGGAGTGCCTGTAAAGCCACAATATGTGGCGTTTGGAAAACTTTCACGCAAATAGTAAGCAAATCCGTAAGTTTCTTTTACGCCTTTTTCAGTAAATTTCAATTTGCTGCCCACATTGGTTTGAGTGCGGTGTGCTTCGTCCGATATGCAAATAATGTTGTTGCGGGTGGAAAGTTTGCCAATATCTTCGCAAAATTTCTGTACTGTTGTAATATACACGCCACCGCTCGGACGGTTTTTGAGTTGCTCCTTGAGGTCTGTACGGCTTTCAATGCTTTTGACATTGGTTTCACAAAGAAAACTCTTCGATTCTACGAACAGTTCGCTCGTCTGCGTATCTAAATCTTCACGGTCTGCAAGGATTATGATTGTAGGGTTATGAAATTTCTCGCTGTCGCGCAAGGCGATAAGTCGGGCGAGAAAAAGCATCGTATAAGTCTTGCCGCAACCAGTAGCGCCGAAATAGGTTCCACCCTTTCCGTCGCCGTTGGGTTTCAGGTGTTCATGAATACTGTTGTACATTTTTTTTGCCCCGAAAAACTGAGGATAGCGGCAAACAATCGTTTTTTCTTTGGTGTCGGCAAAATAGGTGAAATCGCGTAAAATGCATAAAATGCGGTCTTTTGCAAATGCGCCTTTAACCATTGTGAGCAAAGTTGATATGCCGTTAGCCTTTGTTTCGCTTTCGTTTGCTTTGTTCCACGAGTAGAAAAACGGATAGGGTGTGAAAAGTGTGCCGAGTTTGGTGTTTGCTCCATCAGAAATAACTGCCAATGTGGTGTACTTTGTCAATGCAGGAATATCGCGTTTGTAACGTACCGTGATTTGTTCGTAGGCGCTGTGCA
>JAITFU010000174.1 GCA_031281125.1 Prevotellaceae bacterium | reverse complement strand
TGTTTGGCCGCCAATTTGGTGAGCAGTCGCGATTCATACACAGTGTGGGTTAACGGTTTTTCTACATAAACATGTTTACCTGCCGTCATGGCATCTGCGGCCACAATCGCATGGGTGTGATCGGCTGTAGCTACTACTACTGCGTCCGCCGACTTGATGAGTTCATCGTACATACGGCGATAGTCGTTGTACTTTTTGGCATTGGGATAGGTTTTAAATACCCTGTCGGCATATTTCCAGTCCACGTCGCAAAGACCAATAATGTTTTCACTGTTTATAGCTTTAAGCACGCCGGCACCGCGTCCGCCAATCCCCACGCCCAATACGTTGAGTTTGTCGGATGGCGCAATGTGGCCAAATTTTTTACCCAACACAACGTTGGGAACCACTGCTAAGGTGGCGGCAGCAACCGCTCCTTGCCTAAGGAATTTTCTTCTTGAGATTTCTTTTGACATAATTTATTAGATTTTAGTGATATTTTTTGTGGTATTTTAACAAACAAAGTTAACAAAATTAGTTCATATAGACGGTACTTATTGCAAAAAAAATGCTACTTGATTGACAACAACAGCAATAATAAGCACGGCAAATTCTACTTTCGTCTGTTTGGTTACACGCTCGTCAGAAAAGTTAAAGGCCAAAAGGATCGATAAGGGAAGGGCGATAATGGGGAGGTAGGAGAATACAATGTTGGCATACAAGAAGATGGGGATGGCGCAAATAAGAAGAAACACCACCAACGATGCAAGTACCCTGTATCTGTACGATTTGTTACCAAAGGAGTGAAAAAGCCACCTGATAATGGTTTTTCCCGACAGGTACAACAGAACCAAAGTGAGGAAGAGTGTGGCCGGTGTGCGGGGAAGAAACTGAAAATGAATGTTATCGATTCCACTGAATATACCCCATATTACGCTACCGGAGTCATAACCCAAAAGAAATCGAAAAAGAAGGCATCCACCAAAGGTGAAGAGTAATCCGCCCAAAAAGACCAAAAAGTTTCTGCCGGAAAGGAGGTGCAGTAGAATCGAAATCACCACAAAACCAGCGATCGCAATAAAGGCGGAGGAGTGAAGCAAACAGGCGCAACCCACAAAAAAAGAGGACATAAACAAAGTGGTAGTGGGCCTTTTTACCTTTCCCGCACTAAATAGCGAAAGTAGTCCCAAAAGTACAAAGAGCGCCGCAGCAAAAGAGGAAGAAAAAGAGCGTGCCTGCGGAAAAGAAAAAATCGTCAAAAGATAGAGGAACGGAATCATTATATTTGCCTTTCCCAAAGAGAGATAACGCACAGACAAGAGGGAGAGGAGAATACCATTGATAAAAGCCAACACAATGGTAATCAACATATCTAAAGTCGAATTAATAAAAGTATCATTAAAATGTGTACCCATGCAAGGGAGAAGAAACGACACCCTGATTTGGTTGTATCCGGCAAAATCCGGAGCCCATAGCAGGCATAAAAAAATGGTCGTAAAAAAAGTGGCGACGATCCAATTTGAGCGAAAATAATCAACCATTGAGTTCTCCTTTTTTCATTACATCATTTCCAATATCTTTTCGATAATAAACGCCTTTAAATCGGATCAAACCAACGGAACCATATGCGATCTCCAACGCTTGAGCCAATGAAGGGCCTGTGGCCGTTACCGCCAATACCCGTCCGCCCGAAGTGACAATCCCTTTATCAACACATTTTGTACCTGCATGAAAAACAATGGCATCGCCTTGGACTTGATCCAATCCCTCAATAAGATACCCCTTTTGAACTGTTTGGGGATAACCTTCAGACGCGATCACGACTGTGATGGCATATTCAGGAGATACAACCAACTCTTCCAAAGCCAATTTCCCTTGAGAAAGCGATAACAGTAAGGCCAATAAGTCGTTTTTTAGGCGCGGCAACACCACCTCTGTTTCGGGGTCCCCTAACCTTACATTATACTCAATTACGTAGGGATCTCCACAACAATTCATGATGCCGACAAATACAAATCCCTTATAATCAATTCCTTCTTTTTGTAAACCGGCTACTGTGGGGGCAACAATCCGCTCCTCCACTTTTTTCATAAACGTCTGATCGGCAAACGGAACCGGAGAGACAGCGCCCATCCCTCCTGTGTTGAGGCCTGTATCGCCATCTCCTATGCGTTTGTAATCCTTGGCATTGGGCAATAATTTATAGCTCTTTCCATCGGTAATGAAAAAGACAGAGAGTTCGATTCCTGATAAATACTCTTCGATCACCACGCGGTTTCCTGCCGCTCCAAATTTTCCTTCCAACATTGCCCGCAGCTCCTGCGCTGCCTCATTAAGGTCAGAAAGAATCACCACCCCTTTGCCGGCAGCCAATCCGTCAGCTTTGAGTACATAAGGAGGCGACATGGTTTTTAAAAAGGTTATACCCTCGTTTATTTGTTCGACGGTAAAGGAACGATAAGCGGCAGTAGGAATGTGGTGCCGATTCATAAACGATTTGGCAAAGTCTTTACTCCCTTCCAATTGCGCTCCGGCTTGTGATGGGCCTACTACAAAACAGTGAGAAAGCTCCTTATCCATAGAAAAATAGTCCACAATACCTCTCACCAAAGGCTCCTCAGGTCCCACCACCACCATTGATGTGTCATACTTCAACACCAATCGCTTTATCTCTTCAAAATCAGACAAATCAACAGAAAGATTGACTGCATGGAGTGCTGTACCCGGATTGCCCGGGGCACAGTAAAGTTGACCAAGCAACGGACTCTGTTTGAGCTTCCATGCAATGGCATGTTCGCGCCCTCCTGATCCCAATATGAGTACATTCGTTTTCATAGTTCTATCTTTTTACATACCCATCCACGCTCTTTAATAGCCTGCAACACCAAAGGCAGGGCAACCCACAAGTTTCGAGCGCTTTTGACAGAATCATGAAAAACTACAATGGCACCCGGACGCATATCTCGGATCACATTTCTTGCGCATCGTTTTCCGGAGATCGATCGGCCATAGTCTCTGCTCAGCACCTCCCACATCACAATTTTGTATCTCTCACTCAACATCTTAGCTTGATGAGGGCCAATCCTTCCGTAGGGAGGCCTAAAGAGGTTACTATGTATAAATTCTGCCGCAGTATCCACATCTCTAATATAGGCTCCCGTCTCCATTCCCCAACCTTTTATATGGCTATAGGAGTGATTGCCTGTTGAATGTCCACGACGGATGACCTCGGCGTAGAGGTCAGGAAACATCTCTGCATTCTTTCCCAAACAAAAAAAGGTAGCTTTGGCACCAAACTTGTCTAACTGATCTAATACCCAAGGCGTAACCTCAGGAGAAGGGCCATCGTCAAAGGTGATATAAATGGCATCTGTCTGATCAAAAAAACGCCAGATAAAGGTGGGAAAAATACGGGTAAGTACGATGGGCGGTCTAAAAAGCATGGGCCAAAAATGTGTGAATATGCAAAATTATATATAAAAAATGTATCTTTGCCTTTTTAACAAAATATTTTTCAAATCGTATGAGGCGAAACCATTATAGTTGGCTCTTTTTCTGCATTTTGTTTTTGTGTTCGTGCAGTAAAGCGCCTATTTCAAGGGACCGAATGGTCAAGATAATGATCGAAATGTTTACGGTGGAGCAAACGATTCAAGACAATCAGCAATTTACCCAAATTGCCGATACCTCTTTGGTCTATGCGGCGATTCTTAGTTCCCACGGATACAGTATTGACTATTATCACATATCGCTTGACTACCACTTTAAAAATCCTGAAAAATTTGCCAAAACGCTCACACTCCATCGCGATCGAATGGTAAAGATCAAAGAGGCAATTCAAAGAGAGGTGGACGAGATCAATAATATTGCAAGCGACTCAAAACCTTTCTTTTGTATCGACTCTATAACTCCTCTTTTGCCTGTTTTTCCCAAAACCCTTTACGATACTTTGCAAAAAAAATCAGAACCCATCGACACAATAACGACCTTTCGAAAAGATACTCTTTTGAAACCCGCAATCATTCAGCCTTATGAACCCATCTCTCTTCAACCGGATATTATTCGGCCCAATCGTGAGCCGAAGATTAGGAAGCTCGTTAGGGATTAACCTCTTGCCCAAAAATGGCAAATGGTGCTCCTTTGACTGCATCTATTGCGAATGTGGTTGGAACGAATATGGGGCTTCCGATAAAACGATTCCATCTATTCAGGAAGTGGCCGATGCTTTGGAACAAAAGCTGTTGGAGATTGTCCACAAGGGTGTTTTTCCCAATGTGATCACCTTTTCGGGGAATGGCGAACCCACCCTTCATCCTCACTTTAAAGAGATTGTGCAGAATACCATAGCATTACGTAATCAATACGTTCCCAAAACAAAGATTTGTGTCCTCTCCAACGCAACGCAACTGCATCGTTCAGATGTGTTTGAAGCGTTAATGATGGTGGACAAACGAGTACTTAAAATCGACTCCGCTTTTCCTCAAACTGTACAAACCATTGACCAACCGGCCCCCGGATATAACTTAGGTAACACAATTGAGCATATAAAGCGTTTTGATGGAGATTTTTCTTTACAAACACTCTTTGTAAGAGGATTTTACAACGGCTCTACTATTGATAATACCACCCATGCAGAAATCGATGCATGGCTAACGGTAATCAAAGAACTCAAACCAAAAGAGGTGATGATCTACACGATTGACCGCGAAACTCCCGCTAAAGAGTTAGAAAAAATTCCGCTCAAAACGTTAGAAGAGATTGCAACAAAGGTCAGGTCGTTGGGATTAGATACCATTGTAACCATAGCAGGGTAGTTATGAGGGTTTTGATTCAACGGGTGAAAAGAGCTTCTGTGCTGATTGACGGAGCTTGTTACGGAGAGATTGGCCAAGGGTTGTTGTTATTGGTTGGTTTTGAGTCGGAAGATCACCTTGACGATTTGGTTTGGATGGCCAAAAAGGTGGTGCAACTGCGTATTTTTGATGACAACGAAGGCGTAATGAATCGCTCTATATTAGATATTAACGATTTGTCAGAGGCGATACCCGGGCTTTTGGTGGTGAGCCAATTTACCTTGCACGCTTCTACAAAAAAGGGAAATCGCCCTTCCTATATCCGCGCCGCTGTTCCTGATGTAGCTATTCCCCTTTACGAATCTTTTATTCAAGAGCTTCGTTATCTCTTTCCCGGCCCCGTGGAGACCGGACGTTTTGGCGCAGAGATGGAGGTGGGGTTGGTGAATGATGGGCCTGTTACGATTTGGATCGACACAAAAAATAAAGAATAATATTATATGAATCAAATAGTTAAAAATTGTTTGGGGTGTATTGACCTCACATCGCTTAACGCTACCGACACCGAAACTTCGATTGTATCTATGGTAGAGAAGGTGAACGAGTTGCCTCTGCACTTCCCGGGTTTAGACAACGTAGCTGCCGTGTGTGTCTTTCCCTCCTTTGCGCGAATTGTTCGCAAGAGGCTGACGGCGCCTAAGGTGCGTTTAGCGGTGACCGGAGCCGGTTTTCCCTCTTCTCACACCTTTTTAAAAATCAAGGTAGAAGAGTGCAAAATGGCGATGGATGAAGGGGCAGACGAGATCGACATTGTGCTGCCGTTGTCCCTCTTTTTGTCCCAAAACCATGATATGGCCATAACGGAGATGGCCAAAATTAAGAAGGCGATTGGCGAAACCCACCTTAAAGTGATCTTAGAGACAGGGGTTTTACCCAACCCCGAATCGATTGCCACCGCCAGCCGAATAGCCATGGATGCGGGGGCCGATTTTATCAAAACCTCGACGGGAAAAGTATCACCCGCAGCCACACCGGAGGCTGCTACGGTGATGTGCCAAGAGATCAAGGGGTTTTATAATAAAACAGGAAAAAAGATTGGCTTTAAGCCGGCAGGAGGAATTGTTACGGTGGATGATGCAATTGCCTATTACACAATTGTTCACGATATTTTAGGAGCAGAGTGGCTCACGCCTCAACTCTTTAGAATCGGCGCCAGTAGATTGACAAACAACTTGTTAACAGCCATCACAGGGAGAGAGGTCTCTTACTTTTGATGGAGTACCGCCGCTTTTAAGGTATTTTTTAGGAGCGCAACGCGCGTCATGGGGCCCACCCCGCCGGGGACGGGCGTAATGAAGCTGCACTTTGGAGCCACCGCATCAAAATCGACGTCTCCCACCAAACGAAATCCGCTTGATGTAGAGGTTGGCACGCGGGTGATACCCACGTCAATCACTACGGCTCCCCACTTGACCATATTGGCTTTAAGAAAGAGCGGAACGCCCAATGCGGCGATAATGATATCGGCCTCAAGGCAAAGTTCTTTGATGTTGGGGGTGGAGCTATGGCATACCGTAACGGTGCAATCTCCGGGATAAGCTTTTTGGGATAAGAGATTGGCCATAGGTCGCCCTACAATGTGGCTCCTGCCCAACACTACACAATGTTTTCCTTTTGTTTCTATATTGTAATGACGTATTAACTCCCTGATTCCGTCCGGTGTAGCGGGAACAAAACCAGGAAGACCAAGTACCATTCTACCCACGTTCACCGGATGAAAACCATCCACATCCTTGTCAGGATCAATAGCTTCGATAATCGCCTGTTCATTAATGTGCTTTGGCATAGGAAGTTGAACAATGATTCCATCTATATTAATGTCTGCATTGATTTTGAAAATCATATCCAAAATTTCATTTTGCGTAACCGTCTGCTCAAATCGAATGATTGTAGATGTGATCCCTACTTGTTTGCAATCACTCTCTTTATGAGATATGTACGTTTCGCTTGCTCCGTCATGGCCCACCAAAATGGCGGTCAAATGTGGAGGGCGGCGACCCGTTGACACCCATTGTTTTACTTCTTTGGCAATATCTTCTTTAATTGCTTGGGCAGTTGTCTTTCCGTCTAAAATTGTCATAACTTATCGTCTATTCATCAATGCTGCCATTTTTCCCGCCCCGCCTTTCATCATTTTTCGCATCTCATCAAACTGTTTCATCAGTCGATTTACTTCAACAATTGTCACTCCGCTCCCAAAGGCAATGCGTTTACGCCGCGAGCCATTGAGAATCGACGGTTGCTCCCGTTCTAATGGCGTCATGGACATGATAATGGCTTCCACTCCTTTAAATGCCGATTCGTCTATATCGACGTTTTTGAGCGTCTTACCCATTCCGGGAATCATCGAGGCCAAATCCTTAATGTTTCCCATCTTTTTGATTTGTTGGATTTGCTTGTAGAAGTCGTTAAAGGTAAACTGATCTTTGGCAAATTTTTTACTAAGTTTGCGTGCCTCTTCTTCATCAAACTGTTCTTGAGCCTTTTCGACCAACGACACAATGTCTCCCATACCCAAAATCCTGTCGGCGATCCGTTTGGGGTGAAAGAGATCCAACGCATCCATCTTCTCTCCGGCGCTCACAAATTTTATCGGTTTATCCACCACCGCACGAATCGACAGCGCCGCACCACCGCGTGTATCGCCATCTAACTTGGTCAATACCACACCGTCAAAGTTGAGCCGCTCGTTAAATGAACGCGCCGTCTCCACCGCATCCTGTCCCGTCATCGAGTCCACCACAAAGAGCGTTTCGGAGGGGAGGATGGCATCTTTTATCGCCTTGATTTCTGCCATCATCTCCTGGTCAATGGCCAAACGTCCCGCCGTATCAACAATAACCACATCGTAACCATTTGTTTTGGCGTGTTTAAGGGCGTTTTTGGCTATTGACACCGGTTTATTGTTCCCTTCTTCTGTATATACATCCACCTCTACTTGGGCGCCAAGAACCTTAAGTTGCTCAATAGCAGCTGGTCGATAGACGTCGCAAGCGGTCAGGAGGGGGCGCATCCCCTTTTTGGATCGGAGCAATAATGCCAATTTTCCGGAGAAGGTCGTTTTACCCGATCCTTGTAATCCCGAAACCAACACAGCCACAGGCCTCGATCCCTTTAGGTTGATCTCCACAGCCTCTCCACCCATCAACAGAGTGAGTTCGTCGTGCACAATCTTGGTCATCATCTGCCCGGGACGTACCGATTTAAGTACGTTTTGCCCAAGCGCTTTTCTCTTTACCTCATCACAAAAATTCTTGGCCACTTTGTAACTAACGTCCGCATCCAACAGCGCTTTACGAATATCTTTTAACGTCTCCGCTACATTTATTTCGGTGATTCGGCCCTCGCCCTTTAAAATTTTGAACGACTGTTCTAATCGGTCTATAAGGTTTTCAAACATATCAATATAAATGCTATAAAATTAATTCTCCTAATCCTTGTCGAATGATGACCGGCTCTCCGGAGGTGCAATCGACTACTGTGGAAGGCTCCATGCCGCCCAACCCACCGTCCACCACAATATCGATCAACGTACCGTAACGCTCATGTATCCATTCGGGATCACAGACATACTCCGGATCTTCGTCGCTGTGACTCAACGAAGTGTTGAGAATCGGGCGCCCCAACTCCCTTACAATCTCTCTAATGATCTCATTGTCGGGAACTCGGATGCCGACTGTCTTCTTTTTACTCTTAAACAATTTGGGAATCTGGTTATTTGCCTCCAAAATGAAGGTAAACGGGCCGGGAAGGTGTCGCTTCATCATCTTAAAGATCGAATCGGAGATCGGTTTACAATAGAGCGACAGTTGGCTTAAATCTGCACAAATAAAGGAGAATAGATCTTTAGCCACATCTTCTCCTTTGATCTGGGCCACCGATTCCGCAGCCTGAAGCTGGTCAATAGCGCACCCCAACCCGTAGAGCGTATCGGTGGGATAGACCACAATACCTCCTCGCTCTAACGTCTCCACCACTTGCCTAGTGGCGCGTGGCTGCGGATTCTCAGGGTAAATTTTGATGAGCATAGATTGATTATAAAGTATCTGAATAATAAGCTTTTGCAATGTCGCGTTGATTGTAACTCATGCCCATCACTTCGCAATAAGCTCCTGCCGTACAGATCGCCACTAAGTCTCCGCGTTGGGTTTGGGGCAAAAGAAACGACTTTCCAAAGTGATCACTCGACTCGCACACCGGCCCCACCACATGGTACCGCATTGTACGCCCCTTTGACAAAAGGTTAACTATATGGTGACGTGCACCATAGAGCGCCGGTCGAATCAGGTTATTCATTCCTGCATCCAAAATGGCAAATTTGATTCCTCTGCCCTGCTTTACATATAACACCCTGCTTATCAAAAATCCACACTGTGCAACCAATGCCCTCCCGGGTTCAAAATGGATTTCTTGATTGGGTAGAACTTTTAAATGTTTATTTATCAGGCTAAAATACGAATCAAAATCGGCAAAAGCATGATTAAAAGGATCTGCATAATCGACTCCCAATCCTCCGCCTAAATTGAGCACAGGAAGCGTTGCGCCCTGTTGGATAAACCATTTCTGTAACTCAAATGCTCTTTCGCACAATGTTTTAAAAACAGGTATCTCTGTAATTTGCGAGCCAATATGAAAGTGAAGGCCAATCAAACGAACATTTTTGCACCGCAACAGCAACTGCCATACTTCTTGGAACATCCATGGTGAAATGCCAAATTTATCCTGGGCCCTGCCTGTGCTGATGTATTTGTGGGTATGCGCATCAATATCGGGGTTAATCCGTAACGATACTTGTGCAGTGGCTCCCAAACCCGAAGCAATGTTGTTGATTACCTCAATTTCCGGAATCGATTCGCAGTTAAAACTAAAAATTCCTCCATTAAGTGCAGTGATAATCTCTTTATCCGACTTTCCAACACCGGCAAAGACAATCTTTTTGGGGTCAAATCCGCTTTTTAACGCAAGCGCCACCTCGTTTCCGCTGACGCAATCGGCACCCAAACCCACTGAACGTATCTCTTCTAAAATACGTTCGTTGGCATTGGCCTTGAGGGCATAATGAGCATGATAATTATACTTATTTATGTAAGAAACATAGAGTTGTAACGTCTCTCGTAATAGAGAAATGTTGTAAAAATAAAAAGGAGTTTCCCATCTTTTAAAGTCAGAAATCTTTTGTTCCTCAAAGTTCATAAAAGCAAATTTTAATATAACGCGGCAAAATTAATCTTTTTCGTTTAAATCACTACCTTTGCAAAAAAATAGAGAGATGAAACCAACCAAAACAGAGCTCCTTCAAGAGACCATTCAACACATCGATATTTGTGGTATCGACTCAGTTCCTATCATTGATGCTATGCGAAAAATGTCTTTCTCATCGCGCGATACTGCCTCTGCAGCAGATATTTTACAATTAATGATTAACGACACCGACTGCACCAATTGGCTCACCTTAGCCGGAAGTACCAGCGCCGGAGGCTGTATGCAGGTGTATGTTGACATGGTTCGTTTTAATATGATTGATTGCATCGTATCCACCGGTGCATCCATTATTGATATGGACTTTTTTGAGGCGCTGGGGTACAAACACTACAAAGGTACTCCTTTTATTGACGATGCCCTTTTACGTGCCAACTACATTGACAGAATTTACGACACCTATATTGACGAAGAGGAACTTCAGGATTGCGACCGCACCATCAAGGAGATAGCCGATTCGTTGGAGCCGCGCCCCTACTCATCGCGTGCCTTTATTTGGGAGATCGGAAGGTGGCTTACCAAAAATTCCAAAAAGAAAAACTCGTTGATTCAGACCTGTTTTGAGAATAATGTGCCAATATTTGTACCTGCTTTTTCGGACTGCAGCGCCGGTTTTGGATTGGTACTCCATCAGGAGGAGCGGATAAAAGAGGGAAAACCTTATCTGACTATTGACTCTGTCGCCGATTTTAGGGAGCTGACTCAGATTAAGTTACAATCTCAGACGAGCGGGTTGTTTATGGTGGGCGGCGGCGTTCCCAAAAACTTTGCACAAGATACGGTGGTGTGTGCCGAATGTATGGGGTTTGAAGTGCCTATGCACCAATACGCTGTCCAAATCACCGTTGCGGATGTACGTGACGGTGCCTGCTCAAGCTCTACGCTAAAGGAGGCCTCTTCGTGGGGCAAAGTGAATACGGTGCATGAGCAGATGGTGTATGCCGAGGCGACTACCGTTGTGCCATTGATTGTGGGATATGCCTATCAAAAAGGGGATTGGAAAAAGCGGACCAAGTATGAGTGGGCAAAACTCTACCTATAAGTCGTTCCTAAATATCAGTCCCTCTCCAAAACAGTCAATCAAAATCTTCCGGTTAGGCTCCACTTGATTGGATAAAATCTTTTTGGCCAATTCATTCACAAGTTCTCTCTGAAGTACCCGCTTGAGGGGACGCGCTCCGTATGTGGGTTCGTATCCCTTGTTGGCCAAGTAGTCTAATGCCCCATCGGAAAGCGTTATCTCTAAGTTTTGTTGGTGGAGTAACTCTTTGATTTTATTGATTTGTATCAATAGTATTTCCTTTATATGACTGCAAGTCAAGGGATGAAACATAATGATTTCGTCAATTCGATTGAGAAATTCGGGGCGAACACTCTTTTTAAGCAGGTCAAGCACATCGATTTTTGTCTGCGCCCATATCTGCTCTTCATTTTTGGGGTTCATCTCTTCCATCTGCTCCTGAATAATATGGGAACCTACATTAGAGGTCATTACCACAATGGTATTTATAAAGTCTGCGGTTCGCCCTTTGTTGTCGGTGAGGCGACCTTCGTCCAACACCTGCAACAGGGTGTTAAATACGTCGGGGTGGGCTTTTTCAATTTCGTCCAATAAAACTACGGAATAGGGCTTTCGCCGCACTGCTTCTGTTAATTGACCGCCCTCGTCATAACCCACGTAACCGGGAGGCGCACCCACTAAGCGGCTCACTGTGTGGCGCTCTTGATATTCGCTCATATCAATGCGTGTCATGAGGTTTTCGTCGTTAAAGAGGTAATCTGCCAAGGCGCGCGCCAATTCGGTTTTGCCTACGCCGGTGGTTCCCAAAAAGAGGAAGGAACCGATTGGTTTTTTGGGATCGCTTAACCCCGCACGAGAACGGCGGATGGCATCTGCAATAGCAGTAATGGCCTCATCTTGACCCACTACCCGTTTATGCAACTCCTCCTCTAAATGAAGCAATTTATCTCGCTCGCTTTGCAACATCTTATTGACAGGAATACCTGTCCAACGTGCTACCACCTCGGCAATATCCTGGTCGTTAACTACTTCGTTGATTAACGTATAGTTAAAAGACTCTTTTTGTTTGTTCAACTTCTCGATCTCCTGCTCCGCGTCCCGAATTTTTCCATATCTGATTTCGGCCACCAAACCATAGTCTCCCCTGCGCTCGGCATCGTCTGCCCTAAACTTCAATTGTTCAATCTCTTGCTTCTTCTGTTGGATCGATTCCAATATTGTTTTCTCTTCTTGCCATTTGGCTCGCTTACCATTGTGCTCGGCAATTAGCTCGGTAATGGTTTTGTTGAGCGTTTCGGTTTTTACCTTATCGCCATCTCGCTTAATCGCCTCGCGTTCAATCTCTAATTGACGTATTTTGCGATCTAATTCGTCAATTTCGGAAGGCACCGAATTCATCTCCAACCTCAATTTAGAAGCCGCTTCGTCCATCAAATCAATTGCTTTATCCGGTAAATAACGGGAAGTGATGTAGCGGTGCGACAGCTCTACTGCGGCTATAATGGCGTCGTCTTTGATCCTCACTTTGTGGTGGTTTTCGTATCGCTCTTTGAGTCCGCGCAAAATCGATATGGCCTCTTGGGGCGAAGGCTCATCCACCATCACCATTTGGAACCGGCGCTCCAATGCCTTATCTATTTCAAAATATTTTTGGTATTCGTCCAAGGTGGTGGAGCCAACGGTACGCAACTCTCCTCGCGCCAAGGCGGGTTTAAGGATGTTGGCGGCATCCATCGCCCCATCGCTCTTGCCTGCCCCTACCAACGTATGGATCTCATCAATAAAGAGAATCACCTCACCCTCAGCAGCAATCACCTCCTTGACTACCGCCTTTAATCGCTCTTCAAACTCGCCCTTATACTTGGCTCCGGCAATAAGTGCGCCCATATCAAGGGAGTACACCTGTTTCGATTTTAGCGTCTCGGGCACGTCTCCTGCCACAATTCTTTGTGCAATTCCCTCTGCTATAGCGGTCTTCCCCACCCCCGGCTCTCCCACCAAAATGGGATTGTTTTTGGTACGGCGACTCAAAATCTGAAGTACGCGACGAATCTCCTCCTCCCTTCCGATAACGGGGTCTAATTTGCCCTCGTTCGCCATGCGATTCAGATGGATAGCGTACTGATTAAGCGCTTCAAAAGTATGATTGTTGTTGTCCATAGTAATTACCATGTATATACTTCAACATTACAAATTAACGGCCAAATGGGGTTGGCTGACATTATGGCAGTAAAATAATGAATAGACGAAACAATTTTGTAACAAAAAAACAACAATCATTTAATCTTTACGCAACACAAACGTAACAAGAGGTAAATACCTTTGTCCGGTGAAATTCTACAAATAAATGACAAAGTATTTCCTAACGTGTGTTGTGTTTCTTTATGTTGCGATTGTTGCTGCGGCGCAGACAGGAGAAATATGCGGAACAATTATTGAAAAAACAACAGGAGAACCTATTATTGGCGCCACAGTAGTTGTTGCCAAGCTGAACATCGTTACTACTACCAACAGTGAGGGTGCGTACAACCTAAAAGTGCCATCCGGCACCTATACCTTAAGATTATCTTACATCTCCTTTACAACAGTAGAGCTGACCGATGTTGTAGTGGAAGCGAACAAAACCACTCAGGCAAATGCGGCCATGAAAGAGGACGCCACCGGATTGGACGCCGCCGTAGTGGTAGCCGTGCGCAGGATGAACTCAGAGGTGGCGATGATCACAAGCGTGCGTAGTGCCCATGTGGTGATGAGCGGAGTTTCGTCTCAGCAAATCACCCGAACGCAGGATCGAGACGCATCGGAAGTGGTCAAACGTATTCCGGGCATTTCGGTGATTGACAATCGTTTTATTATTGCAAGGGGATTGGCGCAACGGTATAATAATGTTTGGGTAAACAACAACGCCGTCCCCAGCTCGGAAGCCGATTCGCGCGCCTTTTCGTTTGACATGATTCCCAGCGGACAAATCGATAACATCATGATTGTGAAGACCCCTGCGCCTGAACTTCCAGCCGATTTTTCAGGTGGATTTGTAAAAGTGGCCACCAAAAGCGTTCCGGAAGAAAATGCACTACAAATAAGTTACGGCATCAACATCAACACGATGACCCATTTTCGGAACTTTCTATTTGCCCAAGGGGGTTCAACCGATTTTTTGGGATTCGACAATGGGTTTCGCGGAATGAGTAGCGTGGTTCCTGCAGAACGCATTGACAACAATAATAAAGCCTTAGTGACCGACGTGACTGCCAAGGGCTTTAATAACGATTGGTTGGTGCATACCCGTAAACCTCTTGCCGACCATCGTTTTTCACTAATGCTTAACCGTTTTGCCAAATTCAACAACGGACATCGGTTAGGCGTGGTGGCAACACTCAATTATAGTTACGCCACTCTTGCATGGCAAAACAGTACCAACGCCCGCTTTGGCATATACAATAAAACCGAAGACAGTCCTGTATATCAGTACAAATATGCAGACAACCAGTATTCGGTCACCACCAAGACGGGCGGAATGCTCAACCTGATTTGGATGCCCTCAGATAATCACCGGTTTGAGTCCCGAAACATTTTTAACCAGCAGGGACGCGACCGCTATACGTGGCGGGACGGATGGCAAAACATCAGCTCCTACTACGAACAGATTAAGGAGGAGTATCTCTACAACAGCCGTGGAACCTATACCGGTCAGTTCAGCGGGTACCATACCCTTTCGGAAGCAGACAAAGTGGACTGGACCTTGGGTTATTCCTACGCCAACAAGAACCAGCCCGACCGTCGCCAGATTGACTTGGATGGAGACGTAAATCAATCGAGTATGAACAATATTATCCGTGATTTCATTCGTTTGGATGAGAATACCTTCTCTGCCGGTGTGAATTACAACCGTGTTTTTGCATTTGGAACCTTTGTCCCCACCCTTAAAGCGGGCGCTTATGCCGAGTACCGCTCACGCAACTACCGCACACGCTATTTTCTCTACAAAGTAAATCTGATGAATTTGCCTCAGGATTTCCTTTTTAGAAAGGTGGCTACGGGGATGATGCTTCCCGAATATTTTTCGGCAGACAAATTCTATATCTCCGATGCTACCGACAGGACAAACGACTACACCGGAACGAATTTGTTGGCAAGCGGATATATTGGGTTGAATATTCCCATCGGGAACTTCAATCTATACGGTGGAGTACGGTACGAAAACAACAGCATGTCCCTCACCAACTTCGTAACATTGACCACAAACCAGACCGAACAGTTTGATTACCCCCACTCCGACTTTTTCCCCTCCGTTAACATTTCCTACAACATCAATAAAACAAACCTGTTGCGTCTTGCCTACGGAAAATCGATTAACCGCCAGGAATTTAGAGAGGTATCTCCTTCTACCTACTACGATTTTGATCTCTTTAGCTTTGTTCGGGGCAACAAAGAGCTGCAACAGGCATACATTCAAAATTTTGATTTCCGATATGAAATCTATCCTTCTAACGGTGAGATGATTTCGTTTGCGCTGTTTTACAAAAGATTCACAAATCCTATTGAGTGGACCTTCATTGACGCAGGCGGCACCTACACCTTTACGTATGAAAACGCCAAGCAGGCAGAAGGCTACGGCGCGGAGTTAGACCTTAAAAAGTGTCTCGATTTTATAGGACTACCCGATTGGATGCTTTTATTTAACGGCGCGTTCATTAAAAGTAAAGTGATGTTTGACAAAAGCAGCATGGAACACGACCGCCCCATGCAGGGACAATCGCCTTACATTATCAATTCAGGTCTCTTTTATCAGGGCGGCAAATTGAACGCAGGGCTGATGTACAATATTATAGGCAAGCGAATTGTAGGTATAGGCAGGAGCGATAACAGCCAAGGGGGGAGCATCGACAATGACGTGCCGGATATGTACGAGGTTCCCCGTCATGTAATTGACCTCTCTTTCAGTTATAAGTTTGCGAAACACATTGAATTGAGCGCAGGCATACGCGACATCTTGGCTGCGCCTTTAGTTTACAAGCAATACCCTGAGTTTATTGATGAAGCTGGCAACATTCAAAAAAGAGAACAAATTACTAAAGAGTACAGGCTCGGTCAGGGTTTTTCGTTGTCGCTCAGATTCAACCTATAATCATTGAACCATGAATTATCCGATGCAAATTTACAATGCTCATTTCAATACTTCTTATTCGTATCAAAATATTTTTTCTAATTAACTTACTATCATGAAAAAAACAATTCAAAATTTTAGTTTTGCAACTTTTGCCATTGCGGCAATGATTGTTACCGGTTGTAAAAAAGAAGACAACCCTATTCCTCCCACCTTCTCACCCGACATCGTAAGCGTAGTAGAAGGCAACGTAGCCACAGTCGCCATTATGGCAGGTGTTGAGCCGTTTACCGTGCAATCAACATCCAGTTCGATTGCCACGGCTGCGGTTTCCGGAAAAACCATCACCATCACAGGTGTGGCAGAAGGAAATGTTAGCATTACCGTTACCGGAGGCGATGGCGCATCAGCCAAGTTAGCGGTTGTGGTTGCCAAAAAAGCGGCAAACGCCCCTGCACTCAGCACTACAGCCGTAGAATTAGATGAAGAGGGCGGTACGGCCACCGTGACTATTTCCGGCGGTACTCCGGGATTCACGGCAACGAGCAACCACCCCAATATTGCCACCGTATTGGTGAGCGGAACAACCGTAACCGTAACGGGACACAGTATGGGTACCACTTTAGTTACCGTTAAAGGTTCGGACAACGCCTCGGCTACCTTTGCCGTGAGCGTAAAAGGTGAACAGATTTTCTTTGGACCCGGCAACACCCAACTTGGAGATGGCAAAAAATCGTTCTACATCAATAAATCGCATACCATTAAAAAAGGTATTTATACCATGGTTGGCTGGATTTATGTGACTGAGGGCGCTACCTTGACCATCGAACCGGGTACCATTATCAAAGGTACGGACTATAACTGGGATGGCATCAAGTCGGCGACAGGTTCCTCATTAGTGATCAAAATGGGCGCCAAGATTATGGCAGAAGGAACGCGTGAGGAGCCTATCGTATTCACCTCCAACAAGCCAAAAGGACAACGTCAAGCTACCGACTGGGGAGGGGTGATTATCCTTGGGAAAGCAAGGAACAATCAAGGTTTGATGATGATTGAAGGGGGCGTGGATGCGCCTCATGGTGGTGACGATGATGATGATAATTCGGGTATTATGCGCTATTGCCGTTTGGAGTTTGGCGGGTATCCCTACGCTTTGGACAACGAAATCAACGGACTTACTTTTGGTTCGGTAGGACGAGGCACCACCATCGAATATATTCAGGTCTCCTACGCCGGCGACGACTCTTTTGAGTGGTTTGGCGGAAGTGTCAACTGCAAATATTTGGTTGCCTACCACGGTTGGGACGACGAATTTGACACCGACAACGGTTTTTCGGGTAAATTGCAGTTTTTACTGTCGGTGCGCGACCCCAAAATCGGCGATCAGTCCAATTCAAACGGTTTTGAGTCGGACAACAATGCAACCGGAGCTACACAAACGCCTTTCACCACTGCCGTATTCAGCAACGTAACCATTATCGGCCCGATGGGACAAGACCCCAATTTCAACAATTACGACATCATGTACAGCAATCCTCCTCTATCTCCTTACATAACCGGATATAACTGGGGTACCACCACCGAGGCTTCGTTCCCCATTCGCACGGGTATTTTTCAGGCTGCCATGCAGATTCGCCGCAACTCACGCATGAGCTGTTTCAACTCTGTACTCACAGGTTTTCCGGTAGGTCTGATGATTGTACCCGGGGACGCCGGTTCGGGCAGTACGGCCAATTATGGCGCAGGTTCTCATAAA
>JAITFU010000103.1 GCA_031281125.1 Prevotellaceae bacterium | reverse complement strand
GGAGTGTTTCGTCAACCCGAATGTACCGTCGTCTGTCCCCAATTCCTCCAGACTTTACCCCAAAAAGAGTACCGCCAAGGGTTGGCAGAGATGGTCAAGAGTTTTATCATTGCAGATCGAGATGCTTTTTTTGCTTTTGAAAAAGAGAAAGATATCTCTCTCTTTATTTGGAAAGCTGCCGCCATCAAAAGCGCCATTGTAGAACGCGATCCATACGAAAAGGGTGAACGAAAACTCCTCAACTTGGGACACACCTTTGCCCATGCCATTGAACTTAGGGAAAATATCTCGCACGGGGAGGCAGTTGGGATAGGTTTGGCATTGGCCGCCAAATTATCCGTAAAGCTCAGCCTGCTCGACCCAAAGGAGTGCGACTTGATTTTGAGCTGTTTGTTTAGAATCGGACTAACTACCTCATCTCCTGTAAAAATGGATAAACTCATTGAATCAATAAAAAAAGACAAAAAACGAAGCGGAGATGTAATTCACTTTGTTCTGATCAAAAAGATTGGAGAAGCGGTGGTGGTTCCGCTCCAAATAGATAAACTAAAGGAGTTGCTTTATGATCTGTCTTAGTATTGGAATCCAAGGAGTGGATAGAGTAAAAGAGGCGCTCTTTAAGGCGCAGATGGCCGAAGTAAGGTTAGATTTGACCCACTTAGACAAAGAAGAGACCCTAACCCTGTTCCGATCAAAAAAGAGCCTGATCGCCACCTGCAGAATGTACCACCTCTCTCCACAGGAGAGCAAAGAGCGGTTGCTTTGGGCGATTCAAGGAAGCGAGATAAGAAGGGCAGGCGCAAAGCGGTACATAGACTTAGACTACGATTCACCTGAAGAATATCGCCATGAACTAATCAGCTTCGCCAAAAAAGCAGGCTTCCAAGTGATCCTTTCTTATCATAACTTCACATCCACAGACAGCTTTGAGCGACTGTTGGAGATTTATGAAATAGCGAAACAAAGAGGCGCCGATTTAGTCAAGATTGTTACCACCGTAACGAGTATCGAGGAATCGGCACGAGTGATCAAACTGTACCAAAAGGTTCCTCCGGCCACCCTACTCGCCTTTGCTTTAAATAAGGAGGGGCGTTTTACCCGTATTCTCTCTGCTTTTCTTGGAGCTCCTTTTATCTATTGCTCCTTAGAGGAGGGTGCAAAGACCGCGGACGGGCAATACTCTATGGCAGAAGCCAAAAAAATTCTCTCCGCAAAGGGATATCCGGAAATTGCATCCCGTAAGGGTTACGTTGAATCGGTGGTTGCCCCGGCGTCTAAAAGCCAAACACAAAGGGCCATACTTGCAGCCGCATGGGCAAAGGGAGAGAGCAGGCTCCACCATTATACCCCCTGCGCCGACAGCGAAGCCGCACTTGCCTTAGTCCAATCCTTGGGGGTAAAGGTACAGATGGAGAACCGAAAAGGAAGCGACTCTACCCTGTTGGTTAAAAGCACGGGTATTGATAAACTTGCGCAAAGTTTGCCTAAAAATGTTGTGATGGATGTGGGCGAATCGGGACTCCTTTGTCGGTTGATGATTCCCTTGTCGGGACTACTGATGGCAAAAAGCGACCATATCGATTCCGTTACCATTACCGGAAAAGGGAGCCTTTTGAAACGGAAACTCTTTTCAGACAACAGAGCGCTAAACGATATGGGGCTTAGGGTTGAGACCAATGAGGGAAAATTACCGGCAATAATCCATGGAAAAATGGAGGGAGCACATATCAAGACATCGGGAAAAGATGGGTCGCAGCTTCTCTCCGGAATGCTTATGTCGCTTCCCCTCTGCCCCAAAAGTACCCACATCGAGTTGGCCGAGTCAACCAGCATTCCCTATATAGACCTCACTATCAAAACGCTTCAGGAGTTTGGACTAACTATCTCACACATCAACTTTGAAAGGTTTGAGCTAGCAGGAAATCAGACATATAAATCTAATAATTCCTTTTCCATTGATGGAGACTGGAGCGGCGCCTCCCTGCTATTGGTGGCCGGAGCCATTTGCTGGGGAATCGTTGTTAACAACCTGACTATCAATTCGCAGCAATCGGATGAAAAGATTCTCGAAATTTTGACTTCCTGCGGTGCAGGGGTGGAGGTCGAAGGATCCAAAATAGTGATTTCCAAGCCAACAAAACCGTTACTTCCCTTTGAAGCAGACGCCACCCATTTTCCCGACCTCTTTCCCTCTTTGGTGGTATTAGCCCTCAACTGCAACGGAACAAGCCGGATAAAAGGGATTCACCGTTTGGTAAATAAAGAGAGCAACCGCGCAGAGAGCCTCTTTTGTGAATTTACCAAGTTGGGAGCAAAGATAGGGGTCGAAAACGACTCTTTTGTGGTAGAGGGAGGGGAACTACATGGAGGGTTTTGCTCGTCATACAACGACCACCGCATTGCTATGGCATTGATTACTGCTTCACTAAATATAAAAGAGGAGGTAACTGTCGATAACCTGCGCTGTATCTCCAAATCTTTTCCTAACTTTATCAACAATTTTTACTGATTTTTTATATGAATTCATTTGGTACACTATTTAAGGTTCAGATTTTTGGAGAATCTCACGGAGAGGCCATTGGGGTGGTGATTGACGGTTTACCGGCAGGACTCTCTCTCAGGAAAGAAGAATTTAGCAACGACTTGGCCCGCAGAAAGGGAGGCGCTACCGGTACCACTTCAAGGGTGGAAGAGGAACAGATTGAGTTTCTTAGCGGTCTATTTAATGGCAAAAGTACGGGGACTCCTCTGACGGCCATTGTTCATAATCGAAACACAACTCCTTTGGATTACGAACTCCATCAATCGATTCCCCGCCCCGGTCATGCAGATTTTACTGCTAAAATCAAGCACCACGGCAACAACGACTATCGTGGAGGAGGACACCACTCCGGAAGGCTTACCATTGCACTCATTATGGCCGGAGTAGTGGCAAAGAAGCTGCTTGGCGCTATATCCATACACTCAGAGATTCTTCACATTGGAGGAGTAAAACCTTGGGATAGTTCACTCCAAAAAGCTATGGAAGAGGGGGATTCGCTTGGCGGAGTTATCGAGTGTCGGGTCAAAGGCTTACCTGTGGGAATAGGCGAACCCTTTTTTAACAGCATTGAGTCGATGATTGCCCATATCGTTTTTTCAATTCCGGGGATTAGAGGCATCGAGTTTGGGGACGGATTTAAAGCGGCGGAGATGAAAGGTTCAGCCCATAACGACCCCATTATATCCTCAGACGGAACCACTTCCCGCAATGGAGCAGGAGGGATAAACGGAGGTTTCTCAAACGGGAATGAACTCGTCTTTCGTACGGCAATCAAACCCACGTGCAGTATTGGAAAAGAGCAGGAGAGCTACAACTTTGCAACAGGTAATATCGAAAAATTTACCATCAAGGGAAGACACGACGCCTGCTTTGCGCTGAGAACTCCGGTGGTTATTGAAGCAGCAACCGCCATCGCCTTGGCTGACCTGATGATGTTAGCTTCGGCTGCAGATACCCTGAGTAGATAATTCAGGCATCGGAAAAATTACCGATCCCCCCATCGGAAAAATTTCCGTTGTTGGGTATTTGTAGAATACTTATCTTTGTAACAAATATCCAACACATGATCTGCTTCTCTCAAACTTACAACACCCGCACGCACGCAAAAGCGTACCCTCTTGTCTGTTATAACGT
>JAITFU010000098.1 GCA_031281125.1 Prevotellaceae bacterium | reverse complement strand
AAAAGAGTTTAGAAGATGTAAAAAAACATACGGCTCATCTAAAGGGTCTTACAATTGCAGTTATGGGATGTATCGTAAACGGTCCCGGAGAAATGGCCGGTGCTGATTGGGGATTTGTTGGCGCAGGAAAGGGGAAAGTCACCTTGTATAAGGGAGAGACACCAATTTTACTTTCCATTCCTCATGAAGAAGCCGTTTTGACGCTAAAGAAACTCATTGAACAAGATGAGTTATATCAAAGCAATGGGTTCACAATATAATCGACCTCCTTCCATCCGAACAATCTTCACTTCCGACCCTTTTGAAATCATCCCATACGCTGCACTCGCTTCGTACAGCTTATTATTGAGAAGCACTTTACCGGCAGGTTTGAGGTCAGAGAAAACCGTTGCTTCAGATCCAATCAAGGTTGGTTCAGAAACCGTTACACCAACAAATCCGGTATTGCCATCTAATTCGGTCCTAAGCGCAATGGTATTAAACAATCGAGATGGATAGATGCGGTTTACTAAATAAAGTAATCCGGCAACCGACACAAACCCCGATATGGCGACGGTCGAAATCGGTTTAACCAACAATCCCCAATTAAATGGCCCAGGAAATCTAAAGAGGCTATTGTCGATCATCGCAAGCACCAAACCCGCTGCAAATAAAACAATTCCACAAATCCCCAAAAAACCGAATCCCGGGGTAAGAAAGATTTCTACAAATATCAGTACCACACCCACAATAACCATCAATAATTCCCAGTATTGCGCTATACCTTCCATATACAGAGGCAAAAAGTAGAGTAAAGCAGCGCCAATAGCCAGCACCAAAGGGAAACCAATACCCGGCGTTTGCAGCTCAAAATAGATTCCACCTATAATCAACATTATCAGCAACCCCTGGATCACAGGGAGTAAGAAAAAACCAATAATCCTATCTAAGGCAGTTGGCGTATATTCCTCAAAACGACACTCTTGAATACCCATTAGTGAAATTACTTCCTCAATGTTTTGCGCTTTTCCTTCGCAATAATTATTTAAAATCGCCTCTTCTGTAGTAAAATTCAGAACATGCAACGTATCTTTTCCCACCATCGATTCTGCGATGGAAGGATCCCGATGCCACACCTCCACTGTTTTGCCATCACGAACCACCCTCTTTTTTCCGTGGGACTCTGCTGTTGACCGCATCATGGAGCGCATAAACGACTGATACTTTTCAGGTAACACTTTTCCACTTCCATCAACCACCGTTGCAGAGCCAAAAGTTGCTCCGGCGCTCATATAGATACTGTCACAGGCTATCGAAATGAGTGCGCCCGCAGAAGCAGCCTGGTTATCGATAAAAGCGATCACAGGAATCTTTTGGTGCAAAATGGCGGTACGCATACTGTCGGCAGCATCCATGGCCCCTCCGTAGGTATTTATCTGCAAAATAATATAATCGGCATTGGCATCATTTGCCCTCTTAAGTCCCTTTATGAGTGCACGTTGAGAAGCCTGATGTATCTCTTGTTTAATTGCAATTTTATATACAAAAGGGAGTTCCTCCCCTTTGCAAATAGTTTTTTCTGATAGCAACAAAAGGCTCAGGAGTAAAAAAAATGGTTTCATAGCGACAAAGATAGCTCTTTTTCATAAATAATCCCTATATTTGTAGGATAAACCAATCTCAATTATGCCCGATATGCATCGCAAAACCCTCTCTTTGATTCTTATAGTCAGTTTCTACGGTCTGCTCACCGGCCAAACAAACTCCTTTATTGAACCGGATGGTCCCAACTATCCCGAAAGCTGTACCTCTATAATGGTAGGAAAAGATGCTTCTACTGACGGTTCGGTGATCACCACCCACAGTTGCGACGGCAACTACCGTACCTGGCTTAGGATTGAACCGGCAAAGAGCTATAAGTTGGGAGAAACAGAGCCTGTTTACTGGGGCTTACTTCATACAGAAGAGCCTCACGATAAACGTAATGTGACAAAAAAAGGAGAGATTCCCGCTCCTGCAAAGACCTATTCCTATCTCAACGTTGCCTATCCATGTTTGAATGAGATGCAATTAGCCATTGGTGAGACCACTACCACCGGCAGGCGGGAATTGATCAATAGAGAGGGACTTTTTCTTATCGAAGAGTTGCAACGGATTGCTTTGCAGCGTTGTTCTACCGCACGTGATGCCATTCTACTTATTGGAAGATTGGCCGAACAATATGGATACGGCGATGACGGAGAGTGCCTCACCTTTGCCGATCCCCACGAGGTATGGCATTTTGAAATCTACGGTTCCGGCTCAGGCAAACCCTCTG
Organism: Prevotellaceae bacterium; assembly: GCA_031281125.1. Lineage (GTDB taxonomy): Bacteria > Bacteroidota > Bacteroidia > Bacteroidales > UBA932 > WRBG01. The sequence goes on along the minus strand of JAITFU010000098.1, from coordinate 11,572 downwards.
CTTTGTGGGCAGCCCAACGCATTCCCGATGACCACGTTGGCGTATCGGCAAACATACCGCGCATTGGAAAAATTGACTTTACTGATTCCAAAAATTTCTTATTCAGTTCAGAACTTAAGGCACGTTCCCAAAAATTGGGCCTTTGGGACGGAAAAGAGCCATACGTTTTTTGGAAAGTTGTTTCAAGCGGTGCCAAAGCGTATGCCATTCGCGAGTTTTTCATTCTTAGTACGTTAGCTCCATCTCTTGAACTCAATATGGATGGAGAAGAGTTGCCTTTTTCCGTAAAACCCGATAAAAAGGTGGATGTGCGTGACGTAATCGCCTTTTATCGGCAAACATACGAAGGCACTCCATTTGACCAGATGAAAAACCTTAAAGTGACCCAAACAGTAAGGGAAAGGGATGGCACCGAGCAAACCGAAACAATCACCTCTCCCGCCACAAGCAACTTTATGAGCAACGATATGCGCAACCTGCTTAATTCCTTACAACCAAACGTAGTAGAGCGTCAGCGAACCATCGCCATTGTGGGGTGCTCCTATTCACAAGTGATCCAATTGCGCTCCTGGCTTCCCAACGAAGTGGGTGGCGTTGCCCATTTTGCCTTTGACAATCCTGCACAAAGTCCCAGAATCCCCATCTATTCAGGCACCCTCTCTTTGCCTGTACGTTTTGCCGTCTGTGGCCAACATCGCTACAGGACTGATTCCGCCGACTGGTCGTTTCGAGAGACCAATCGCATTGCCGTAGTCAACTGGGCAAAATCCCGCACTATTATGGAGCCTGAGCAAATAAGTTTGGAAGAAAAGTACTTTGCAGAAGCAAATCTCCTTGAAACCAAAGTTATCTCTTTTCTCAATGAAGGGAAAACTGATGAAGCAAGAAAACTCTTGACTGCTTATACCCACGATTTTGCGTCTCTTTGTATGCAAAAATGGGAAGAGATGAAAGCCCTTTTTTGGACGCTCTATGCCCGTGGTTTTTAATAATAACAACAATGTATTTACCCCTTCACAATAAATAGTATGAGAATATCCAAAACCCTTTTCTCCATTTTTTGTCTCTCTCTCCTTCTTTTCTCATGCGAAAAGGATTATTACGAAGCATACGTGTCCCATGTCGTAAAGGTTCGTGAAACAAATTATATGGGAACACCATATCCAAAAGACGTTAATAAACAAGCAAACATAGTCATTCTGGGAGATGGTTACGCTGCTGCGGATCTTACTTCGGGAGGCGCTTTTGAAATAGCTGCAAACCGTTTGGTGACCCATCTCATTACGACACCTCCTTTTACCCATTTTGGTAATTACTATTTTAATGTTTGGTATATTTATGTGGCTTCTCCGGAATCGGGTATAGGGAATGGTCGCCCTAAAAATTCTGCTTTTCGCTGCTACTATCATAGCAATTATCCGGAATTGATTGTTTTTGACGATGTGAATCTCTTTGGAATGAGAAAAGCCCCAAATCCGTTTGAAGTAACTCAACAAGCTATTCCGGGTATCAATATGGACAACACATTGGTAGTAGTCTTGGTCAACGATACAAAGGTAGGATACACAACAGGTTGGAATGGTTTGAATCAAAAATCCTCTATTTCGATTATCTCTGCTTGTCCTGAACCCGTTTTTCAACGTTTGGTAATGAGAGAGGTAGGCGGAAAAGGGTTTGCCCGATTAGGCGAAGAGGATGTTGGAGATAAATATGCTCCCTACTATGATGTGTTAAATCAAATTAAGAATTGGTATCATCTATATGGTTTCTACGGTAATCTCGATGTAGAAAGTGATCCAAATTTGGTAAGATGGAGCCATTTTTTAAAGCATCCCTCAAAGTTTCCGGAACTAGGGGTATTTTCCGGTGGGCTTGGCTACTCTATTGACATATATCATCCCGATAATAATAATGTGATGCATAAAAACGGAGCGTTACGTTACGATGCCCCAAGTCGTGAAGCGATCATTAAACGTTTCTATCAAATATGGGGAGAGACCTATTTATCTGCCACTTTTCAAGCACTATTTATTGATGGCAATTTTTAATGATCGACGCTTCAATTAAAAAGGTAATCCTCTTAGGATCAGGCGCCCTTAAAATTGGACAAGCAGGAGAGTTTGACTATTCCGGCTCTCAGGCACTCAAAGCGATGAGGGAAGAGGGCGTTTATACCGTTCTCATCAATCCAAATATCGCCACCATACAAACGTCAGAAGGCGTGGCAGATAAAGTCTATTTTTTACCCATTACCCCCTATTTTGTAGAGGAGGTGATCAAAAAAGAGCGACCTGACGGTATCCTTTTGGCTTTTGGCGGACAAACGGCACTCAATTGCGGTACCGAGTTATACCTATCCGGTACTTTGGAAAAATATGGCGTAAAGGTGTTGGGCACCTCTGTAGAAGCGATTATGGTGACAGAGGATCGTGATCTTTTTGTTAAAAAACTAAACGAAATAGACGCTAAAACACCTGTATCACAAGCTGTTGACAACATCGATGATGCCCTTACCGCCGCCAATCGTATTGGATTTCCTGTCATGGTGCGCTCAGCTTTCGCCTTGGGTGGTCTTGGGTCAGGGATATGCGAAAATAAAGAGCAGTTTATCACCCTTTGCGAAAGTGCTTTAGCCCATTCCAAGCAAATCTTGGTAGAGGAGTCGCTTAAAGGTTGGAAAGAGATCGAATTTGAGGTGATCCGCGACAAAAACGACCACTGTTTTACGGTGGTTCCTATGGAAAACTTTGATCCATTGGGTATCCACACAGGGGAGAGCATTGTAGTGGCACCTATTGTATCGCTTTCGCAGCGACAGATCGATATTTTGCAAGAGGTGGCAAAAAAAGTGGTGCGCCATATTGGCATTGTGGGCGAGTGTAATATTCAGTACGCCTTTAATGCACAAACAGATGACTACAGAATTATTGAGATCAATGCCCGATTGAGCCGCTCTTCTGCATTGGCCTCTAAAGCATCCGGTTATCCCCTTGCATTTGTGGCTGCCAAATTGGCCTTAGGCTACTCCTTGGATCAGATAGGAGAAATGGGTACATCCAATTCGGCATATATAGCTCCGTCTATTGATTATATGATCGTTAAGATACCGCGGTGGGATTTAACCAAGTTTGCAGGGGTGAGCCGACAGATTGGTTCTTCCATGAAATCGGTGGGCGAAATCATGTCCATTGGAAACTCGTTTGAGGAGATCATCCAAAAGGGGCTTCGCATGATTGGACAAGGAATGCACGGCTTTGTAGGCAATCGAGAGGTGTTGTTTGATAATCTTGACGATGAGTTGGCCAATCCGACTGATCTTCGTATCTTTGCTATTGCCAAAGCATTGGAAGATAATTACACCATTGAGCGCCTCTACGAGTTGACAAAAATCGATGTATGGTTTTTGGAACGACTGAAAAATATTGTTGACTTTTCAAAAGTACTTTCTCAATATTCTATAATTGAAGAGCTTCCTCACGATGTGTTAATAAAGGCTAAAGAATTGGGCTTCTCTGATTTCCAGATTGCGCGATATGTAGAAGAGCCGATCGGCAATTTGGAGAATGAGTCGTTGCGGGTTAGGGATGTACGCAAAAGTGCAGGTATATTTCCCTCTGTACGTAGGATAAACACCGTTGCTTCTGAGTCTCCCGATTTAGCCAACTATCTCTATATGACTTATGGTACCAATGGGCAAAAAGTAAAATCGGACCCTACCAATGATAAAACTGTAGTGGTACTTGGTTCGGGCGCTTATAGGATTGGATCCTCTGTTGAGTTTGACTGGTGTTCGGTAAATGCTGTACAAACTGCTCGTTCATTGGGATATAGGTCGATCATGATAAACTACAATCCGGAAACAGTCTCCACAGATTACGATATGTGTGATCGGCTCTATTTTGACGAGTTGAGTTTGGAGCGGGTGATCGATATTGTGGAGCTTGAAAAGCCCCAAGGGGTGATCGTTTCGGTGGGAGGACAAATTCCCAATAATTTAGCAATGAGGTTACACAGAAATAAAGTGCCCATTTTAGGTACCTCTCCCCTATCTATTGACCGCGCAGAAAACCGCCACAAATTTTCTGCAATGCTCGATCAACTTGGTATTGACCAGCCGCGATGGAAAGAGTTGACCCACTACGCCGAAATTGAAAAGTTTACACAAGAAGTGGGTTTTCCGGTACTCATTCGGCCCTCGTATGTGCTTTCCGGGGCAGCGATGAATGTGTGTTACGATGCCGAACACATGGCCGCTTTTCTTGATGTCGCAGCAAAAGTGTCAAGGGAACACCCTGTTGTGGTATCCGAGTTTTTAGAAAATGCTAAAGAGATTGAATTTGATGCAGTTGCCAAAAGTGGTGAAATAATAGAATACGCTATTTCGGAACATGTTGAATTTGCAGGCGTACACTCAGGAGACGCTACCTTGGTTTTTCCCGCCCAAAAGATCTACATGGAAACGGCCCGAAGAATCAAGATAATAAGCAAAAAAATAGCAAATGAACTCAATATCAGCGGTCCGTTTAACATTCAATTTTTGGCCAAAAACAACGAGGTTAAGGTTATTGAATGTAATTTACGCGCCTCTCGAAGTTTCCCGTTTGTTTCAAAGGTGCTAAAGAGGAATTTTATTGATACGGCAACCAAAGTGATGTTGGATGTTCCTGTCGATAAGCCTGACTCTTCGACCTTTGATATTGACTACGTGGGCGTAAAGGCATCTCAGTTTTCGTTTGCCCGCCTCCACAAAGCCGACCCGATACTTGGAGTAGATATGTCATCAACAGGAGAGGTGGGGTGTATGGGTGCCAATTTTGACGAAGCCATTATTAATGCAATGCTCTCTGTGGGTTACCACATTCCACAAAAAGCGATATTGGTATCTTCGGGGGATGCAAAGGGAAAAGTCGATCTGTTAGAGCCGTGTAAAATGCTTCACGCTCAGGGATATAAAATTTATGCCACAGAAGGAACACAAAAATTTCTTGTACATAATAATGTAGATGCAACTGTGGTAAGTTGGCCAGATGAGACCAAGTATAAAGATATTATAAAGCTGATTGCCAATCATGAAGTAGATTTGGTCATCAATATTCCCAAAGATTACACCCGTAGGGAATTGACCAACGGGTACAAGATCCGTCGCTCTGCCATTGACCACAATATTCCCCTTATCACAAACGCCCGTTTGGCAAGTGCATTTATACATGCCTTTGGGCGCCTCTCAATAAAGAATATTCAAGTGATGAGTTGGGACGAATACAAATAAAAAAGGAGCGACAAGCACTCCTTTTTTGCAGAAAAAATTTTGAAACTATATTGACTTGTAATTGATAATTCTACTAAAGATACAGCAAAATGTATACCGGATAGACGTATTGTTTGATAATTATCTATATATAAATATGTTAAGAAAATGTTTGAAAATATGTTTTGGTGTGGAATTGTGTGGAATTGTGTGGACATATTCCTCGTATCCATAAATAGCTTATCTTTGTACCATGGCAAAGAGTATTGAATCCAAAATCAGGATAAATGCGGCGATTATCTACATGATTGTGGCTTTGGGTGTAGCTGCCATTATGGTGTATTTTAATGATTTACGACAAGATGTGTCGATTAGACGTCTTGAAGTAGAGCATCAATATACCCTGCTCTCTGCTGCCAACGAATTGATGTTTGCTGTAAATCATGTGCAATCTTCTGCAAGTCTGTACATGTCCTCTAAGAATAAAAATCATCTTTCTGATTACACCTTTGCCATTGACTCTGTTGAAGCGATTATCGAGACGATTATTGAGTTTACACCTAAGGATGAGGATAAGCTTGACCGAATCAAATTGCTACTTCGTGAACAAGAGCTAAATATCAAAAAATTAGATGTTCAATTTGCCGAAAAAAATCCTGTCACCCTTATTAACCAACGACTTCAGGAATTTGAGCCCTACATTAGAAGGGATACCGTATTCACCACTTTGGAGACCAGAGTTGATACGGTGATCAATGAAATTCCACGAAGAGGTATATTTAGGCGTTTGGGTGATGTGTTTAACCCATCTTCCGATACAGTAAGGATGGTAATCAACCAATCGACCGACACAATCAGAACCATAAAAAGAGACAGCCTTGTCGTTATATATGAGGTAGAAAAAATGGCGCAAAGGGCACAACAAATCTATGAGCAAAACTTAAAAAAGATTGAAAAACAAGTTGGTGAGTTAATATCTTCAATTAATGACATCGCCTCCGAAATATCTGCACTGCTCTTGGAGTTTCACAAAGAGACACTTTTTTCGACCCGCGAAACAATGGATAACAGTGAAACCGATATCGAGCGTAACTATCTTTATTCGACCATTGGAGGTATCTTGGCATTATTCTTTATTCTTGTTTTTATTGTTTTGATTATAGCCGACATTAACAAGGGAAGTAGGGCAAGGTGGGCATTGGAAGCGGCCAATCAGCGCACAAGACAAATCATGGAGAGTCGGCATAAGTTATTACTCTCTGTTTCACACGATATTAAGAGCCCTCTCAACTCCGTGTTAGGTTACTTGTCACTAATGGAGCACGACGACCGAGTGCGATCGATGCAACACTCATCTGAGCATATCCTTACCATGTTGGATAACCTTCTTGGTTTTTCGAGTATAGAGCAAGGCACCCTTCAAATAAGCATATCAGATTTCAATATCAACGATTTATGCAGCAAAATTTACGAAATGTTTTTGCCGCTGACAAGTGAAAAGGGCCTTGAGTTTTCTTTTGATGCAAGCGATGTGCGGATCCGAACCGATAGCGTAAAGCTCAAACAAATTGTGATTAATCTGGTTTCTAATGCAATAAAATATACTCCCAGTGGGGCCGTAAGCTTTATGACTTCTATACAAAATAATGCAGTAGAAATAGTTGTGCAAGATTCCGGTATGGGCATTCCATCCGATAAAATGGACAGACTCTATTTGCCTTTTAACAGAATAGAAGAGAACAGCACCGCTGCCGAGGGTTCCGGTTTGGGTTTATTTGTGGTACGTGGCTTAGTCGATCTTCTTGGAGGAGAGATTATTGTAAATTCTACACTTGGTTCCGGAACGGTGGTAACAGTGAAGATCCCTGTTGAACGACCGCTTCAAGCGATAAGCAGAGGAACCAAAAGAGTTAAAGTGATTGACGACGATGCCGTGGTGGTACTTATGGTCTCTGAGCTGCTTGGAAGATTAGGCCACAAAGTGGTTGACAGCAATTATGATCTGATTATTACCGACTGGGACATGGGTGATGTTACGGGCTTGGACATCTTACACCAAACAAAAGGTGCAGTTCCTGTGGTGGTTATGACGGGGCGTGCAGATTTTTCGGCCCAAAAAGCAGCCGAACTAGGTTTCGACGCCTTTTTGGCAAAACCGGTGACCATTGAGTCGCTTCGCGAAGTGGTGGGAGAAGGGGAATCGATTGATGACCTTTTTGGAGATTATAGTGAAGAGATCGTGGCACTTTTTCATGCCTCTGTGGAAGAAAACTTCTCAAAACTAAAACATGCACTTGACAATAACGACTTTGCGTCAGCTCAGTCAACCTGTCACAAAATGTTCCCTGTTTTTGCACAGTTGGGTTACCCCACAAAGGAACTCCGCTCTATGGATGCGCACCGTCATGGCGTTTACCAAGAGTGGCAGGACGATGTACGCAAAATCCTCGCGATTGCAATTTGATCCCGTGATGATGCATCTTGTTGTAGAGCGTCTTGCGTCGGTTACTCGTATCTGAGGTATAGGTACAGAATTGAATTCTTTCAGAATTGTTTCAGATTTAATTCAGTCATTATCTGATAGTTAGCATTAGTTTTTGTTGTACTTTTGCCGCCGACAAAAACAAGCAAATATGACTATAAAATACCATCCGACCGCTAAAAACACCGTTGCGCTCTTTTTGGCTACGCTCTCTATTTTTTGGTCGTGTTCCCAAGAACTTTCCGATCCCCATCGACCCAAGGAGAAGAGCGTTGTTTTTGTGGTGAGAATCTCTGTTCCGGATATCCCTATTTCTAAGACAATACCCGATTCCGGTCTTGACGACAATCAGGTGGACGAAATCACTATTCTCCTATTTAATCCCACTACAGGCGCCTATATGGGATTTGCTCAAACATCTGCCATAGAACAAGTTGTCGGAATATCCAACATCAACAAAAAGCGTTTTAGCCTCTTGATCCCTGACGGTTCTTATCACGCTTTGCTTATTGCTAATGCCACCCCAATTATCTCTGCCACCTGTGACCTCCCAAACGGCCTCCTTTCTGCCGGGGGGGCCATTACTAAATCCAATATCGAAAACGCCCTCCGTTTTCAAATCGCAGCAGGAACAAAGTACAACGCAAATCCCGGATCCAACGGGTACAACCCTTTTTTCCTTTGCTCCGATTGGATCGATCTGGATATTCCCGTACCCTCAACCATTGATTACGAAATGGATCCCATCAAACTAACGCGGATGGTGGCTAAAATCAACGTCTATAACAATGTGGGTGTCGAGTTTGAGATGAGCGAAATACACCTTTGCAATTACAACTTAGACGCATATCTATCACCCGCTTGGGGATGGTGGACTCACCCCGCCCCTCTCTTTGCCTCCTCCGGCGTGACAAGACCCACCACTTTGGAGAGCGGATTAAACAAGGCTATTGTCTATTCCGGTACCGAGTTACAACCCAATAACCATTGTGTAGATGAGATATTTACCTTTGAAGCGCCCGTTACCGATCCCTCCACCCAAAACCTTTGCCTCCTTGTCAAAGTTTTACACGTTACGATAAACGGTGTGGTTTATTCCAACAGGTGGTACAAATTGGACTTTCGCATGAAGGATGAAAACGATAACCACGTCGTTAAAAGCATCAACATCCTCCGCAACTTCTCTTACAACCTCTTTATCAAAGATGTGAAAAACCCTGGATACCCTTCTGCGGTCGAAGCATACGCCAACGAACCCGAAGGTTTAATCATCGATTTAGTGGCAACCGACGAACCCGGATTGAACGAAATTGTCTTTAACGGCACCTGTTATCTTGCCGTAGATCGCTCGTATATATATTTTTATCACGATGGCGGAACCGATTTGATAAAAGTATTTACCGACTACACGGGAGGATGGGAGATCAAGAACATCACTTATGGCGCCGGCGGAACGGGATGGATCTCTCCTACCCCCCACCCCATCAAGACGTCAGCGCCTAACATCCATTCATCTACGCCCGTAACCCTATCGGTACTCCCCAACAACGGAACCAAACCCCGTACCGCCACCTTTACCCTTTTCGCCGGAACCCTCAAAAAAGAGGTCACCATTGTACAGTTTCCCAAAGCGAACCTCGTAACGGACGACTTTCCTCCAAACGTAAACAAGTATGTGGGAGCCTTTTGGAGATCCAACCAAACCGGAGAACGTCTCATTCGTATTGAGCGCCCCACATCGGGAGCCTCCATAGACGGCGAGTGGACGGCTGTGGTGCTCGAAGGGATGGAGTGGATTGTGTTGGACACCGTAATGACTACCGACAAAAATGTGGGGTGGCGCAACAACGGGACTTTGGAGGGTTTGGTACATAACGGAAACGATCCCAACTTTGACGTTACCCATCCCGTCAAAAGCGTAACCACTATGGTAACGGGAACCCTGCGGGATCCTTCCGCTCCGGGATACCGGACGGGAGAGGAGGTGATCTATTTTCGTATTGGCGCCAAAACCACCTATCTTCCAACCGAACAAAATCCGGCCAGATACGGAGTGGTGTTGCTCCTCTGCAAAGAGAACCAATACGCCTGCCGCATTTGGATCCGCCAGGGTCATGATCCTGACTATTTGATGCGTAAAGAGGACGGTATCAATGTTCCCGGAACGGGGGGATTGGTCAATCCCAATGGCCCAAACGCGCGTCCAAACGCGGTGAAATTTTCTCCTTATAACCTCAACGATCCAACGGAAAACCTCTCCACAACCCTTATTACGGTGGGTGTTCCCAACGTAGGACTTCCCATTGGCGGCGGAGAGGAGAAGTTTGTTTCCTATCCTTCTCAAGCCGGATATATGATTCGCTGGAACTATAGCCGTCAACCATTTGCGCCACATCTTACCGGCCCAATCGTGGGCTGGGACCTAACTCAACCCGGCATAACCACATGGGATCCATCCCTTACCGAAACCTGTCCCACCAAATACCGTCGTCCCAACGATGGCGGAGATCCCAATCCCAACGGGTATGTTTTGGGTTCGGAAGTGCGCCAATCGCTCTACTCCACCCCAAAAACTAACAGTACCTCTGATGCAGATACCCGTGAAAACTCCGTATGGGGTTACTACGCAGACGGTTTTTTTGACCGCAGGTTGATTAGTTCGAGTCCGGGTACAGGTGCAAACGCCTCAAAGTCTGCCGTCTCTACGTCTAACAACAAGGTTGCATATATGGGCAGACTCTTTTTTAACTCCAAAACCTTTGCCAACCTCTTTTTACCCGCATCGGGCGCGCGGAACTTTAACGGGTCGTTAACCGATGCCGGTAATGGTGGGTTTTACTGGTTGCGGTCGTCCATAGACAACCTCTTTGCATGGAGCTTACACCTGACCGATAACGGTGTTTTTCAACTATCAACTTCTAATCGATGCTTTGGGTTTCCTGTCCGTTGCGTAGTTGATCCTTGCGTGGCGGTGGCGGGTATTTTGATCCAAGCCTCTTCCTCCACTCTACCGGTGGGCGCAACGGTAACACTCACCGCAACAAATCTATATCCCTCTTTTGTTACAAACGTTACCTATATTTGGGAGGTCAACAGCGGAGCGGGATGGTTACCGCTATCCACCACAACAACAAACACTTATCAGGCTCCGGTTTTGAACGTAGGAGTCAATGCCAACCACTATCGCGTGGGGGCGACAAACAGTTGTAACGCCACTCCGGTTTTTTCCGCTACTACCGTCTCCGGTACCCAAACAACGCCTGTTCCAACGGGCGGCGGAGCCGCCCGCGTAACGTGGGAGTGGCCAAGCGTTGCTTTTCCAACGGGACGATACATCATCACTTACGAACCACGAGACGCCGGCCTCTACTTTAAGCACGGCAGCGTAGTGGGAATTTTTTCCGGAGACGATGCCAAAAACAAGAACCTGATGCCTCCTGCTTCTGCCATCACCACCACCTTTACCGCTTCTAAGGACATCCCTTGGACACTCTCTCCCATCGCAAACTGGGTGGGTATTCCCTATAACAACACGTTAGCAACTATAGATGCCGGTTACCACACGGTCGCTAATGTAAAGCAGGGAAAAGGCGACCCGTGCCGTTTGGTGGGACTTGATCTAAACTATATAAAGACCACAGCGGCAGGCTCGTTAACATACGACGACATAGACAATCAACTTTGGAGGATGCCCACCGGAGCTGAAAACAGCACCTTTAGTGACCGTACCACCTCCAGCTTTTTTAATCTGCACTGGTGGAATCGAGATGTGGGAAACCCGGTTAATCCAAGTCCCTATTATGGCGTGGCGGGAGGTGAATTTCCGGTACGTAACTCTCCCC
>JAITFU010000088.1 GCA_031281125.1 Prevotellaceae bacterium | reverse complement strand
GAAGCTCCTGATAATTTTGTGCTTTATGATGGAGTCGCATGGCCTACTGGAAATGAAGATACAGGATTCGTGAAAAATGCTCAAGCGGCATGCCCGATGGGAGCAATTTGGACTAATTACCATTAACTGATTCAAGCATGATCAAATGGGAGGCTGTTCATCATATTGTTCAGCCTCTTTTTTTACAACTTTTGATCGATGACCAAAATTGTCGATATTTTTTCTTATCTTTGTAATTGTGTATTTACACACAATAATTATAATATATCAAAATAATTATGGAAATTGACACAATTAAGATTCGTTCACTCAATCAGATTCTTAAAGGAATTGCCAAAAGGGTTAAAGAGAGAAGGTTAGAGCTGAATTTTACCCAAAAGGCCTTTGCCAAACGGGCTGGAATAGGGTTCGACGCCTATCGCCGATTGGAATCTTCGGGAGCAGTTACGCTCCGCAACCTTGTTTTGTGCGCGATTGCATTGGACGATACCGATGCTCTTTTGCAGTTATTCACTAAAAAGTCGTACAAAAGTTTAGACGAACTGTTGAAATTGGAAGAGGTAAAAAAAAGAGTGAGGGGGTCAAGAAATGAATGACGTAAAAGTTGTTGAAGTGTCCATGAATGGGACAAAGGTAGGGCGAATCGCTTTAACGCCCGAAAAACTTTGCGCGTTTGAGTACGATCCCTCATATATTGCAACGGGAGTCTCCATTGCTCCCCTTAGCTTACCTCTGCAATCGGGCCTGTTTGTGGCCAAACGAACTCCTTTCCATGGAGGATTCGGGGTATTTGACGACAGTTTACCGGATGGCTGGGGAAGCTTGATTCTTGACAGATATCTTAAGAGAAAGAGGATAAATCCGTCAAAACTCACCCTTCTCCAGAGGTTGTCGTTGGTAGGAAAAGTAGGGCGTGGCGCATTGACGTACCTGCCGGACTATAGCGAATTAGCTGTTGACGAAGCAGTTGATCTTGACCATTTGGCAACAGAGGCACAAAAAGTGCTTGCTTGTGACTATGACAGTAGCGCACTTGATACATTGTATAAATACGGAGGTTCGCCAGGTGGCGCAAGACCAAAAGTCTTTGTATCCATAGATGGAGATGAGTGGCTTGTAAAATTTAAATCCACTTTAGACCCAAACGATATAGGGCAAAAAGAGTATGTTTACTCCCAGCTTGCCAAAAAGTGTGGCATCAATATGCCGGAAACAAGGTTGTTGAATGGAAAATACTTTGCTGTAAAACGATTTGACAGAGCGCCTTTTGGAAAAATCCACACGGTAAGCGTTGCGGGAATGCTCCATGCAGACTACCGCATTCCGAGTCTTGATTACATAGAACTCTTAAAGTTGTGCCTGATCCTCACCAAAAATATGGAAGAGGTGTATGCGCTTTTTCGCCAAATGGTCTTTAATGTGGTGATCCGTAATCGTGACGACCATGCAAAAAACTTTTCTTTTCAGTTGATACACAATGAGTGGAAGTGCGCCCCCGCCTATGATCTTTTGCCAAGCGGCGGTTTTAACGGTTTCCACACCACCACCGTAAACCATAACGGCGAACCCACCGCCCGCGACATGATCGCCGTAGCAGAAAAAGTCGGACTTCATAAACGACGAGCGTTGGATATGATAGAGGAGATTACAACAATTTGCAAGATCGACTCCACCTCAACTTTTTCCCAAACCCCAACCGATTGTCGGTAAATACTACCTCGTGGAGTTCTAATATCCACAGTGGAGAACTGTTGAGGATCGCGTATGGAAATCGTGTAAGATAGATTTTGCGCACTTTTTTCTTAACTTCCGGATCTGATGGCTCCGTTACAATGCCGCTGAATTGCACGCCTCGAATCCATCCAATCACTTCCGTCTCCACCGCTATGGCGCCCGCCACCTTTTGATTGAGTAAAACCTCAGAAATGTGGCGGGTCGTTGGATCGGAAGTAAAAATCAACACATCCTCTTCTTCTATAAACACATAAAACACGGATGCACACCATGGTTGACCATCTTGGCAAGTGGCCAGGGTGCAGACGTGGTGTTTTTTTAAAAATTGTACAATGCGTTTTTCCATAGGGATGGAGTAGAAATTGTTTTTTTGCCGATGCAAATATAGGGATCAAAGCGATCTTTGTGGCTATGATCGCCCAACTCTTTTCACTCTTTTTCCCACGCCTCTGTGCGGTGTGCGGCAAATCGCTGATTTTTTGCGAAAAACTGCTCTGCTTGGGGTGCCTCTCCGATCTGCCCAGATCGGGTTTTTGGGCAAGAGAAGAGAACCCCGTCACCACGCTCTTTGATGATTGGAAAGAGGTGGCGATTACACACGCCTGCGCCTATCTATGTTATACCAAAGAGAGCGCTTACCACCCATTGCTGCATCGGTTAAAGTACAAAGGTGAGCCTCAAATTGGCCAAGAGTTGGGGAGGTGGTTTGGTTCTGAATTGATTCAATCGACTATTTATCAAAATATTGATATTATTGTCCCTGTGCCTCTACATCCAAAAAAAGAGCGCAAAAGGGGATACAATCAGAGTTTTGTCATTGCAGAAGGGATTGCAGAAGTGACCGGTTGGTGCGTGGAATCGGGTGCGTTAAAGCGTATCCGCCATACGGCAACCCAAACGTTGCTCAATAGGGAGGAGCGTCAAAAAAACATTACCGGCGCATTTGCTTTGGCGGCTCCGGAACGGATTCAGGAGAAGCATATTCTTTTGATAGACGATGTGTTGACAACGGGAGCCACATTGCAAGCGTGTGCGGCGGAGCTGTGCAAAGCGTCCGGATGTAAGATATATATTGCCACCATTGCTTATATAGAGTAGTAATTTTGTACCTTTGCACGATTAAACTCATTGCCATGATTGACTTCATTCACTTTGGGGTGATCGATGTGATCGATATTTTGCTTGTGGGCCTCATCATATATCAGGCCTTTAAGATTATACGTGGAACGGCTGCCATGAGTATCTTTATTGGCATTATCGTTTTTTACTTCATCTATTTGATAGTAAAAGCATTGCAGATGAATCTGCTTACTGCGCTATGGGGGCAGGTGATGAGTGTGGGGGTGTTGGCGCTCTTTATTGTTTTTCAACAGGAAATCCGTCGTTTCTTGTTGCGGTTGGGATTGCGTTATACAAATTTTGGATGGTTGAATGCGCTCTTTGGAAAAAAATCACAAGGAATGAGTTTGTGGTGTTTGGATGAACTGACTCATGCCTGCCGCAAAATGTCCGAAACCAAAACAGGGGCGCTTATTGTATTGGCGCGGAGTTCATCAGTTGAGTCGATTGCCGAAACGGGAGACGCCATTGACGCGGTGGTGAGTCGCCGCCTGATAGAGAACATATTCTTTAAAAACGCTCCGTTGCACGACGGCGCCATGCTTATTGTTTTGGAACGGGTGGCTGCGGCACGATGCACCCTCCCTATTTCGGACAATCCCAATATTCCCGCACACTTAGGGATGCGCCACCGCGCCGCTGTGGGCCTGAGCGAACAGACAGACGCTTTGGTACTTGTGGTATCGGAAGAGACCGGCGGCATTTCGGTTGTGCAAGGGGGAAATATTCAAAAAATCAGCAGCATTACCGAA
Source organism: Prevotellaceae bacterium (assembly GCA_031281125.1). Classification (GTDB taxonomy): domain Bacteria; phylum Bacteroidota; class Bacteroidia; order Bacteroidales; family UBA932; genus WRBG01. Next base: position 5,258 of record JAITFU010000088.1, on the reverse strand, counting down.
CTGAGGATTGCCATTGAAACGGGGATGAAGTGGTGAGGTTTGCTGTTTACTAAAACCAATGTTAATTTCCCAACAACCAATCTATTACATTTATTTTTTGTATGCCTCTATACGTTGTTACAGGTTCAACATCGGTCGTAAGTAAAATTCGACGATTGAAGTCTCTTATCAATTCAAACGGTCGCATCTCCCGTTCAAAAGTGCTTTGTTCCTTTGCCGTCCAAGCCACTTGTATATATTCTCTGTCGCCATCCGGTTTTCTTACGATAAAATCAATTTCCGTGTTGCCTGATTTGCCAATATTTACCTGAGTCCCACGTCTTAACAATTCAAGAAAGACAACATTTTCTAAATTATGTCCCAAGTCAAGATTGCTTTTATCGCCAAGAAAATTCTTCTTTAAGCCCAAATCAACGGTATAATATTTCTCTTGTGTTAACAATAGTCCCTTGCCACGAAGGTCAAAACGCTTTACCTTATAAAACATAAATGATTCTACCAAAGCATTGATATAATTCTCAACTGTGTTATGAGAAAGAGAAATTCTGTTGTTGGTTTTAAGGGTGTTCGTAATTTTTTTAGGAGAAATAATTGAGCCGATAGAATCAAAAAGGAATGTTGTTGTTTTGTAAAAATGATCTTCGTTTCGCCATTTATTTCGCACCAAAACATCTTTTTGAATAATGCTTTGAATAACATCTTGAATGTAATTATTAATGGAATCTTCCGGCAATTCAAAAATACCCGGCATTCCTCCCGTATCAATGTATTTTGCAAATAATAGATCGGTGCGGGAGGTATCAGTATGCATCAAAAGAAATTCCTTAAACGAAAACGGCAAAATGTGAATGGAAATATACCGACCCGTCAACAACGTTCCTAATTCACTTGAAAGCAAATAAGCGTTTGAACCTGTGATATATACATCAATATTTGATTTTACATACAGCCCGTCCACAAGTCGTTCAAATTCTTTTACTTGCTGCACCTCGTCAAGGAAAACGTAACAAGATTTTGACAAATCTAATTGATTAATAATATGATAATACAAATTTTCAAAATCGTTTAGCCATTTGCGGTTTTCAAAATCCTCAAAATTTAAAAAAATGATTCGGGTTTCATCAACACCATCGGCAATCAAGTGGTCGCGAAACATCTGCATTACGGTAGATTTTCCGCAACGCCGCACACCTGTTAGAACTTTTATCAGATTTTTATCGCGCAATCCGATAAGCTTATTCATGTAATCAATTCGTTTAATAAGCTTCATTTTTTCAATTTTATAGACCAAAGTTAGGAATTTACACAAGTTTGGTCTGCAAAGATAGACTTATTTTTCTAAACCACAATAGGGGAATATCGTATCTATTTGTATCTTTGCCCCGTTTATGAAACATCTTGAACAAAAAATAGGATTTGACCAAATAAGGAGCTCTGTAGCTGAACGCTGCGCTTCTTGTGCCGGAAGGGAAAAAGTCGATGCCATCTCTTTTTGTTCCGATTTTGCACTTTTGCATCAGCGCCTGCTGCTTTGCGACGAGATGCGTACAATTTGTATGCTCGAAAACAGCTTTCCCGACACCGGTTTTGCCGATACGCTCCATTTCTTGAAACAGTTAGATAGTCCTGTCTATTTTATTGATACCTATTCGTTGGTGCAGTTACAAATTGCGCAGCACACTTTGCGGGGCGTGGTTCGTTTTTTTGAAAAGGCCAAAGAGGGGGCTTACCCAAAACTTCGCTCTCTGACCCAAACGGTACAACTCTATCCCGAAGTGGGACGCCGTTTAGAGTTGCTTTTAGATAAGTTTGGGGAGATTCGAGACAACGCATCGCCTGCCCTTCAAGAGATTAGGCGTTCGATCAGAGAAAAAGAGCAGTCGATGTCCAAACGGATTCACGCCATACTGCGAAGCGTGCAAGAAGAGGGATTAGCAGACGAGGAGGCTTCGGTCTCCATCAGAGACGGGCGGATGGTGATTCCGGTGGCGTCTGCAAACAAAAGAAAAGTCAAAGGATTTGTGTATGACGAATCGGCATCCGGTAAGACCTCGTTTATAGAACCTTTTGAGATCGTGGAACTTAACAATCAGGTGCGTGAACTCCGTTTTGCCGAGCAGCGCGAAATCGTAAAAATATTGATCGCTTTTTCGGACTTTTTACGCCCATACGCCCCCGAATTGATCGCCTCTGCAGACTTTTTGGCCGAAATTGACTTTATTCGCGCCAAAGCCCTTGTAGCCATTCAGATGGAGGCGGGATGTCCCGTGTTGCTTCCGGAGCCGGGCGTCCGACTGCAAAAGGCGCGACATCCAATCCTGCAAGCCGCCCTTAAAAAGGAGCAAAAAGAGATTGTTCCGTTAAGTCTTGCACTTACGCCGGAAAAACGCATTTTGCTCATTTCGGGTCCCAATGCCGGAGGAAAATCGGTGTGCCTAAAAACCGTTGGACTGCTGCAATATATGCTCCAGTGCGGCTTGCTGATTCCCGCATCGGAAAGCTCCGAAATGGGGATCTTTTCATCGATCCTTATGGATATAGGAGATGAGCAATCAATTGAAAACGACCTTAGTACATATAGTTCTCACCTGTTGAATATGAAGAAGTCGTTGGAAGAGGCCACACCAAGTTCTCTTTTGCTTATTGACGAATTTGGCGCCGGTACCGAACCCACCGCCGGCGGCTCCATTGCAGAAGCGATTTTGGAGCAGTTGGAGCAGAGCGGCTGCTTTGGCGTGATCACCACCCACTATACCAATCTAAAATTTTATGCCACAAGCAGTAAAGGCGTCCTCAACGGGGCCATGCAGTTTGATGTGCAAAATATTCGTCCCCTTTTTAAACTCGAAACGGGCGTTCCGGGGAACTCCTTTGCCTTTGAGTTGGCACGTAAAATCGGCCTTCCTGAGCCGCTGCTCAAACGAGCGGAGGCACACGCCGGATCGGGTTTTGTAGATTTGGAGAAGAACCTCAAAGGGATTGCGCGCAACCGGAGAAACTTAGAAGAAAAGTTGGCACGTATTAAACAGACCGACAAAACGCTCGAAAAGATCACAGATAAATACCAAACGGAACTTGAAGAGATCAGCAAGATGCGCAAAAGCATCATTTTGGAAGCAAAGGAGGAGGCAAAACGGATTGTAAATAGCGCTAACAAGCAGATTGAAAATGTGATACGAGAGATAAAGGAGAGTCAAGCAAATAAAGAGCGCACCAAAGAGGCAAGGAATCAACTTGACGGACTTAAAGAGGAGTTGGAACGAGAAGCCGATTCCGATGTCGATATCAAAATAACGCAAAAAATGGAGCAAATTCGCAAGCGAAAAGAGCGCAGGGCAGAGAAAGCGGCGCTTAGAGCATTGGCTCCTAAGGCAGAAGCGTCAAAATCAAAGCCTGTTACGGAACTTCCTTTTGCAATTGGCCACATAGTTCGCGTAAAAGAAGGCTCCTTTGCCGGAGAGATTGTTCGCCTCAAAGGGAAAATAGCGACCATCGGTTTTGGGCAGATGGTGACCACTTCACCAGTGGACAAATTGGAAAGACTCTCTCTAAATGAATACCGTGCGCTTCAACCTTCTGCTCCGGCGCCAAATGCCCAGCAATCGCTTGGTCTGTCGGAACGTCGCCTCAACTTTAAGCCCTCGATTGACATACGTGGTCAACGTTTGGACGACGCATTAGATACCGTAAACCGCTTTGTTGATGACGCTTTGATGGTTGGGATTGGAGAAGTCTCCATTCTACACGGGAAAGGAAACGGCGTTTTGCGGGAGGAGATTCGAAAATATTTGCGCACCATTGGCGGTGTAGCCTCGTTTGGCGATGACCACGTGGAGCGTGGCGGCGCCGGCATCACCATAGTAAAACTTATTTAATTATATAACAACATGAAACGTTTTTTTTCCTTCATCGCTATCTTCTTTATTATTGCTTCTTGCAATAGTGCTACCGAGCCTCAACCGGAACAGGTGGCACAAAAGTTTTTAACTGCTTTTTTTAATGTAGATTATGATCAGATTCTCTCCATGTGCCTTCCCGGATCTCAACTTAAATCGGATATTGAACGGAATGCCGAAACCATTGGAGGTGTCTCCCAAGCCGCACAGGAGCTATATCGGAGCGATCTCTCTTCCTATCATTTTACCATCGACAGTGTCAATCTTAATTCGAGAAAAGACAGCGCTGTTGTTTTTTACACGATTATTTTTCCTGATATTGTCACCCAAAAACCGGGGAACCTGACAATGGTAAAGGAGAATCAAGAGTGGAAAATTGCCAAATTATTATAAAAGACCATATTATATGAAACGTTTGCTTTATTTTTTGTTATTTGGCGCTGTTTTTACGCGCTGTACGCAAATGGATGCGTACTTGCCGGAACCTGTGTATTACAGAGTAATCGAATCGATGAATACAGGTAAGTACGATCTGGGAAAGTATGAAGATGGATTAGAGTCATTTGCTCCAGTAGTATTCTTTTTAGACAACAAGCTGATCTTTAGAGTCACCGCAATCGAATACGAAACGATTGATCCAAATGGAAAGCCTGTTCTGGCTTCCGGATTGGTGTTTCATCCCATAAACCGAAAGAGTAAAGGCGTTGTTGATGCCCTGCCCATTGCACGCTTGGGCGGAGATGGAGCGAGTGTCGAAATGTATGCAGCCGAAGGTTTGATGGCGATGGCAGGTTATACCGTGATTCTACCTGATCTTCTTGGTTTTGGCGTAAGCAAGGACCAAGTAATACCGCCTTTCTTGATGACCGAAAATACGGGAAGGGTTGCTTACGATATGCGTTGTGCTGCCGCTCAGTTTCTTTGGGATGAATTTAGGTATGCACTTCCTGCAGAAACCATCATTATGGGATACTCCTTGGGAGGTTCTGCGGCGTTGTCCACCCAAAAATACTACGAAACCCATCATGCCGATAAAGTGAAAATAAAAGAAGTACACGCCGGAGGAGGGGCTTATGACTTACCAGCCGCCTTTGCCGCTTTTGCAAAAACCAAGTTTTCTGACTATCCCGCCATCCCCCACACCATTCTTGCGTTTAATCATTATTACGATCTTCATTTAGATTTTTCACAAATTTTTACAGGAAGATTGCTCGAAGTGTATGAAGATTGGTATGAAGGTGAATATGACAATCTCGACAATGATATCAGCACCTATATGCACCCCGATTTTTTTCTTCCTCTTGACTTACAGAACGATGAATTTATAAAACTCCAACCCTATTTGATAAAAAACTCTGTGTC
>JAITFU010000147.1 GCA_031281125.1 Prevotellaceae bacterium | reverse complement strand
GAAGTCAGAATTACGAATTATTTTGTATCGGAAAGGAACGCCCAGAAAAACGGTAACGGGATAATATCGGGTTCGCTCATCAGATTAGTAACCGGCAATAATCGTTTTGATATGCCCCTTTTCTTAGAAAAGTTCGCGAACCATTACTATGAGATATACAACAACAAAGACATCAAATTTTTAGAAAGAGAATGCCGCCTGCTCTTTATAACCTATCTAAAACCATACCTGAACAGCATCGGTTTCTACCATTTGGAGAGCGAAACAAGAGAAGGCGAAAGAACGGACGTTATTATAGACTACCTCACCGAGCAGTTCATAGTTGAACTGAAACTCTGGTACGGCGAAGCCGCGCACGAGGAAGCATACGAACAATTATCCGGATACCTGAACAGCAAAAACAAGGATGTCGGCTATTTAGTCACCTTTGATTTTCGCAAGGAACAAAATGTTGGCAAACCGCAAATCGGCTGGGTGGAGTACGAGGGTAAGAAAATACTGGATGTGATGGTGGGGTTTTGAATAACGAAAGGCACAAACTACCGACAAAAGGTTTACACAAAATTTAGGACAGTCTCTTCCCATCAAACAATAAAATTTGACGATACCGGACAACCGCTTTAGACTGTTTTATTCGTGCCTATCAACAAAAACTATCCCCAAACCGATGCGCTTACACAGAATTTAGCGTTTTTTTGATGTATTCTTTTAATAATATGGCAGACTCTTCTACGCTTAAAATTGAACTGTTTATTAATAAATCGAACTGTTCAGGCAATTCATAGACATCAACTTCCTTATAATGCTTTTTTACATAATCATCATTTTTCCCGATGATTTTTATCGGAAGACTTTTTATTGACCCATTTCTTGAATTTTTATATAATCCCTTAACGTCACGGCTTTCACAAACATCTATCGGACATTCGATATATATATTTCTGCAATTACCAATTGTAGCGCTAGCTAAGGTTCTGTATTTTTTCAAATGTGCGGTTGCCGAGATTATGACGTTGTGGCCTTTATTATTGAGAATGTTACTGGTAAATATTAAACTTCTGTAAACAAATTCTGTTTCTTCTTGTTTGAAACAGGGATTGGGAATTAAAAAACTTCTTGTCTCATCGGAATCCAAATGTATCAAACCAAGCTCTTCGCATACGGATGAAGCCAAAGTGGTCTTTCCGCTTGATGGCAGCCCGATTATCCAGAAAGTATATGCTGCTTGCATAATTTCACCCCTTTTGTAATAATTGTTTTAGAATTTAGCCGATTAAAATTGCAATAACAAGTATAATTATACTTGAACATAATCCTATACACGCTTTTTTTAAATAGCCGTAACGTTGTTTTGTAATGTCAGACACATTGTAGGTTGAGCGAATTAATTGATCAAGAATTTTTCTATCATCTAATTCATTTACCATATCTGTAAACTTAGATCTAGCTGAATTTGCAATATATACAAACGTTGTAAATACCATTTCATTTTCATTCTCTAGCTTTGTACTTGTTATACCATCACTCTTCTTTCTATTTAAAAATTTACGAAGAGGATTGATCTCTAATGGAAACAAAGATTTTATTGCCCAAAACGTAGTATACAAAAAGGAAAGCAAAAACAAACCTATAAGCCAATTAATTTCAATAGTTATAATCGGCTTAACAATAGTTATAATTGATATAACAGAATTTTCCGATATGGAATTTTCCGATATGATCTGTAAAAAACCTGTAATAACAAAAGCCATTACAGCTATAAGAATAGAAGCTCTTGTATAAATAAAGTTTTTTTGATTCTCTATATTTTTATGACAGTACTGAAGATACTCTATTTTTTCCTTAATATTATCAGACATAATCACTCCTGTAAAAGTTAAGCTTCAAGGTAAATTACAATTTTTATTTCATAATAAACAATTTTCACACCCCGTGCCGCAAAAAACGCGGCTCGCGGTGGCGGCTCCGTGATTGCTACGCTATCACGGGGCCGCATTGTCCTCGAGGCACCTTAGTGAGAACAGGCCCGTCTTGATGCTCGAGCCCCTGAACATACTGCTGAAGCCAGAACCCATGTCCCGGTTCCACGCGCTGCTCGCGTCGTTCTCCGTGGCGCTCCACCACAAGCCGCTGTAGCCGACATTGCGGAAATTGCCACTACCGTTATCGTTGCCGCCGGGCAGAGCCGAAAAGCCGAAATCGTCAGTACCGTTACCACCTGAATTCCAACCAATCGTAGACTTCAATTTCGTACCAGCGTTAGACCCAACAAAACTAGTTAAAGCCGTCCACTCTGCGTCACTGGGAACATGCCAACCAGAAGGACAAATACCTTGAACACCGCTAGGACTTGTAGAGGAACTGGGAGAACCGGCCATAACAGTATTCCAATTATAAAGACGACCATAAAAATTACAATTACTTGCGCTATTATTGTAACAAGCACCAAGATTGCCATCGTCACCCGCCCAATTCAAATTCTCCGCCATCCAAGTCTGGTTACCAATTCTCACAGTACGATAAACACGACTATCACGAGAATCGGTAAACGAACCATACGTTACGTTCGGATTAAATTGACTACCGGGTGTTGGCGGTATCAACTGAAAGTTAGCCCTAATCGTAGCGTTTGAACTCAAAGTAACCGTTGTAACCGCGTTGTTTGCGTTAGCGAATGTCGCCGTCCCGCTTGTCACCGTCCAGTTGAAAAATTCGTAACCGCTCGACGCGGTAGCTGATATGTTGATTGGTGTTCCCACTGTGATACCCGATTGGGATGTCGGGGTCACTGTACCACTTGCCGTTGGGCTATGGTTGACCGTTAGTGTGACGGGGGCCGAAAAGTTAGCCCTAATCGTCGCATTAGAACTTAAAGTGACCGTTGTGACCGCGTCGTTGGCGTTAGCGAATGTCGCAGTACCGCTCGCGCTCGTCACCGTCCAGTTGAGAAATCTGTAACCACTCGTTACCGTAGCTGTTATACTGATTGGTGTGTTGACATCATGACTTTGTCCGCTTGCTGGAGTAACGGTCCCACCGGCTATTGGATTTCGGTCGATTGTCAGTACGCCTGTTTGCTGAAAGTTTGCCCTGATTGTCGCATTCGAACTTAGTGTAACTGTTGTGATTGCGCTGTTT
>JAITFU010000135.1 GCA_031281125.1 Prevotellaceae bacterium | reverse complement strand
TATTGGGGCAGGATAAACCATTACCTGTAAAAAATCACGCACATCAATTGAAAGGAGAGTTTGTTGGTTGCTGTGCGTAAATTCCCATACTGATGAGGGTGCATACGATAATACTTGCTAATTTTTTCATAATTGTTTAAAGAGATTTATTATTGATTGTTCATTGTCGTCGTCGGGTTGGCAACTGCATTTTTTATCTTAGCCCAACCGCTAAGAACCATAATAAATGCGATAATATTCAATATCATACTGGGGATACCGCCAATCAATGGAATCAAGCCAATAATGATTGCGCATAGCAACAGAACTATGGCTGTAAATAACGAGGATGCTCCCTTGCGGGCTTGTTCCGGAAAAGTGGATGATTTTTTTAGTGTTGAATACCCTTGCAGCATCATAATATAGGCGATCAGGCATAAAATCCCGCTAATCAGGCGACCTACAAAGCCGACAAAAGGAAGAAATCCAAAAACAAAAGATAACACCCAGCCAATCAATATGACTATAGTTGCAGAACGGATTGTACCAACAGCCGTACTGTCGGTAGAATCTAAAATTTTGGCAAAGTCGCTAAGTCCTTTCAGATACAAATAGTAGCCTAATATAATGGCTGCAATCAGTATTTTGCAAATAATGGAAAGTGCCGATGGGCCACCGCTTGAAAAGTTGCCTTGGGCAAATGAGGAGAGCGTATTTACGGTTGACGCCGTTGAGTTAATAAAATTAAAAATGGGGTGCAGGATGCCTCCCAGAGAGTAAAGCAATACGCCATTAAAGATGGCGGTGGTTGATTTTGACCAGGTTTCGGATAAGTTTGACATAAGATAATAATTTAAAAATGTTTTTAAAAGGTTTTTCTGAAAACAAAATTATGCAATACCATAACGCCATCTAGTGTGGATGTGTATTGAGGCCAAAAGAGGGGTTGAAAGGGGTGTTTTGACGGATAGGAAGCCTATGATTGTATATCCTTCAAATAAAAGTTTAGCGTTTTGTGTGTTCATCGGGGCACGCCTCTACTCCTTTTCCGATGCCCACTTGGTTGCTCTCTTTTGCCGAATCGCCGTTTACTTTACCCAAATTGGTACTACAGGAGTAAATATGGGTGGTAGCGGTGTTATTATTCACACCAATTAACCCGCCGGTAGAATTATTGCCTCCAGACACATCACCCGTATTCAAGCTGGTGTGTACTTCTCCACCCATAACAAATCCATTTTGTGCCACAATGCCTCCTACTGTGTGTCGTCCTGTAACAGCTGCACGATTTGTACAGTTGGTAATCATACCGTTACTCATTCCGGCAATTCCACCTGTATGGGAAAAATAATCTGTATCACCACCGGTTACACTTGCAGAAGAAAGTACCTCGCAATTGTCTATCTCTCCGCTGTGAATACCTGTTATCCCTCCGGTATATGCTCCAAAATCTCCTAAACACTTTCCTCCATTGACATGACCGGAAACTACACAATTTTGGATTCGAGTATTGTTGGAGCCGGCAACTCCTCCGGTAGAGCTTGATCCACTATTTCCTCCAGTCACTGTTCCGGTAATGACACAGTCGCTGATTACAACGTATGAATTAGCGGCGTATCCGGAGAATCCGCAAATAGCTCCGGTATAGGAGTCAACAAAGTTATCGGTTGAAAAATTGCTTTCATTTATTATGTTGGCTTCGATGATCAAATTAGAAATAGTGAAGGAGACTGAACCGCTTCCAAGCACTCCAAAAAAACCAAAAAAACGATAATCACTTGATTTGAGCGTTCCGCTAATGATATGGTTATTCCCGTTAAAATTGCCATTGAAATAAGCATTTGTGCCGTTCCCTATGGGTACCCACTCATCGGCCGTTACATGAATGTGGGTCATCAACTTGAAATAAGTATCTGCATAGCTTTTGCCACTATTTACATCATATACAAATTTCTTTAGTTGTTGTGCAGTATAGATCAGGTAAGGGTCATCTTCCTTACCTGTCCCGCCTCCATAAACGCTTGAGGCAGTTAAGTTATTGCCAAACTGCTCAAAGGATCTGCCGGCTTGGATAACGGTAACGGTAACAGGAGGCGCAGTGGCGGCTGTAATGGTGACCGTAGCGGTACGCTCCGTTGTTTCCGGGTTTGCAACAGGAGTAATTGTAAGAATATTATCTTCCTTTTTAATGGTCAGCCATATAGCATCGGTAGTTGCGTCCCAACTATTTGCATCGGTAGTGACGATGATTGTTTGGGTTGTGGTTTGGTTATCTGCTAAAGAGATGGAGGTCTGGCTTGCCGACAATGAATATAATATTCTAACTTCCAAAGTTTTGTTGCAAGAGGTGGCAATGACACTCAGCACACAAAGGGTTGATATAATCTTTTTCATTATTTTTTGTTTTTAAAAAATCCATCCGATTGAGACCGACGGCACTCTATTTTTCCACGCAAAGTTGTTTGCCAATTCAGACAAACCCAAAAGATATCCGGCGCCCATGGTGAACCCCACTTTTGTGTCAAACCCGATTCCCAAACTTACCCCGGCGTCTAACCCACCCTTTAAGTCAGAGAACATTAGTTTGGGTCCGTTTATGGCAATAATGTCGGGAGATACGCCTAATAAGTAGCCAAGGTAAGGTCCGGCTTGGATGTGTAAACCTGAGACAACGTACAGTTTAAGAAAGATGGTGGCGGATAGGTAATCAAGGTTGCAGGCCGTATCGTCAATTTTAAACCCTAACCGAGAGTATCGCACTTGGGGTAACAGGGCAAAAATGCCCGGGGAACTTTGATTTTGGTAGCCAAAGCGCAGGTTAGTTAAAGCGCCAATGTGGAAGCCGTTCCTCATTTTGGGAGAAAAGTCGGCTCCGGAGATGCCTGAAAAATTGAGACCGGCTATGAAGCCGGGAGATGCTTTTAACCGTCCCTTTGTAGAGGCGTGTGTGGGTGTATGGGTTTGTGGTATGATTCTTGCGGTGATGGTGGACAAAGAGTCGGCAAGTAATACGGGTGTTGTTTCAGGTGTTACGTTGCTGTTCTGTAGTGTGTTCAGGTGCGCAATGGCTTCCTGATGGCTTTGCTGTGCCGCTTTGCGAAACCATTCAATCGCTTTTTCATCGTCTTTCTCAACCCCATACCCTTGATTATACATTGACGCTAAATAATATTGCGCCTCTGCGCTCCCTTTTTGGGCAAGGGGAAGAATGATTTGAACAAGTTGTTCCGAATACTCCGGTTCAATTTTCTTTTCATAAATCAGCATAAAAAGATGGAACGCACATTCATCGTCTTGCCTCATACACAATTCGTACATGGCGGCGGCCCCGGTGTAATCGCCCTCCGAAACTTTTAGATCAGCTCGACTTTTATAGTCTTGAGCAAAAATCGAGGGACTAAAAAAGAGTATCACAAAAGAAAAAAAAACGATTCGCATATATCACATTGTTATTATCGATAACTACTTAAATCACTAACCTTTGAGGCGATTTCTACAAGAGACGAGTCAAATACATCCCACTCGTTTTGCTCGTTTAACAGGCCATAACAACCATTCCTTAACAAACTCGATGCTTGTTTATAGCTAAAAACGATATGTTCATAACCTTCTCTATCAATTATTCCCCATTTTTTATCCGCGACTTTCTGTACAACCATATAATCGGAACCTAAATTTTTGTCATATTGTTGGTACCTGTTCAAGCGAAGTTGTTTAGCCTCGGCGTCTGCCTTAAGCTGATCAAGCGAATCTTTTTGGGCATTGGTTTGGGGATTGTTTTGAGATTTATCTGTTGTTTCAGCAACACGAACAGGTTGGGTAGGTTGATCCTTCTTTGGCTGTGGATCAGGATTTTGTTCAACAACGGGTGTCGTAACAAGTTCTGTTTTGGGAACAATAATCGAATCTTGTTGTAATGGCAATGTGGACACCATTGGCGTTGTTTCCTCCTTTGGCAAATCTTTTTTGATAATCAGATACAACATGATAAGTGAGATCAACAGGACTACGGTAGCCGACAGGGTAATAATCCACCCGTTTCCCTTGCGGGAAGTGCGCTCTTTTTTCTCATTTTGTCCCAAAGGGGGCTCCAAAAAAGTTTTGGTAGAAATACTTTGATTATTTTCAGAAGGTTGGTCGTTAGGTAGCGGAGGGGTCGAAAGAGTAACGGGAGCCGTTTCTTTACAAGCTTCCATAAAAGCAGCGACTGTTTGAAACCGCTCCTTTCGCCTTAATGTCATGGCTTTTGCAATGGCAAAACCGATATGCTCCGGAATGGAGGGGACACATTCATGCACCAAAGGCATCTCTTCTTGAATGCGTGCCGATGCTTCAAAGGGAATATTACCGGTAATACATTGATAAAGCGTTGCTGCAAAGGAATATACGTCTGTTGCGGGAGTAAAAATCTCGCTTGAGAAACTGACGCATTGTTCTGGAGGAGCATAATGAGGAGAGTGTCCCACAATGGTGGGGTTTTTATTTAGACTCTCCTGTGTGGCAATCGAATAGTGTTTTGCAATGCCAAAGTCGATTATTTTTATACGATCTTCCGGGAGAATCAGGATGTTTGCCGGCTTTATATCCATATGGATCACCCCGTTTTGATGGGCATAAGTAAGCGCATCGGCTATTTGTTCTGCGTAAAAGAGGGATAGTTCCAAGGGGAGTCGCTTTTTTTGCTCAAGAATTTTGTTGAGGTCGATCCCTTCGATGTACTCCATCACCATGTAGGCCGTATTGTTCTCTTCAAAGGCATCTAATACCGTTACAATGGTTGGGTGGCGGAGTTTAGATACCAAAAGCGATTCGCGCTCTAACAACCTCTTTTTGAAATTGGCAAAGAGCGCCTCTTTTTCCGGATAAACATCAACAAAACGGGTATTCTGATTACGAAAGCAGGTGTCTTTTAAAAAAAACTCTTTGATGGCCACAGGAACAGAGATACGCATTTCACCCAAAGTCCTTTGTACGACTTCATAAGTTTCGGCTTTGTAGGTGATGCCAAATCCCCCCTGGCCGATCATTTCAATGATCCGGTATTTTCCGTTTTGGAGTGAAGTGTTTATAGAAAGTCTCATATACCGCTACATATCACTGATTTGTACAATGATCCCCGAATAGTTATCGTTTGAATGTTGGGCGCATATTGATTTTATTTGATGCGCAGCATCCGTAATATCAGGATGCTCTGTAAACAGGTCGATAAGAGCACCGGCAGAGAGACTCTCCGTTACACCGTCTGTGCAGAGAAAGATCGTATCTCCGATTTGTACGTCGGATTGAAGGTGGTAGGAGGGGTGTGCCGACTGGGAAGAGATGGAGGAAACGGCTCGTGTAATAATGTGGTTTTGGTTTGAGCCATTAGCCTCTTCGGTGGTGATTATATTGTTGTCTATTAATTCATTGATCAAACTGTGGTCGCGTGTTTGGTAGCAGATTTTGCCATTGCGAAAGTAGTAGATGCGGCTGTCGCCCAAATGAAACATCGAGACCCCGGCCGGGTGCAGGATGGCTAAGGTGAGGGTTGTGGCCATTTGCTGTGATTTAGGATGCCGGCTGATGTGTGCTTCAAAGGCAACCCGAATCTTAGCAAGCGCTTCCTCCATATAGGATTCGTTGATCTCTCTATTGGCGTGATCCTTAAAGAAGTCTTGAAAGGTTAGGCAAACCAATCGACTTGCTATGTCACCATTTGCTTGACCGCCAACACCGTCGCACACCATAAAGAAAGAGATGTCGCCAATGGATCCGGTAATAAGGTGGTCTTCGTTCCGGAGACGTTTCCCTATCTGGCTAAAACTGACGATGTTATATCTAAAGGTTTGCATGACTACAAAAGGAGGTTGTCATTGTCTAATGAATGTGGGTCAAAATCGGGAATGGTTTCATTGTCACTAACATCTGTGGCGTCTGTTATCCACTCATTTTCCGAATCATGGAAATTGGATGCGCCGAGTATTTCATTTTCTGCGTCTTCCGTGAGTATCAAGTTGGAATCATCATTTTGGGTATGGTCGACAAAGGTGTTACAACCTTGGATAGGTTCAACATACTTGACCTCTGTAACGATGGGCGCGTCGTAAAAAAACTCCCCACGAGGATAAGTGGGGTAAAGATCTCCTTTCCATTGAATAAAATCTACACCCTCTTCGCGGCCAATGAAGATAGCGGTATTAAGGTCCATAGAGTCGTCAACAAGGGTTGAAATTGTAAAGAGCTGTGCTTCTCCATTTTGGTAGCTATGCATAAAAAGGTCTTTTGCGTGTTTCCCAATGGCTTTTTTCTCTTCTATTGAAAAAGCATCCCACTCTTCGGGCGTAGAGGTATGGTAGAATTTACCATCATATTCAAAAAAATCTTGATCTTGTATCTTGGTTTTTTTTGTAGATAGAGCTGACACGAGTCCAATAATTGTTTTGTCCATATTATTCTATTGTTATGAAATCAGATGCAAAAATATGTTGTGAATCTATATGAATGTTTATAAGTGTGTAATCCGTCCGTTTTTTGTGTGATAAGCCTATTCTTCGGGTTTAAGGCCAAAAGCGGCCAGAAGTTGATTTTTGCGGGTTCTCGATACAACAAGGGATTTTCCATTGTACAATACCACGCGTCCCTCTTTGCCTTCGCGAGTGTATTTTATTATTTTTGTGAGATTTACAATGTAAGAGTCATGGATGCGCATAAACGAATACATGGAGAGTTTTTCTTCAAAAAATTTTAACCCTTTGCTGGAAAGGGTTTTGGTCATCACTTTCTTGTCGTCTTTTTCAGTAATGTGGTGCAGTTCGGTATAGTTACCGTCTGCCCTCAGGTAGAGAATAGTGTTTTGGGGGATAAGATCATATCCTCCCATAACAGGAACAGGAACCCCAAAAGCGGATAAATCTACATTGTCTTGCATGGTGATCACTTATGTATTGTTTCCAGTTCCAATGGCCACTTTATCCAAGATATGTAGTTCCCTTTTGCTGTATTAAAGTTATGTTCTCCGGTATAAACCAAGTGGCACGAAGCAGGCAAGGCTCCGGAGAGTCTTTGCCAATAATCTAAGCCCTTAAAGTGGGTGGAATTCATGGTGTCGTTGGACTTAATCTCGATGGCTTCTAGATGATCTCCTTTTTCGAGCAAAAGATCGACCTCGTTACCGTTGCTATCCCTCCAAAAGTAAGCCAGAGGCTCCTTAACCAAATGGTGAGACTTCTTAAAATATTCGAGAATGACCCAGTTTTCAAAAAGCGCCCCTCTAAGATAATGGAGATTGAGTTGGCTTGGGGATTCTATGGAGAGTAATGAACAGGCCAAACCGGTGTCATAAAAATAGAGTTTGGGAGATTTGGTAAGTCTTTTGTTAAAGTTCTTATGATAAGGTTTTAATAGAAAAAGAACATAACCTGCTTCTAAAATCGACAACCACGATTGTGCCGTGGACGTAGTTATGCCACACTCATTTGCCAGAGATGAGAGGTTGAACAACTGACCGATTCTTCCTGCACACAATTTAATAAAACGAATAAATAGAGATAGATCGGGGATGTTTCTCAACAATCTGACGTCTCTTTCTACATATGTTTGAATGTAATGCGGGAAAAATTCACTCGGTTGCAAATTCCAATCGTATAAACGCGGATATCCGCCTTTCCAAATGACTTCATCCGCTGTTGTTGGCGCTAATTTTGCCTCACTTAGCTCTTGATAAGAAAAGGGCATAAGTTTTAGCACTGCAACCCTTCCGGCCAAGCTTTGCGTAATGTTTTGCATCAACAAAAAATTTTGTGAACCCGAAAGAACAAACATACCCGGTCTATTCTCCCTGTCTGTGAGGGTTTGAATATACGAAAACAAATCGGGAACATGCTGCGCTTCGTCAATAATGCTCTTATGGGGTAAAGAATGTAAAAAGCCTTTAGGGTCATTTTTGGCCAAATAACGTACATCAGGTTCTTCTAAAGAGACATAGTGATGGTCAATAAGGCAGTTGTTCAACAAAGTTGATTTTCCGGATTGACGCGGCCCCGTAAGAGTGACAACAGGGTATTTGTTTGCATAATGCAGCAATTGATCTTTAATGGTACGCGCGATCATGAGAGAAATTTTCAGCAAAGATAGAAAAGATTTTGAAAAAATATGAAAATTGCATCATCGATTATGCAAATAACATAAAAAGGGGATTCTTTGTTGTGCATAGTGAATATTTTGTTCTACATAGAGATATAAAATGTATATTTGCACCCAAATCTTTGTTATATGAATCGATCTTATTTATGTAGAAGCGTTATTTTCACCGCGATTGCAGCGTGCTGTGTAGCTGCATCGTGCGGTGGCGGTGGTAGGGGAGAACAGACCCGTACGCCAAAACCTTTTGTTTTGCCCACCGTTCCTTCCATCATCATCGACCCTCAGGAGCAGGCCAATTATTTGGCAAGGCACTATTGGGATCTATTTGATTTTGATGACACTGTTCACATTAGCCAACCAAAAGTGATAGAAAAGGCCATTGTTGAATACTTGGGTATTATGCAGCATGTAATGCCAAAAGAAGCCGCCACCTCTTTCCAAAGCACAATTGATAAATCACAAGCTAATATTCAGATTTTTAGATTTTTTCAAATTCTTTTTGAAAAATATCTCTACGATCCCAACTCTCCTTTGCGAAATGAAGATTTGTACATTATGGTGTTGGAAGGGGTTGTAGGCTCTCATCAACTGGACGAGTTGGAAAAGATTCAGCCCCGGTTCCAGCTGGAACTATTGAACTTAAATCGTCCCGGAACGATTGCCGCAGATTTTGTCTATACTTTGGGTGCCGGAAAAAAAGAGAATATGCACCGTATCAAATCTGAATTTTTGATACTCTTTTTCAACAACCCCGGTTGCGCTTCGTGTGGGGAGATTCAGCAAGGATTTGAAGAGTCGTTTGTGTTTAAAGAGTTGTTCAATAGTGGGAGGATGAAGATTTTGGCCATGTATGTTGATGATGATTTTGTCGCTTGGGAGTCGTATCGTAATACGTTTCCGGCACACTGGATCAATGGATACGATGCTTCCCTTTCGATTAGGAATAATAGGTTGTACGATTTACGTGCGATTCCCAATATCTACCTGTTGGATAAGGACAAACGGGTGATATTGAGAGATGTAAATGCGCCTCAACTTGAGGAGTATTTGTATTATATGTTGCAGGAGTAGGATGAACGCAATGACCCATAGCCAAAAAAAGTTTATCAAAGAGATGGTGCTACGGTTGCCGTTTGGCGCTGTGGCAACAGATCCGGTGCGTTGTTTGGCGTGGGGTACAGATGCCGGTTTTTACAGATTGATACCTAAGGCGATACTCTTTCCGGAGAAGGAAGAGGAAGTTTCGTTGATAATGAAGAGGGCTTGGGAATTGGGGGTGTCGTTGACCTTTAGGGCCGCAGGCACCAGCTTGTCGGGGCAGGCAATCAGTGATTCGATTTTGGTTGTGGTGGGGAATAAATGGGAGCGGTACAGGCTGATTGATCATGGCGCTGTGGTGGCGATGCAGCCTGGGCTTACGGGGCAGCGGATCAACGAGATATTGCAACCACTTGGACGCCGCTTCTCTCCCGATCCGGCCTCCATAAAATCGGCAATGATTGGAGGAATTGTGATGAACAATGCCTCAGGAATGAATTGCGGCACACATGCCAATAGCGACAAGGTGCTTTTGAGTGCACGGTTGATTTTTGCCGATGGAACCGTTTTGGATACCGGCGATCCCGATTCAAGAAAGGCGTTTGAAATCTCTCATCCACAATTTCTTGAGGAGATTATCAGATTGCGAGATGATGTGCTGGCCAACGAGAAATTGACGTTGCGAATCAAGCATAAATATAGCATAAAAAATGTTACCGGATTGAACCTGTTGCCGTTGGTGACGTATCAAGATCCTTTTGAAATCATAACACATCTTTTGGTGGGATCGGAGGGCACATTGGCCTTTTTATCCGAAGTTACCATGACCACCGAAGTAGATATGACCCACAAAGCGAGTGCAATGGTCTATTTCACCTCTGTGGACGGAGCTTGCCGAGCGGTACAAGTGTTAAAGAAGGGGCCGGCGGCGGGTGTGGAGCTATTGGATCGCAAAGCATTGAGATCGGTAGAGAATAAGGTGGGTATGCCCACTTCACTCAAAACATTGCCGGAAGGAACTACCGCTCTGCTAATTGAGACTAAGGCAATGAAAGCTAATGCATTGCAGGAGCAAATTGAGGTATTGAACCGTATGCTTGATCCTTTTGAGAAGGTAGCACCCTACGCTTTTAGTACCAAACCGGAGGAGTACGGGGTATGGTGGGCAATCCGATCAGGGATATTCCCGTCGGTAGGAGGAATGCGGGCACCTGGCACTACCTGTTTGATTGAGGATGTGGCGTTTCATATAGAGCACCTTCCTCAGGCTACGGCAGAATTGCAGGAGATCATCACCCGTCACGGTTATGATGATGGCGTCATTTATGGGCACGCCTTGGAGGGAAATTACCATTTTATTTTGAATCAGTCGTTTGATACACCGGATGAGGTATTCCGTTACGAGTCGCTTATGTTAGATGTGATCGCTTTGGTGGTGGACAAATACGACGGATCGCTCAAGGCGGAACACGGCACCGGACGTAATATGGCTCCATTTGTGGCGCGCGAGTGGGGCAAAGAGGCGTTTGAGGTGATGGTGAGGATAAAGGATCTATTTGACCTTAAAAATATCCTCAATCCGGGTGTCATTTTTAACGACGATCCCCTCTGTTACGTCAAGAACTTTAAAACGTTGCCATTGACCGATGTAGAGGTATATAAATGTATCGAATGTGGTTTTTGCGAAATCAATTGCGCCTCTTCGGGCTTTTCGCTATCGTCTCGACAACGCATTGTGGCTGACAGGGAAATCACCCGATTGACAAAGACGGGAGAAGATCGGCGGCGCCTAAAAGCGCTTAAAAGGGGTTTCAAGTATTGGGGCAACGCCACTTGTGCAGGAGATGGCCTTTGCGCAGCCTCCTGTCCCATGGAGATCAATACGGGGCACCTTACCCATAAGATTCGCGAAGCGAGGAATCGCCCCGGCGGGGTGGGGTGGATTGCAGGATGGCTTGTAGCCAACCACTTTGCATGGGTTAAATCATTTTTACGCTTTGCATTAAAGTGGGCAAATTGGATTCACATTGTAATCGGCAGCAAGTGTGTCACATTAGTGGGAAAAGCGATTCATTTGCTTGGGTTGCCTTTGTGGACGCCGTATCTCCCAAAAAGGTATAAACCAAAGAAGAAACCTGTTGTACATAAGAGTAATAAACCAAAAGTAGTCTATTTTCCATCGTGCATCAACCAAACAATGGGTATCGAGAAAAAAAGCCCCTATCAAACGCCCTTGGTCGATTTGATGGAGGGATTGTTGCAAAAAGCAGGATACCAAGTAGTCTATCCAAAAGCAATGAAAAAGATGTGTTGCGGAACAATATGGGAGAGCAAAGGTATGCCCGACATTGCAGACCGCAAAACGTCTGAGTTGGAGCACGCCTTATGGGAAGCCTCAGAAGGCGGACGATATCCTGTGCTCTGTGACCAAAGCCCATGCCTCTACCGAATGCGTCAAAAAATTACATCGATGAAACTTTATGAACCTGTCGAGTTTATCGAAGCATTCCTCACCGACCGTCTGAAGTTCCATCCTATCGACACCCCCATTGCAATCCACACCACCTGTACCATGACCAAGATGCAGTTGACATCCACATTGTTACGACTTGCACAGCGATGCTCTACGCACGTGTTGGTCCCGCAGGAGGTGGGTTGTTGCGGTTTTGCCGGCGACCGCGGTTTTTCCTATCCCGAATTGAACAGTTATGCCCTGCGTAAACTTCGTCCCCAATTAGAGGCACAGCAGATCAAGATCGGCTACTCCAACAGCCGCACGTGCGAGATAGGACTAAGCACCAACTCCTCAATTCCATACGTTTCGATTGTCTATTTGGTAGATGCTTGTACAACAGCGGTGTAAATACAGATTTTTCTAAAGATGAGACCCAAAAAAGAGGCTGCCCGTTTATGGACAGCCTCTTTGCTAAATAGTTAGACCTAGAATGTATAGCTTAATCCAAGAGAGGGCAAAAAGGCGTGTACCTTGTAGGTGCCCGAAAAGGGATTGTTGGCGGCAAAGGGCGATCCGGTAAAGTTTCCGGTCACTTCGCCTCCATGAGAGTAAACAAATGCAAAGTCAACCGAAAGGCCGCCTGTGGGGCGCCAACTCCATCCGCAGGTGAGGGCAAGTTTGTTGGAGCCGGGGGTCTCGGGGCTGTAATACAAATCTTTGTCAACGGGGGTTGTGTCGTAATAAACGCCGGCGCGTACATCAAAACTTGGGAAAGCAGTCCATTGTCCTCCAAGGCGATAGATAAGGGTGTTTTTGTAGAATTTGGGCACTTCGCTCTTGATATTCATGGCATCTTTGTCGTACTGTATTTCCAATTTTTCTGCCACTTTCCAACCGACCCAAACTACTTCAGCAGTTATCAATGTGTTATCGCAAAAATGGTAGGACAAGCCTGCGTTAAAGTTGGCGGGAAGGGGCATAGATGCAGCAAAACGACCCTTATCAAGCGGAGGAATAACTACGCCAAATGCAGCCGGCAGATCGCTGATAAACTGCTTCATTTCAGGATCAACATAGTTGATTTCTGTTTGGCCGTCGTCCACTTTTAGATCGACTTTGGATCGATAGCTGAGTCCAATACTAAGTTCAGGAATAGGAGAAAAAAGCACCCCGATATTAAAACCTACACCCATTTTGGCATCGCCGGAGAGCTTAGCCGAAACGGGAACAACATCTGAATATTTATCCAAAAAGGGTTTATAAGGGGGAGCAGCCACCCCAATGCCTGCCAATCCGTTAACAGGTATTAGCGCTTTGACGTTGCTAAAGTTTCCCCACATAATCATGGCTCCGGCACCCACGCTTAACATATCGTCCAAAAACTTGAAAGAGAGAGTGGGTTGGGCAGAAAATGCTTTAAGCGATGAATTTTGAACAAGAATGGCTCCTTTCCAATTGTCCGGCCAAAAGATCGAATTACCGGCAGGATTATTCAACGATACGCCTGCCGCTAAGTTGTTGGAGATCTTGAATCCGGCATAGACATACAGGGGGGTGCCCAAGGGGTTGTTCGTTTTTTCGCTGTAGCTTCCATTGGAATAGTCAATAAAAGACTTAATAGCAGTAACACCGGCAGAAAATTGAGCTTTGCCGTCGATAAAGGCAAGACCGGCAGGGTTGTAGATCATGCTTTCGGCACCCAATTTAAGGGCGACCCCTGCATTACCCATACCGCCTTGTTTGGCGCTGTTGAGGTTTAACTGGTAACCTTCGGCGTGCAACAGGGTCATTACGGCTGTTGTCGCCACGATAGATAGAATAAATTTACGCATATAAAAAATGTGTTGGTTTGTGCGGTAAAAGTAAGAAACTATTTTGAAATAGGCCTGTTTTTTGTAAAGAAAAAGAATGGAAATTACGATAGTGCGCTCATATTTAACTGATTGTATATATCTTTTCCTTCCGGAGTATAGAGGTGTTCGATTCGCTTGGCGTAGTATTTTTCGACTTTTCCGCGCACAATTTTCATGGTGCTGTTCACCATCCCGTTTTGTTCGGTAAAGGCTTCGGGAAGCAGGGCAAAGGTGCTGGGTAGCCACCTTTCGGGGAAGGTTCCGGCAAGACGACCATGGCCGCGATATTCGTCAATAGTGCTGCGAATCAGGTCGATAGCTTTTTTATTGCACTCTTGACTGCCCCATGCTTCGTGCGAGAGTTTGTGCTTAAGATTCTCTTTGTTGGGTACGATTAGTGCTGTGGTATAGGGACTTTGGTTGTTATAGAGGAGAATTTGAGAGATATAGGGAGAGGCGTTGAGCGTCTCTTCGATCCCTTCGGGACTGTACTTTTCTCCGTCTGAGGCAATCAGCAGGCTTTTAAATCGGCCCAATACCACCAACAAACCATCTTTATCAACATATCCCAAATCTCCTGTATAGAGCCAACCATCTTTAAGCGACTCCTTTGAGGCGGATTCGTTTTTCCAATATCCCGCCATCACGTTCTCGCCACGAATCACAATCTCTCCCTGGGCGCCTTGAGGAAGGGTGTTACCATCGGCATCTTTAATAATTAACTCCAATGGTTTAACAATCACTCCGGAAGAGCCAAACTTGTGCTTGTGAGGGGTGTTGGACGAAATCACGGGGGTGGCTTCCGACAAGCCGTACCCCTGGTACATGGGCATCCCAATTGCGTAATAAAAGTCTTGCATCTCTTTGTCCAACAGCGCGCCTCCACCAATCATATACTCCAATTTTCCCCCCATAGCCATCCTCACTTTGGAAAAGAGAAGGATATTAAAGAGCGG
Organism: Prevotellaceae bacterium; assembly: GCA_031281125.1. GTDB lineage: Bacteria > Bacteroidota > Bacteroidia > Bacteroidales > UBA932 > WRBG01. The sequence continues at coordinate 13,575 of JAITFU010000135.1, read as the reverse complement.
CAACAGAGGCCACAAAATAAAACGCCATCCTCTTCCTTTTCTCCAACCATTTCCGTTATAGATGTACGATACCTTGAGGCCAAAATTAAAGAGTTTTGCGGCAAAAGCACCTTTTGATTTTACGCCCTGTTCTATCGATTTTCTAAAGTTTTTGGCCAAAGCGGGAACTGATAGCAGAAGGTTGGGTTTGATCTCCTGTATGTTTATGGGTATATTTTTTAATGTCTCCATGGGCGTTTTTCCCGTTTGTACGGTGGCAACAGATGCCCCGCGCGTCATAAAAATGTAAAAACCCACCACGTGTGCAAAACAGTGGTCCAATGGCAAAATGATAAGTGTTCGGTGGGTGGGCGGAATATCCATCAAGGTGAGCGACTGCTCCACGTTGGCAGTATAGTTTCGGTGAGTGAGGATCACTCCTTTGGGATCTGCTGTGGTGCCGGAGGTGTAGGTAATGGTGGCAGGATCGTCGTTTTTAATCTGTTGCCCAACTTGCAACACCTCTTCTTTGTGGTGTTTGAGACGCTTTTCCCCCATTGTTGCAATCTCATCTATTGAGATCTCTTTTTCCTGATAGTCCAAAAGATCAGTGAGAATGATAAAACGATTAATATTGGGAAGTTGGTCTTTGATCTTGCGGATTTTGGCGAGTTGCCCGGCCGAAACCATGATATATTTGGCATCGGAGTGAATCAGTCTGAATAACAAATCGTTACTCTCTTCTAACTTAATGGAGAGTGGAATGTTAACGGCACCGGCATAAAAAATGGCCAATTCTCCAATGATCCAAGCGTTTCTCCCTTCGGACAGAAGGGCAATGTTGTCGCCTTTTTTAACGCCCAACGCTTGCAAGCCTGCGCCCCAGCGATAGACCGTTTCTCGTGTTTGTTCAAAAGTGGTATTTTGCCACTCGGCTCCCACTTTTTCCATCAAAAAGGTGTTGTGTGTGAACGAATTTGCTGCTTCTTCAAACAGGTCAATAATGGTTCTTCTGCTCATAATGTGATTTTTTAACGGAGCAAATATAAATATTTTTCGCAAAACAGCCATTTTTGTTGTAACAAAGTTATCTTTGTAGCGTCTCTATACTACAGATATAACAATTAATTAATAATTATTTCATGAAAAAATCAGTATTTTTAACAATCGCCTTAATGATAACCATGTTCTCATTTGGCCAAAAAAAAGAGGCTCGTCCCGTTTCCAATTTTACCGGAATTGATGCCTCAAGTGTGTTCCACATTACCGTAACAAAGGGAAGCGTTGAGTCGCTTGTGATTGAGGCCGATGATGCCATAATGAACGAAGTACGCAGCGAGGTGCGTAATGGTGTTTTACGCCTCTACTTAGACAAATCGCTCCAGAATAGAACAAAGAACATCAAAACGCTTAAGGCATACGTGGTGATGAGAGAGTTAGATAAAGTTTCGCTCTCCGGTGTTTGTTCGCTTTCTTCTGACGATCTGTTTACTCCCCAAGGTTTTACAGGCAGTTGCAGTGGTGTCTCCAATATGTCGATACACTTAGATACCAAACGTTTGAGTGTAGGTGCCAGCGGTTCGAGCAAAATGGATATCAAAGCTCTGGTTTTAGGCGATACCAAAGTCGATGTCTCAGGTAATTCTAAAATTCAGCTTGATATACAGGGCGCAACAGTAAAACTCAGTTCGAGTGGTGCCAGTTCGATTGGTATTGCAGGTTCTGCAACGGATGTAAAAATTGACATCTCCGGAAATGCAGGTATCAAAGGTAACGATTTTTCGGCACAAAAAGCTACCATTAGCGCATCCGGCGCTTCTTCGGTAACCATTGGCGTTTTGGAAGCACTTAAAGCAAGCACTTCAGGCGCTTCAAAGGTGAACTACATAGGTACGCCCACCAAGCAAATCAGCAGCAGCGGAGCCTCAAAAGTGAGGTCATTGTAAACTTTTTTTGTTTTTCTCCTCTTTTTTTCGTAATTTCGCGGAATTAACGAAAAGAGTATCAATTATGGCACCGGGACCTACTAATTTTTCCATGTTTTCGCGCCTGATCAAGAGTCTGTTGTTGGAGCACAATAGGGTATCATTGCCGGGAATTGGAAGCTTTGTTGCAGAGAATCAATCTTCTGAGTTGCTCGAAAATGGTCGTATTATCAACCCTCCCGCACGTGTAGTCACTTTTTCGGTAAAAGAGAGTTGGAACGACGAATGGTTGGAGCGGGCGTATGCAGCAGAATTGGAAAAGTCGCTACTGGAGATTGAAGATGGAGAGGGATTGACTCAGGAGCAACTTGAAGAGAAAAAACGCCACACATCAAAACTTTTTCTCGAGCAATCCAAGCGAGAAATTTCTCAATTTACCGCTTTAGTGATGAGTCAGCTCCAAAATGAAGGCGTATTTCAATTTCCGGAGTTTGGCAATCTGAGGGTGGTGGGAAAGAGAGAGGAGATCGTTTTTGAAAAAGCCCCCGAATGTGACTTGTCTCCACAGGGATTTGGATTGTCACCACTCTCCATTAAACCACTGCCTTCCGCTTCACGTCTGACCGAATCTCCTCTGCCCCAAATTGAGACCCAGAGGCAACCAAATAGGCAAATAGAAGAAGTCGTCATTCGACAAAAAGAGGTACAAATAGATAGAAAGAGAGAACGGGTCCCAAACAGAGATAAACCTGTCAGATCATTTAAATGGGTCTATATCTGTCTGGGAATTATTCTGTTGATAATAGCACTATTTGTTTTGACCTATATTTTTAAGGACGACCTGATGCCGTTGCTAAAAAAGATTCTCTATTCGGCAGAAGATCGGCCTTATGTCGATATCTTGCTACTATAAATTGTGCGATCCTATTTTAGGGCAAAATGAACAGGAAAATTATACCTCACATTTACCTTTTTCCCCTCATGTACTCCGGGTGTCCATTGTGGCGACAGAGAGACCACGCGTATGGCTTCTTCGTCTAACAAAGGATCGATTCCCCTTAGTACGGTAATATCCACGACGTTTCCATTGGTGTCCACAACAAATGACAGCGTGACCCTGCCTTGAATCATATTCTCTTTCGCTTTTTGAGGGTACAATATTTGTTCGCCTACCCATTTGGCAAAAGCCCATTCGTCATCGCCTTGGAACATGGGTTTCTCTTCAACCGTTTCAAAGCGAACTTCATTCGTCTTGTCTTGATCGGGCTGTATGGGCACAGGCGCATTATTGCCTGTGGCGTATGCTGTTATAAAAAGATCTTCCATTGGTCGGTCAATGGGCTGCTCTTTAGTAGTGGCGTTGTCATTATCTTTAAGAGCAAAAATAATGGGAAAATTATACCTCACTTTTACCGCTTTTCCTTTTTGGAAACCGGGCGTCCATTTTGGCGACAATGAGACCGCACGCACGGCTTCTTCGTCCAAAAGCGGATCGACTCCCCTAAGTACGGTAACTTCCCCAACGTTTCCTTCGGTGTCCACCAGAAACGACAGCATGACACGGCCCTTAATGCCTTGCTCTTTTGCAAGAGGAGGATAGACGATTTGTTCCATAACCCATTTGGCAAAGGATTGTTTGTCACCGCCTTGAAATATAGGTTTCACTTCTACGATTTCGAATCTGACCGTCTCGTCTTGCTGAGGAGGCAGTTGGGGCTGTTTGACTGTAAAAGAAAACAGCGATAAATTTAGTGCGATGATTGGAATAATCAGCATGATACGCAATAGACTGCGATTTGATTTTGGAGGATGTGTAAGCATAATGATACGTTTTTTTGTTAATGAATGATTAAAAGGATGGGTGATTCTGGGAATAAACCCAAGAGATTCTTGGGCAATCAAAGTTTGATATATATGAAGATCGGAGAAATTGGACGCAACAAGTCGATCAGCCTGATATTCATGAATTTTTCTAAGCTCTCGACCAATTACCCTAAATATTGGATTGAACCAAAAGAGAATAGATACGATCTCAAAAAGCAGTATATCAAAGGAATGTCCGCTTTTGATGTGGGCCTCTTCATGTTTTAGAAAAAGGGATTCTTCGTTGGATTCAAGTGTAGAGGGCAGAAAAATGGTGCGGATAAACGAAAAAGGAGACTTCACTCTGGGAGAGAGGATCACGAGACAAGAGTTTTTTTGCGTTTTTGTTCCGGAACGATAAATCTTGAGAAGAGAAAAGAGCTCAATCAATAGCTTAACCGACAACAGACCACATATAATAAGGTATATTGAGAAAATAATCGATAATGGGTTTGCAAAAGTCTGTGTTGTTGGCTCTGTAATAAAGCCTGAGGAGATGAGTGGCTGATAGACGAGGATTTCCTGTATAGGAAGGGAAGGAGAAGAATAGACAGGGATAGAGAGCATCGGGATAACTACCGAAGCACCAATAGCAAAGAGCAGGTAGGAACGATTTAAACCAAACCGCTTTCCTTTTTCGATACCTCCCTTATAAAAAACCCAAAAGAGAAGACTGCATGCAACTACTTGAAATGCATACACTATCAATGGATGATGAATAATGGTTGAGATCATCTGAATGGGGTTTATTGGTTATGTTTGCTAAAACTCTCTTTGAGTAGGGCAATGATCTCCTTTCTCTCCTGATCGCTCACCTTTTTTTGCTCAGCAAAGAACGAGACCAATTGCTTAAAAGAGTTGTCAAAGTAATTGTGCATCACATTTCCAATCATTTGATTGGCATATACCTCCTTAGCAATGGTTGGATAGTACTGATGACTTGGACTCAGCAGCTTATAGTTTAAGAAGCCTTTTGAGACCAAAATACGGCAAACGGTGGAGACGGTAGTGTAGGCAGGTTTGGGTTCGGGCATCTTGGCAATCACTTCATGTACAAAACAGTTTCCTTCCCTCCAAATGATGTTCATCACCTCTTCTTCGGCACGGGTAAGCTCTTTAAAGTCGTTGTTGATAATGTCTTGACGTTTTATTTTCATAGTTCTAAATTTATAGTTCGATTTTCGACTACAAAGATAAAACTATTTTTTTAGTTATACAAATTTTTCTGCAAAAAAAGCAGCTACATTGCTGTAACTGCCTTTCTCATTGCTCCTCGCCTAGGACTTGAACCTAGGACCCCCTGATTAACAGTCAGGTGCTCTAACCGACTGAGCTAGCGAGGAATTATCCCTTTTGGGAGTGCAAAGGTACGAAGAAATAGTATTCCAACAAAAAATAATTCGATTTTGTGCAAAAATTGTTGTGTTTTTAAGATTTGGCAAAAAGTTATCTAGCTGATTGTACACCCCGGTCCCTGCGCCTCGTGGGGAGCAATAAATCGAATTACTCCATTTTGTTGCTTGGCCATCAGGATCATACCTTTGGATTCAATACCGCGGATGGTACGTGGCTCCAAATTGGCGAGGATACAAATCTCTTTGCCAACCATTTGTTCAGGGGTGTAAAACTCGGCAATACCCGATACTATGGTGCGTATGTCCAATCCGGTGTTGATGGTGAGTTTGAGCAACTTGTCGGTTTTGGGAACGCGCTCGGCTTCCAAAACAGTAGCGGTGCGGATGTCCATTTTGGCAAAGTCGTCATAGGTGCATTGATCCTTTTGAGGTTCATAAACAGGTGTAGGGGTTGGAGTTGGGGCTTCTGTAGTCATGAGTTTGGCAATTTGGGTGTTGATCACGTCGTCCTCAATTTTGTCAAAGAGGAGTTCGGGTAGACTGATTTGGTGTCCGGCGGGCAGGAGATCGGGTGTGCCCAGGACTTCCCATGGTTGGATATTGATATTGAGGATACTGCGCAATTTGGCGGTGGTAAAGGGGAGAAAGGGATCAAAGGCAATGGATAGTTGGGCGCAGATTTGCAGGGAGGTGTTGAGTATGGCGCCCACTCGTTTCAAATCGGTTTTGGCTAACTTCCACGGCTCGGAATCGGTGAGGTATTTGTTCCCCATTCGGGCGATGTTCATACACTCTTTGAGCGCTTCGCGAAATCGGTATTGTTCAAGAGATTCCTCGATTTGTGTCTTGAATTGGGGTAATTGGGCCAACACCTCATTGTCTTGTGAGGTAAGTGCCTCCGCAGGGGGAACTATACCATCAAAATATTTGTGGGTAAGCACAATGGCTCGATGTATAAAATTGCCAAAAATGGCTACCAACTCGCTGTTATTGCGGGTCTGATAATCTTTCCAGCTAAAGTCACTGTCTTTGGTTTCGGGCATATTGGCGCACAGAACGTAGCGCAGAACGTCCTCTTTACCGGGTAACTCCTTGAGATATTCGTGCAGCCACACCGCCCAGTTTTTGGAGGTGGAGAGCTTGTCGCCTTCTAAGTTAAGGAACTCGTTGGCAGGCACATTTTCCGGAAGGACATAACCGCCGTGTGCCTTGAGCATGGTGGGAAAAACAATGCAATGGAACACAATGTTGTCTTTGCCAATAAAGTGTACCAACTTGGTCTCTCTATCTTTCCACCACAACTCCCAGTCGTTTGGTCTAATTTCGATGGTATTGGAGATGTATCCGATGGGAGCGTCAAACCACACATAGAGTACTTTACCCTCTGCACCCTTAATGGGAACAGGTACGCCCCAATCCAAGTCACGACTTACCGCCCGTGGTTGTAACCCGCCGTCCAACCACGATTTACATTGGCCATACACATTGATTTTCCACTCTTTGTGTTGCTCTAATATCCACTCGCGGAGCCAAGGTTCATATTGATCTAAGGGAAGGTACCAATGTTTGGTGGGACGTTTCTCCGGCTTGCTGCCGCTAAGTGCAGATCGTGGATTGATTAATTCATTGGGACTAAGGGTGCTGCCGCACTTTTCGCACTGATCTCCGTAGGCATCCGGATTGCTGCACTTGGGACAGGTGCCAATGATGTAACGGTCGGCTAAAAACTGCAACGTCTCAGGATCAAAATATTGCTCGCTTTCGCGCTCAATAAATTTACCCTCATCATAGAGTTTCTTAAAGAAATCGGATGCGGTTTTGTGGTGAATGGCCGATGTGGTACGGGAATAAACGTCAAAAGTGATGCCTAAGTTCTTAAACGACTCCTTTATGAGTTCATGATACTTGTCCACAACGTCTTGTGGAGTTACCCCTAACTGTTTTGCTTTTATGGTGATGGGTACTCCGTGCTCGTCAGAGCCGCCAATAAAGAGCACATCGCGACCGCGTAGTCGTAAATATCGAACATAAATATCAGCAGGCACATACACGCCGGCCAAGTGGCCAATGTGCAGCGGGCCGTTGGCGTAGGGTAGGGCAGAGGTGACAAGGTAGCGTTTGTGGGGCTTTTCCATAGAAATGTAATGATTTGAGGGGACAAAGATAATAATTTTTGCGCAATTGTTATCCCTCAAATAGGGACAATTTCTCATAAAAAAGCACTTAGATAGGGAAAAAATGTATCTTTGTCAAAGATTTTGTTCTAGTACAACATTCCAAATAACCATAGAGGAATTTTGTTCCCAAAACCGTATTCCAAATTATCTAACGCTAAATAAGCATTTTTCAAACCCATAATCTGTTCGTGTCCTTTATTTTTGCCACCAACTTCAAATACATATTTGTCATCAATTGTAAAATCTGCTTTGCCTGCGGAAGTTACTTCGCAAATTGCCTGTAACTGGTTATAAAAAAAAGTTTCTCGCAAATTGCCAATATCGGGTTTGTTGGTGTCGAAAGCATAAATTTGATTGGTGTTATTCAAAAAGATTTTATCAGGTTTAGCTAGCGATTTTATGCTTTTAGTGTTGCTTTGCAACAAGTTAATAAGTCCTCCTCGTTCCAAGATTGTCAGGTAGTTTAACAAACTGTTTCTGCTCACATTCAAATTCTTTGCAAGATCTGTAATATTTGGTGTGAAAGGTACTGATTTTGAAATAATCCACAGTAATTTTTTAATTTTTCTTATCGAATACATTTCAATTGTTTCCACAGAGGGCAAGTCCATTTCTAAAATTAAATTGACGGTGTTTGCTAATTTCGACAGATAAAATTGTTTATCCGACTTGTAATACGGATAGTAGCCCTGCTTTAAATAGGTGTTGAATAATGGTAAAGGTCTAATCTTTTCGTTAAAACCACCTGCTATTTCAATATGATTTTGTACAATATCTTCGAGTGTAAATTTTTCAAATTCAACGTTTTGGTCATATTTCAGAAACTCTCTAAACGACAGTCCCCGTAAAAAATAATGTACCGCTCTTCTGCTCAAATCGGCATTGCCTTTATATATCTGCAACATTGAGGACCCTGTAATTACCACTTTTAAGCTACTGAAACAATCGTAAATATTTTTAATTTCCTGTGACCAGTTTTCGTATTTATGCACTTCATCCACAAATAGGTATTTTCCACCCTGTTTTTCAAAATCGCTTGCCAAATCAAACAAGCGATTACCCAAAAACCAAATATTATCGGCACTTACATACAGCACCTCTTTAGGCGAATTACCAAAGGTTTGTTTGATGTGTTGCAAAATCATTGTGGTTTTGCCTGTACCTCTTGCACCCGTAATTGCTGAAAGACGCCCCTCCCAATCAATTTCATTGATAAGATATCTAGTAAACGAAAGGTCTATTTTTCGCAATTCTGAATAAAAAAAAATAAAAAGGTCCTCCATTGTTATGAGAATTTTTAGACTGCAAAGATACAAAATTGTTTTCTATAAACAACATTTTTGACCAAGTTTGTTTTATGCAAACAACAATAATGGAAAAAACTACAATGTCAGCCGCTTCAACTCATGCGAAAAGGCGTTGCGGATTTTTAGCAGGATGCGGATTTGTTCCATTAGGGTTTGGACTTGTTCTTGATCTTGAGATGCTTGTGCTTTTTCAAGATGGGAGCAGATGGCGTTGTAGGCCTCTCCGGTGATTTTGGATTTATAGACCAAAACGGCTTTGGGGATGATTTTGTGGAGTTGCGACTCTTCCGGCTCGATGGTGTCGCGGTAGTGCTTGATGGTGATGGGGTGACGGTCGTCAAGGAGTTCGAGCGCTACTTCGGCTATGGCAATGTCGGGGTGGTTAATAAAGTATTTTTGGTGTTCGATGTCTGCGGAGTTGTTGGACAATGACTCTTGTGGATCGGGGAGAGGGGGTTGATGAGAGAGGAGGCTGTATTCGTCAAAGATGTTTTTGTAGAGGAGGTTCTGAAACTCAAGTTCATCGTTGCGTAATTCGGCGGTAACGTATTGTGCAACAGAAATATGGATAGGGCTTTGTGTGTCGTCTGTACGGGTAAAGAGGGTATGTTGGCCAAATTTGAGGAGGTAATAGATAAGCTCTTTTTCTGCGGTTGCACAATATGTTTGTGTAACAAACGATGGAACAGGAATATTGGCAGCGGGACGATGTTCGGAAGGAGGGACTGCTTCGCGATGGTAGTCTCCAAAGATGCGTTTGCGGCGTTGAACGGCCACCTCCTGCACCAAAACGCCCTCTTCTACACCCAATCTGCGGGCGCTCTCCTCCATATAGACCGACCGCGTAATGGCATCGGGGATTACAGAGATGCTGGAAACCACGTCGTTAATCAATTGTGCCCTTCGGAGCGGGTCGTTCCCGTCATCTTTGATCAGTAGATTGGTTTTAAAGGTAATAAAATCTTGTTCCGATTGACTCAAAAAGTCGAGCGTCTCCTGAGTGGTGTGGCTTCGGGCAAAAGAGTCTGGGTCATCACCGTGGGGAAAAAGTACCACTTTTACCTGAAGTCCTTCTCCAAGAAGCATATCAATCCCACGTAAAGAGGCTTTAATGCCGGGAGCGTCTCCGTCAAAAAGCACAGTTACTTGAGGGGCAAAGCGTTTGATCAGACGAATCTGGTCGGTGGTAAGGGAGGTGCCGCTGGATGAAACCACGTTTTCGATTCCTGCCTGAAAAAGGGAGATGACATCGGTGTAACCCTCTACCAAATAACACTTTTGGGCGCGAGTGATTGCTTGTTTGGCAAAGAAAAGGCCATAAAGGGAACGGCTCTTGCTGTAAATTTCACTCTCCGGAGAGTTGAGGTATTTGGCCAACGCTTTGTCGGTGCGCAGTGCTCGTCCGCCAAAAGCGATTACCCTTCCGCTAAGGGAGTGTACAGGAAAAAGGACGCGGTCGTAGAAACGGTCAAACAGGCGAACCGGCGATTCTGAGGCTACATCCTCTTTGGAGATTGAGAGTCCGGTAGCGGTTAAAATGTCCGGTGGATGTCCGGCAACGGTAGCCGCTTTAGAAAAAGCGTCTCGTGTATCGGGGGCAAAGCCAAGTTGAAAGGTGCGGATGGTTAGGTCGGTAAAACCACGCTCTCTAAAGTAGCTCAATCCCACTGCTTTACCCATTGGTGTATTCCAAAGGGAGTCGTTGTAATACTTTTGGGCAAAAGCCGAAACACTCATCATTGCTTCGTGCTTGAGGCGATTGGCCTGCGCTTCGGGGCCCTCCTCCTCTTCCGCCACTTCAATTCCATACTTTTTTCCGATGTATTTAAGCGCCTCTATATAACTTAGTTGCTCATGCTCCATTACAAAACCAACGACGTTGCCCGCTTTGCCGCAACCAAAGCATTTATAGATTCCTTTGGAGGGAGAGACGGAGAACGAAGGGGTTTTCTCGCTGTGAAAAGGACAGCAGGCCATGTAGTTAGCGCCGCGTCGTTTAAGCGTTACAAAATCGCCAACCACATCCACAATGGGGGCAGTATCGATAATACGTGATATGACGGAACGATCGATCACTTTAGAATGATTTGAAGCCTACTGCTTTGCGCACTTCCAACATGGTGGAATGTGCGCTGTTACGCGCCTCGGTGGTCCCTTTTTCTATCACGTAGCGGAGATAACCATCGTCTTGAGAAATGGTTTCAATTCTCTCGCGTATAGGGTTGGTTTGCTTGCAAATATCCTCAGCCAATTGCTTTTTGAGGTCGCCGTATCTGATGGAACAGTCGTTATACTTATCTGTAAAATAGGCTATTGTATCAGGAGTGGAGACCACCTTCATGATCGCAAAGATGTTTTGAATCGATTCGGGCATGATGGAGTTGGGTTGGGTAGGGCCGCTGTCGGTAACGGCCCTCATCACCTTTTTATGGATTGTTTTTTCGTCGTCGATCAAGAAAATGCCGTTGCCCTCACTTTTACCCATTTTGCCGCTGCCGTCCAATCCGGGAATCTTTACAAGGTCAGTTCCAAAGTTAAAGGCTTGTGGTTCAGGAAAAATGTTTGTGTCATACAGACTATTGAAGCGGCGTGCAAAGACGCGGGACATCTCTAAATGTTGTTCCTGATCTTTGCCCACAGGAACTTTGTGGGCGCGGTGAACCAAAATATCGGCAGCCATCAATACGGGATAGGTGAGCAGACCGGCGTTTACGTTCTCTTCACGACCGCGAATCTTCTCTTTAAAGGAGGCGGTTCTTTCCAATTCGCCTTTATATGCCAACATATTAAGTAAAACATACAACTCCGACACTTCGGGTACGCTGCTCTGTACAAAGAGGCTCACCTTTTCGGGGTCTAATCCCGCCGCCAAGTATTCAGACAGAATAGCCTTTACACCGGAATGAAAATCATCCGGTTTGGGATGGGTGGTGAGGGAGTGCAAATCGGCAATAAAAAAGTAACATCTGTACTCATCCTGCATTCGGGTAAAGTTGCGCAGGGCACCGTAGTAGTTGCCAAGGTGCAGGTGGCCGGTAGAGCGGATTCCGCTAAGCACAATTTCCATAACAATACAATATTCAGGACTATTCAGTCACTTCCTTTAATTTTTCGCGAATCTTGGCCTCGATCTCTTCCTGAAGTTCAGGGTTGTCAATGAGCAGTTGCTTAACGGCATCCCGACCTTGTCCCAACTTGGTTTCGCCATAGCTAAACCAAGAGCCGCTCTTTTTAATGATGTCAAAATCAACTCCCAAATCGATCACCTCTCCAATTTTGGAAATGCCCTCACCAAACACAATGTCAAATTCTGCTTTACGGAAAGGGGGAGCCATTTTGTTCTTTACAATCTTCACTTTTGTGCGGTTGCCGGTAGCCTCTTCTCCATCTTTAAGTTGGGTGGCCCTCCGCACATCCACCCGAATGGTGGAGTAAAATTTGAGGGCGTTGCCGCCTGTTGTGGTCTCCGGATTGCCAAACATGATGCCGATTTTTTCACGTAATTGATTGATAAACATGCAGCAGGTGTTTGTTTTACTTATATTTGCGGTAAGTTTGCGCAAAGCCTGACTCATAAGGCGCGCCTGCAATCCCATTTTAGAGTCGCCCATCTCTCCCTCGATCTCCGCCTTTGGCGTAAGGGCTGCTACTGAGTCAATTACCACTATATCAATCGCTCCGGATCGAATCAGGTGGTCGGCAATTTCCAACGCCTGTTCTCCGTTGTCGGGTTGAGAGATCAACAGGGTATCGACATTGACGCCCAATTTCTTTGCGTAGGTACGATCAAAGGCGTGCTCTGCGTCAATAATTGCCGCAATGCCGCCTGTTTTTTGTGCCTCTGCAATGGCATGAATCGCCAGCGTGGTTTTTCCACTCGATTCAGGTCCAAAGATTTCAATTACTCTTCCCCGCGGATACCCTCCAATCCCTAAGGCGTGGTCTAACGCAATAGACCCCGAAGGAATTACCGATACTTCCCACTTTGGCTGGTCGCCCAACTTCATAATCGTACCTTTTCCAAAATCTTTTTCGATCTTGTCTAAGGTTGCCTGCAACGCTTTTAATTTTTCTGGATTGATCTCTGCTCCCTTGGGCGCTGTGGAACTGTTTTTTACTTCTGCACTTTCTTTAGCCATAATACTTAAATTGAAATGATTAATAATATTGATTCAAAAAGAATCGTTGCTACAAAGGTAACATTTTTATTTTACGAAGCCATGCTTCACTATCCTTCAAGGCAGATTTGAAAGAGAATAAATCTCCGTATCAGGATAGGGGTTGTCCGCTTTTATGGCAGCCTCTGTTGTTTGTATTTCAGCAGCTCGCTCTTCAACCGCTCAAGTTCAACATCTTTTTCTTCGATCGCTTTTTTGCTTTCTTTGAGTTCTTCTTCTTTTTCTTTGAATTCTTCTTCTTTTTCTTTGAATTCTTTTTCTTTTTCTTTGAACGCTTCTTCTTTTTCTTTGAATTCTTCGTCTTTTTCTTTGAACGCTTCATCTTTCTCTTTGAGCTCTTCGTCTTTCTCTTTGAGTTTGGCTTTGTTTTCTTTGAATTCTTTTTCTTTTTCTTTGATTTCTTCTTCTTTTTCTTTGATTTCTTCTTCTTTCTCTTTGATCTCTTTGTCTTTCTTTTTGAGTTCTCTGATTTTCTTTTTGAACACTTTTTCTTTTTCTTTGAACGCTTTATACATCTCAATGCGAAACACATTGCGGAAGTAACTTAAAGTTTCTTCTTCCTCTTTCATCTGTCTTTTCATTGTAAAATTGCTTGCCGCTCCCTTGAGACGACGAATGATTGGGCGATATTTTTGAGGAAAGTCTTTTTCTTGCACATTCAAAATATGGGCATCGTAAGTACGGTTGCTCTGGTCAAATACAGATAAAAGCTGTTCCAATTCGGTGCGCCGCCGCTCTTTTAAACAACTGATTTGAATAATCCATGACTTGTGGTTCAAACCCTCAACAAA
>JAITFU010000105.1 GCA_031281125.1 Prevotellaceae bacterium | reverse complement strand
GAAAGTCCGGTTCTTAAATAACCAGAAGATACAACCGATACCAATTCCACCTCTTTTTCTATGTTGCCCAAGGCGTAGGGATAAAGGGTGATATTGCCGTGTTTTTTCGCAAGTTCGTTAAATATTGTATTATAGACAGATACGGGTTCTACCGCATATACCCTCCCTTTTTTTCCCACCCATCGGGCAAATAGAATCGAATAGTAACCAAGATTTGCTCCAATATCAAGAATTGTATCCCCCTTGTTAATCAGCTTTTTTACAAAGTAATGATAGGCATACTTGGGACTAAACTTCAGCACCCCAAGTCGATATAAAATAAAATAACTACGTTGGAGCGTCCTTAAATAGTTGTCACGACTCAAAGTCGAATAGAGAATCTTTTTAATCTTCATCTTTTGTAAATCATCAAACAAAAATAGAGTTTTTTTCAGGAAAAAACGTACTTTTGCCAAAAATGTCGATAAAAGAGTTATGAAAAACGTAAAAAAATGGATTCCCTACATTATTGCTGTGCCGTTTTTTGTGGTACTGGCATATTCATATACACCTGAAGTGCTTAAAGGAAAGGTTGTTAATCAACATGATAGTGCGGCATGGTTTGGGATGGCTCAGGAGGTTATTTCGTACAACAAGGCGTTTCCCCACCAAGATCCCACACTTTGGACCAACTCCATGTTTTCCGGTATGCCCGCCATCCCCATATCTGTGGTGTATAAAGGCGATTATACCAAGTATTTGTACGATCTGCTCTTTTGGGGGCAACGGCCTCCAAGCTATTTAATTATCTGTTTGATTGGCGGATTCTTGCTCTTTTTGGCATTTGGGGTAAACCCGTGGCTCTCTATTGTTGGGGCGATTGGAATCACCTTTTGCTCCTATAATTTTCAGATTATTGAGGTGGGGCACAACACCAAAATGTTGGCAATCGCTTTTATGCCGTGGGTGTTGGCGGCGGTGGTGTATGCCTATAAAAAACGTGCCTTGTTGGGGGCGGGACTCTTTGCGTTGGCCTTAAGTTTTCAGATAAAGGCCAACCATCCACAGATTACGTACTATTTGGGTATGATTGTCTTTTGTTTTGTGGTTGCAGAAGTTGTTACGGCAATAAAAGAGAAGAAGTTGAGGCGTTTTATCATCACATCGTGTGCCGTATTGGCCGGAGGATTGTTAGGGATTGCAGCCAATATCAATCACTTGTGGCCCATACAGGAATATACGTCTTATTCGATGCGAGGAGGGACGGAATTGTCTGTGGACAAGGATAATGCCGGTTCAAAAGGACTAAAATTAGACTATGCCACGCAATGGAGCTACAGCCCCGGCGAAACATTTAATCTTCTTATACCCAATTACAAAGGAGGTGCTTCCAACGGAGAGGCATTTGGGAAAAATACAGAGTGTGTACAGTGGCTCCGGGAACAGGGCTATGCAAATGCCGAAAAGATTGTCAAAACGATTCCCGCCTACTGGGGGGCGCAACCCTCTACCGCAGGGCCAATGTACATGGGCGCCGTGATCGTCTTTCTTTTTGTACTTGGACTTTTTATCACAAGAGGAACGCTCCGGTGGTGGATGGCAACGCTTGGGTTAGTGGCGATTTTGCTCTCGTGGGGTGGAGATGCGATGTGGATGACCCGTTTTTTCTCGGAGAACATACCGTTGTACAATAAGTTTAGGACTGTGTCGATGATATTGGTGATCTTTCAGATCCTTTTCCCATTATTGGGAATTGTGGCGGTACAGCAACTCTTTGACAATAAGTCTGAACGCACACAAATGGTCAAAGGCCTCTATTGGGCAGGCGGAATCACGGCCGGTTTTTGCTTGCTTTTGGCTTTGATTCCGTCGCTATCCGGATCTTTTGCAAGCGGAGATGAGGCTGCAATGGGTCTTCCCAAAGAGATGATGGGGGCGTTACAGAGCGACAGAGCGGCTCTTTTGCGAGTTGACGCACTTCGCTCATTATGTTTTATTATCTTGACAGCGGGATTGTTATGGATGGGCATAACCAAGAAAATGAAACCGGTTTGGGTATTTGTCTCTTTGGGTATATTGATTTTGGTTGACCTTTGGCCAATGGGCAAACGCTACCTCAATAACGACCATTTTGTCACTCAACGTGTTTTTCAGCAGCAGTTTACCAAACGACCTGTGGATGAGATGATCTTGAGCGACCCCGATCTCTATTACCGAACGTTGGATCTTTCTGTAAACACTTTTAACGATTCCCACGTAAGTTATTGGCACAAAACGATTGGCGGCTACAGTCCGGCCAAACTGCAACGGTATCAGGATATGATCGATCGTTATATCTTTCCGGAAATGAACACATTGATTCAAGGATTCTCCGGATTTACCTCATGGGAGGAGGCAGAAGAGGCAATTACACACTTACCGGTTCTTAATATGCTCAATACAAAGTATGTGGTGATTCAGCCGGACGGAGCGCCGTTAGTGAACGCTGCCGCATACGACAACGCCTGGTTCTGTTACGAGATTTTTTGGGTGGAAACTCCTGACGACGAGATAGAAGGTGTTGGATTGGTTGATCTCTCCACCACCGCTGTGATAGACAAATCGTTTAAGGAGATGTTCCGTCACTTAGAAGGCGTTGCGGCAGACAAAGAGGCATCGATTCAACTTACACAATATGCACCAAACGCATTAACATTCACCTATTCAAGCGCTTCACCTCAGTTGGCGGTGTTTAGCGACGTATGGTATCCCAAAGGTTGGAAGGCGTGGATAGACGATACAGAGGTGGAGATTGCACGTGCCAACTACCTCTTGAGGGCGTTGCCAATCCCGGAGGGGAACCACACCATCCGCTTTGCGTTTGCTCCTGCATCGTACTCAAAAGGTGCCGGTTATTCGCGCATTAGCTCCATTTTGTTGCTGCTGTTCTTGGTATCAGGTCTTTTGGTAACTTGGCGTAAAAAAACATGTCAAAGTTGTTGATTCTTGGCCCTGCCTGGCCCTATCGTGGTGGGATTGCTGCTTCTACAGAGCAGTTGGCAAGGACGTTGCAGCATCAGGGACACGATATGGAGATTTGTACCTTTCGCCTTCAATATCCCTCTCTGCTTTTCCCCGGCAAGAGCCAGTTTTCTGAAGCTCCTGCCCCTAACGATTTAAAAATTTATCGTAGCATACACGCAATCAATCCGTTGAATTGGATCGCTTTGGGACGGCGTTTGGGAAAGGGGCGGTATAATCAATTGGTAGTGCGGTATTGGACTCCTTTTTTGGCTCCGGCTTTGGGAGCAATTTGTCGTTTTGCCAAACGTAAAGGAATGAGAGTAACCGCGTTGGTTGACAACTTGGTTCCTCATGAACGCCACTTTTGGGATCGGCCGTTGACCCGTTTTTTTGTACGCTCGGTGGATGACTTTGTGGCCATGTCGCATCAGGTTATGGATGAGATAGCGGCGTTCTGTCCTAAAAAAGAGGTTCGCTATTCGCCTCATCCTGTGTATGATATATATGGGAAAAAGATGGACAGGAACTTGGCAGCCAAGATTTTGGATTTGGATGGATCGACACACTGGGCGCTCTTTTTTGGATTGGTGCGCCCCTACAAAGGATTGGATTGGCTGTTGGAGGCGTGGGCAATGTGCAAAGAGCGGGGCAAAACAGTGGGTTTAAAGGTATTGGTGGCCGGTGAGTTTTATGAGAACGAAGATAAGTATCGACAACAGATTGTAGCGTTGGGTTTGGAACATGATGTGGTGATTCACAACCGCTTTATTCCGGATGAACAGGTAGCGGCCTACTTCTCGTTGGCCGATGTAGCGGTGCAGCCCTATAAGAGCGCCACGCAAAGCGGCATTACACAGATTGCGTATCACTTTGAAATTCCAATGATTGTTACCAATGTGGGTGGGTTATCGGAGATTGTTCCCGATGGAAAAGCAGGGATTGTTGCGGCGCCCAATCCGCAAGCGGTGGCAGAGGCCATAGAGCGCTTTTATGGCGAGGGGCCCGTTGATCGCTTTGCCATTGGTCTGCAAGGGGAGAAGGGGCGCTTCTCTTGGGATGCGCTGGCGGATGCTGTACAGGGATAAAAGGGAATACTGACCACTCACCTGTGGTAATACCAAAATATGCAGTAAAAAGAAATCTAAAAAATTGAGTACGACAAGTGAAGATTGAACGATGATGAAAAGGTATTGATGTGGGAATAATCAAAATCATTCTCCTTAGGACGACTTGGTGAAAAGATAAGGTTGCAATCGCCTGCTAAACGGAGGTTTGGTGAAAAATAATAATATACATTGGCGCTAAGAATGGAATGGAAATAAGTAGAATGTCCCTCGTCAATATACACATTTTTAGATATTTCTTGCCGTGTCGTTATCCTAATATTTGTTCGTGTATTTGGATAGTAACCAAATGAGTACATTGCAATTGCTGAGAATGAATTAAACGTGGTCTTGTTTTTGTAATCATTTTCTGTAGGTCTATTTTGTTCGGAAAAAGAGATGATACCACCTGAAACACCTGTGGACAGACTATGTTGCCACTTTAACTTATATGGTTTTTCGTAACTATAACTTAAACCTATTAAATGTTGGTTTGAATTGTAAATAATGTCACGAATGACGGGAGAATAGCGTAAGTTTCTGTGAGAGTAATAAGGGCGTACAATAAAAGAAATTTCATAACCCGAATTACGAGAAAACAAGTTCCCATATTGCCACATATCATACAAAGTCGTAAAATAGGCAACGCCGTTCTCTTCCAATAAATCATTCTCTTCAAAAAAAGAATCGAGCGTTGTAATTTCTTCTGTTAAATGGAGCCGTGCATCTAAAAAACGTTTGTTTGTTACGGTCGAAATTAATTGTGAGAGTTCAAATAGCTCATCATCAGAAAGGCTTCGAGATAAAACCCCTTTTTTTGAAAGTGCATTGGCAATATAAAGCGCCTGACAGGCATCCCGCACACTCTCGATGCGTCCATAACCAACACCTAATCGAGTAGAAATCTGAAAAGAAAAATCTTTTCGTTTTTGATTAAAATTTTCCGCTTGATTTTTTGTTTTGTCTTGTGAAAAGATATAGGATATACTGCCACTAAAATCATAATTCAAAAAAAACAACTTTGAAAAATACCATTTATTAGACCAATCCAAATACAATGAATTTTGTTGAGATAACTTTGATTCATTATCAATAGTGGTTGAATTATTATCTGTAGATGATTGTTTATTGTTTCGAGAGATATAATTCTCTCTAAATGATAAATGTCCTCTAAAATTTGAAATTTTTTTGCGTGTGTTCACATAACGTGAAAAGGAGGATGAAATATTACCATTTATGTTAGCGCTTTCGAGCCGACTATTGCCATTAGAATAAAAATGGCCGTCATTTGAGTAATTGGAGAGAAAATCAAAATTTATATCTAATTGTTTTCTAATAATATCCGGCATCGCATATTTGCTGATATCAAAATTTGAGTATTCATTTTGCAATGGTTTCCACTCTTCGTACTCATTTTGCGAACTATTTTGAGCGTATGCGTGAATAGCAAAAAGAGAGAGTGTTAAAAGTAGAATTATCTTGCTCATATTTCATTTATTAAGTACACGACAAAGATAACAAATATTTTTATTGATCCAAGCAAATGGACAAGGATTCTGATTGGTTTGATGCAAAGGCAGTAATAATATGCAGTAAAAAAAGTAGCCGCCTGAAAATCTTGTTCAGGCGGCTACATTAAAGAATGGGGCTACGGATTAGTATCCGGGGTTCTGCTGATCCTTTATTGCCGGGTTGGCATCAATCTCTTCGCTGGGGATAGGCAAAATGGTCTTAAAGAAAGTTCTGTTAATGGTTTTAGTTCTATGGGTTAGTACCACTTGCGGCATAATTAACTCATCATTAAACTCAATCGTTTTATTTAAACGCATCATATCAAAAAAGCGATGGCCTTCTGCAAACAACTCTTTGCTTCGCTCATTCAATATCAAATCAACCGTCACGTTAGCAGCTGTAGCAGGTGCCAAATTGGGTGAACGCTTACGAATTTGATTTAAGTAGTCGGCCGCTTTGCCGGAGTTGTTTGTACCCAGTGCAGCTTCAGCAGCAATCAGATATACTTCAGATAGACGTATGACCTTTATATTAACAGATGTAGCGCCCTTACCATCTCCTTCTAAATTAACTCCTCCACAATACTTATAACAAGATCCACCGTCTCTAGGGCCATTTCCATAATTATAGGTATCAACCGTCATCACGCCATGCCTCACATCGTCAGGGTCTTCTGCCAATCGTGCAATAAAAGAGTCGCTTGCAATAAACTGACCGGTAGCAGATGACGATCCGTGTCCTGCTCTTCTTAAGTAAATACCTAAAGAACCAGTTGTTAAATCCGATTCGCCAACCACCATGGCCAATTCAAAAATCGATTCGCTGCCAAATTGAGACTTCCATGAGTTTACCCAAGCATCATTGCTGTAAAGTGTATATACACCGCTGTTGATCACCGTTTCAGCAGCCGATAGTGCAGCCGAATAGTTCTCCATATAGAGGTTTACCTTGGCCTGTAACGCCATATTGCCATAGTAGTTGATAAAACCGTTAGATTTTGCTCTTCCAATAAGAGACGCTCCCTCTGTCAAGTCTTTGATTATCTGTGTATAAACAGCTTCGACACTTTCTCTTGTTGGCTGTGAAGAAGCGTCCACAGGCTCTATCACTACGGGGACGCCGTATGAAGATTTTTCCATATTGTATGGTTTTCCATAAAGGCGAACCAAATCGAAATACATCAAAGCCCTAAGGGTAAGCGCTTGACCTTTATAAGTGGTCAAATTGTCAGAAGAGTTGCCTTCTGAAATCAATCTATCGATATTTTTTATCAGTGTATTTACTTGCAAAACATCATAATAGATCTGGGTCCAAAAATAGCTTTGAGAGCCGGATGTGGGAGCGTGGTTAAAAGTGTACAGACCATCCAAACCTCTGCCTTGCGATTCAATAGTTAAGTCACCACCTTTTGTATCTCCATACATAATGAAGTTGCGTCCATAATAGTTGCTTGAGGTCATGATGCTCATAATACCATTTAAAACAACCTTGGCATCGTCCGGAGTGCTAATCGATATGTCAGAAGATACTGAACTTGTAGGCGGCACATCTAAAAAATCTGCGCATGACGCCATAAAAACTACGCAAAATGCTATTAATAAAATATTTATTTTTTTCATAATACTTTCTTGTTATGTGATATTAAAAATTAAGTTCCAATCCAAATGTATAGGTTTTACCAAAAGGCATTTGAACCGACCTAATGCCAAGAGCGCCCACTTCGGGATCAAAGTTGTCCTGTTTGGCAAAAGTGAGCAAGTTGGTGCCGTTAAAGTACACCCTTGCCCCGCTCATACCCGCCTTACTGACAATAGTTTTTGGAATGTCGTAAGAAAGTGTAACTTGTTTTAATCTCAAGTAATCTGCTTTATACATGTGTCTGCTGCTGTATTGGTTAACATCCTCCATGTCAATGGCAATCCATTGGGGATACTTGGCATTCCTATGCTCGGGTGTCCAACGGTTATCGTAAGCATACTTTGATCTCGGGCGCTCAAACATATAACCATCGTCATTCGTATAGGTAAATCCGTCATAAGTATATCCGCCTAATCTGTAAATAAAGTTCAAACCTAAGGTAAACCCTTTCCAACTGATGTCGGTGTTGATACCTCCAAACAGTTTTGGATTGGCATCGCCCAAAATCACCTCTTCTGCATCTGTCCAATCGTCGGTAGCAGCTCTTCCATTGATGATATAGGGTGCGTCCTGAGGTTTGGTGCCGTCATTCAAATACCACATACTCATTCCCCAAACTGTTCCGTTTCTCTCTATCTCTTTAACGCCTGCATACTCCAAACCATAAAAGGCAAGGGTGGACTCACCTTCTCTATATATAAATTGGGCATCATCATCCACAGGTTCCCACCAAATAATTTGCTGATGGTCGTAGAGTTTTTTCACCTTGGACTGTAAGGTAGAGGCTGTAATGCCAAGATTCCACCTAACGTCCTTGTTCCTGATAATATCGCCATTAATTTCGATCTCGATCCCGTTATTATTGATAAGTCCAATGTTTCTTAATGTGGAACCAAAACCGGTAACCCTGGATACCGGTACATCTTGTAACAAGTTTTCGGAGTCTCTATTGTAGTACCCAATCGAAGCATTGATGCGATTTTGTAACAAGCCGATTTCTAAAGCGGCATTAGTGGTATAGTTGGTTTCCCACGCAAGGTTGGCATCGGCAAAGGTAGAAACATAACCCGCCGGATTGTTCATGTATGTGCGGCTATATGCATTTAACGAGCGCCATCCGTAATAACCGTTTGGAAGGGTTCCGTTGATACCGTAAGAAGCCACCAATCTAAGATTGCTCACTGTGGTGAGTCCCTTCATGAATTGT
Source organism: Prevotellaceae bacterium (assembly GCA_031281125.1). GTDB lineage: Bacteria > Bacteroidota > Bacteroidia > Bacteroidales > UBA932 > WRBG01. The sequence continues at coordinate 416 of JAITFU010000105.1, read as the reverse complement.
TCGTTATTGATACGCCACGCCCCTCCGACGGACCAAAAATCACCCCATCGGGTATTGGGTCCCAATCTTGATGAACCGTCACGACGGTAGGAACCGGAGAGATAGTACTTATTATCGTAACTGTACTCAGCTCTTGAAAGGAGAGAGAGCATAGAGTGGCCTGATGTATATCCATCTGCTGTATAACTTCCTGCAGTACGAATGGTGGTGAGTAATGGGGTGGACATATTTATTCCTCTCGCTTGTAGATAGTCGGTGTCGTTCTTTTCTGCTTCCCATCCCACCAAAACTCCAATATTATGCTTCTCTGCCACTATTGTGTTGTAATTTAGAGTGCTTGAAGACACCAATTTACGATAGTTTGTACTGTATTCGGTAACAACGCCGTTATTTCCTGAGCCATTTAAATGTTTGGC
>JAITFU010000199.1 GCA_031281125.1 Prevotellaceae bacterium | reverse complement strand
AGCGCCAAAATGCCGGTACACAACCTTCCCGAATATGCCTTTATTGGCCGATCCAATGTGGGTAAATCGTCTCTTATCAATATGTTAACCGGACATAAGGGTTTGGCGCTCACTTCGTCCACACCGGGAAAAACGCAAATGATTAACCATTTTCTTATCAATAATAAGTGGTATATTGTCGATCTCCCGGGTTATGGTTACGCAAAAGCGTCTAAGACACGCCGGAGTGCTTTAGGAAAAATTATTTTGGACTACCTCTCCAACGGAACACGAATGACAATGCTCTTTGTGTTGATTGATATTCGGTTACAGCCTCAATCTATTGACTTGGCCTTTATCGAACAACTTGGTAAGAGGGAGATTCCATTTGCCGTTGTCTTTACAAAAGCCGATAAGATAGGCCCCGTTGCCGTCCAACGCCAAAAAGAGGCGTACCAAAATCAACTCTTGGAGCAGTGGGAAGCGTTGCCTCCCATTTTTGTCACATCATCCGAAAAAGGGATTGGTCGTCAAGAGATTATCGATTATATTGAAACAGTAAACAGACAAATACAAAATTAATGTCTATCTTTGCTTTTCAATTGCGACCATTCAGAAACTCATTACATATATGGACCCATATCACAAAATCAAGGTTTTCAGTTGTGAGAATTCTCGCTATTTAGCTGAAAAAATTACAAAATCGCTAAAACTAAAATTAGGTCGATCCAACGTGACCCATTTTAGTGACGGAGAGTTTCAGCCTGCTTTTGACGAGAGCGTCCGCGGCGCTACCGTGTTTATTGTACAATCAACCTTTCCTCCTGTGGATAACCTCTTTGAACTGCTGCTCATGATAGATGCAGCCCGACGTGCATCTGCATACAAAGTGATTGCCGTGATGCCCTACTTTGGATGGGCGCGACAGGACAGAAAAGACCGACCCCGCGTATCGATAGGTGCCAAATTGGTGGCCAACCTTTTGCACGCGGCAGGATGCGATCGGGTGATGACAACCGATCTGCACGCCGACCAAATTCAGGGCTTCTTCGATTTTCCTGTTGACCACGTCTATGCAAGTTCCGTTTTTTTGCCCTATATCCACAGCCTCAAACTAAAAAAACTGTCGGTGGCCACCCCTGATATGGGAGGCGCCAAGCGTGCGAATGCCTACGCCCGCCTCTTGGAATGTCCCATGATTATTTGCCACAAATCGAGAGAAAAGCCAAATGTGATAGGCTCCATGACCGCCATTGGAGATGTCAAAGGACGTAATATCATCATTTTAGACGATATGGTGGACACCGCCGGAACCATGACTAAGGCAGCCGACATGATGATGAAAAAGGGAGCTTTAAGTGTCCGAGCCATGGCCACCCATCCCGTACTCTCCGGCCCTGCATACGAGAACATTGCCCACTCTTCGATCAGCGAACTGATTGTTACCGACACCATTCCACTCCGTAATACCCCCGATCAGGATATATCTAAGATCCGTATCCTGTCGGTAGCCGACCTCTTTGCAGATCTTATCGACAAAGTATATAACTACCAATCTATCAGTAGTAAATTTATCTTTTAACCCATGCACCGTTCTCCCGAACAGCTCTACCTGACCCTTGTCACCGGCATTAAAAATTTTTTTGAGGCCGCAGGCGCACGTACTGCCGTTCTTGGTCTTTCTGGAGGAATCGACTCCGCAATTGTACTCTGCTTGGCGGTGGATGCCCTTGGAAAAGAGAGCGTACGCGCTTTGATGATGCCCTCCCCTTTCTCCACCGTCCACTCTGTTACAGATGCGGTTAAGATTGCAGAGCAGGTAAACATCAGCTACGATATTATTCCTATTGACTCCATCTATTACAAATATATTAAGGAGTTAGCCCCCCTTTTGGGAAACGATCCCCCTGACTTGACAGAAGAGAATCTTCAGGCACGCATCCGAGGTACCATCTTAATGGCCCATTCCAATAAAAAAGGTTCTTTATTGCTGAATACCACCAATAAGAGCGAATTAGCCATGGGTTACGGTACACTCTACGGTGACCTTTCCGGCGCGTTGATGGTGTTGGCAGATGTGTATAAAACACAACTTTACGATCTGGCCGCCTACCTCAATACTGCAGCACCAAGAATCCCCCTCTCCATCATCAAAAAAGAGCCATCCGCAGAGTTAAGAATCGATCAAAAAGACAGCGATACACTTCCCCCGTACCCCCTTTTAGACCCTGTTCTTTATGCACTTATAGAAGAGCAGCAAAGCCCGCAAAACGTCATCGATCAAGGTGCATCTAAGGAAGTCGTTGAGCAGGTGATGAAAGCCAAACACACCTACACCTATAAACACCTCCAGTTGCCTCCGCTGATTAAGGTGACCGACCACCCGTTGCTACCTCCCGATAAATGGCGCTAACCCTACTCATATCCATTGTGTTAGTCGCTCTTTGTTTAGCAGGTCTATCCATCACCATCCTCATTAAAAAGAGTGGACAGTTCCCACAAACAGAGATCGGCGCCAACCCAAATATGCGCAAATTGGGGATTCGTTGTGCAAAAGAGGAGGAAATGCCACAAAAATCCATACCTTTGCGCCATGAGCATTGTAGCCATTGTAGGACGCCCCAATGTGGGTAAATCGACCCTTTTCAACCGATTAGTCGGTATGAGGCAGGCCATTGTGGATGAAACCGCGGGGGTTACACGCGACCGCCACTACGGAACATCCGACTGGAACGGACGCACTTTTTCTGTTATCGACACAGGGGGATACGCAGTAAATACGGAAGATATTTTTGAGGAGGAGATCCGTAAACAGGTGCATTTGGCTATTGACGAAGCCGATGTGATTCTCTTTATGGTTGATGTAGGTACGGGCATCACCGACTACGACCAATCTATCGCTAATATTTTACGCCGACAAACCAAACCTGTGATAGTGGTGGTGAATAAGGTGGACACTTCTAATCAGATGTTTGACTGTCAGCAATTTCATCTTCTTGGTCTTGGATATCTTTTCTCAATCTCCTCTGCACAGGGATATGGTACGGGAGATTTGATGGATAAGATTCTTGAGTTACTGCCTCCGGAAAACGAAACGCAGAAGGTACACGAGATTCCTCATATTGCCATTGTGGGTCGTCCCAACGTGGGCAAGTCATCTCTTACCAACGCACTGCTGGGTGAA
>JAITFU010000172.1 GCA_031281125.1 Prevotellaceae bacterium | reverse complement strand
AGAAAAAGATAATAAAATATGAACACCATAAACGAGATCGAAATAAAATACACGCCCACATCTGTGTGTAATCGAAAACTGTTCGATGCAAGAGCCGTTGCCAAAGTTGGGAGGAAACTAATTGGTGACGACATGAGTGTACGCGAGTGTTGCATAGCATTATTCACTAACAACGCTCTTGAGTGTATTGGGGTATATGTGGTTGGTAAGGGTGGAATCTGCGCCGTTGAGACGGATATACGGTTGCTCTTTGCAGCAGCATTGAAATCGCTCGCCACAGGGATTGTGCTTATCCACAACCACCCAAGCGGGAGATTGGACGAGAATGAGATTGACTTATCGATGACCCGCAAGGTGAAGGATGCGGCAAAGCTGCTCGAAATTCAATTCCATGACCACGTTGTTGTCACGCCAGATAGCTATTATTCTTATTCCGAGAATGGACACATATAGAATTCACTCCGTTACCCGACCAATCCGCCCCAGACGTGGGGATCGTACGCAGGGTAGGCCTTCGGGCATACTTACCCTCCAGATCGTAGGCTGGCGCGTTGGGGCGTGCGAGGCAATAAAACACGCCCCATTTTTTTAGAAACACTTAAAACCTCGCGATGTACAGGCAATCGCTTAATAATTATGGAACTAAAAGATTTTTTAATTAAATTTTTGCCCGATTATACGGAACGTTTAGAGACATTTCGACAACCGAGAATAAAAGCAAATACGTGGGATACACCATCATATAACGAGTTCTGTGTGGATCATTTCCACGAAGCCCTGCAAAATTACACCGACAAAATTTGTCAAATGCAGCGGATGAATTGCGCTGAAAATTATATAGATGAGTACGAGGTTCAATTTGAGAAAGTTGTATATGATGCTATTATGACCGCCGAACAGCCTAAAATCAAAGAGTTATGAATAGGGAGATTAAGTTTCGCGGCAAGCGAAAATGTTCCAATTCTGATGAAAATGGAAATTGGGTTTATGGGTTTTATTGTAAAACAGTAAGATATAAATTAGATGTTATTATATCGGATAGTGAGTATGGAATAGACCCAAAAACAATTAGTCAATTTACCGGATTGTACGACAAAAACGGCAAAGAGATTTACGAGGGCGATATACTTGACTACCCGTTTAGACAAGTCCGTGATAATAATGTAGTAACATTTGCAGATGGTACATTTATGCTTACAGATGGACGTGGGCAACGCTTTTATCCAAACAATGCAGAGGTCATCGGAAACGTCCACGACAACACCGGACTTCTTAAAACGGATGAGGTATGAAAACACTACTAATCTGCTACATTGTTAGCGTAATCGGCACTTATTACGCTTGTAGGGCAATCATAAAAAAAGCGTCTAAGATTGATGATGTTCCGTATTGGGGTTGGGAATACTTCTTTAGCATTATCATATTTAGTTTTACACTCCCCATAGCTAATATAATAATAGTCTATTTGATATTTTTTTCTATAAAACTACCTAAATTCCCGAAATGGTTATAAGTAATAACACAACAAATTGCCATATAGCATTTTGTCCATACACATTTTGTTATAGTGACATGGAAAATGGTTGTCCGATGGATGCTAATTATTTGAAGTGGTTTGAAGAACAAAGAGAAAAGAATTTAAGAATAACAAAGAGCAATGAAAACAATTAATGAAGCTGCCCAAGAGTATGCAGCACAAGATAGAACAACAAGAAGTGAGCACGCTGCCTTTGCAGCGGGTGTAGAATTTGCCCAGAGATGCGGCTTGGAAGAATGGAGGGATATTAAAGGATACGAAGGGCAGTACCTAATATCAAATCATGGCAGGATTATGTCATTAGCGAGAAAAGGGAAGAACAATAAGAACGCGAAGACGTTTGTATGCCAAAACAACGGTAACCCATATTTGCACATCGGCTTAACCAATCGTGAGGGAAAAAGAAAGAATTATGATATACACAGGTTGGTTGCGTGTGCGTTTATACCAAATCCTGAACACAAGTGTGATGTTAATCATATTGATGGTAATAAATCTAATAATCATATAGGCAATTTAGAGTGGGCTACAAGATCAGAAAATGTAAAACACTCCTATGATACTCTTGGTCAAAAATCAGCGAGATTTTGGCTTGGCAAAAAGGGAGCAAACAATCCATGCAGCATTCCCATTAAAGAGATAGATGGCCACGGAGACGCCATTATTAAATTTAATTCCATTAGAGAGGCGGCTGATTTATATGGATTAGACAGGAGATCTGTCTCATTGTGTTGCAAAGGAAGACTTAGGCAAACGGGTGGCAGAAGGTTTCGTTTCAATGGCGACCAATTGAATAAAAATAAACAAGAGAGTTATGGCAAGATACAATGTGGAATATAACGGAAAATGGGCTTGTTACTCAACCATTTGTGATGACTTTATAAAGCGATTCACCACCAAGCACAGGTTTGAGAAGTGGAGAAAAAAGGAATATGGAGAGCGTATAGAGCCGTTAGAGATGGTAAACCAAATGGATATTGAGGATGCAATCGGGAGGCTTATGGCGAGAAGGATTGAGACGGCAAAAGTGCAAAAATTTGGTTATTATGCAAAATATTGTTAAATTTGCAACATTTACAACAGCAAAAAAAGAAGAATATGAAAGGCATTTCACTATCTAAGGAGGATTTTTTAAAAATCCGCTCTGGCAAGCAGGATGTTTGCAAGAGCACGGACAAGGTGGCCGTCAATCAGATAGCATATTTGATTGAGCCAATAGGCATCGGAAACAATGGTTTCCTTTACGAGTACGAGCGAGATTCCCGCTTCTGGGAAACTCATTATCCTGATGTTGTTTTTACGGAGAACAGCGAAGAAACAGCCCGATTTTTTGTTAAAATTGTTAGGTCAACACGAGTTTTTGGAACTGATTCTGGAATGAATATGTATAAATATACGGTTAGGCTGGTTGAGAGGCCGGAGGCAGATTAATAGGCATGGAAAGGAGAAGGGGATTTGAAAATATTGAAAGGATGAATTTCACTAAGACGGCGGGAAAATACAACATTCCATGTTTGTCCCCTGTTAAATCTATAGATGATAACGTGGAGTTTATGCCTTTTAATTTTGTCAAAACGAGTAAAGATTACACAAAGGGCGTACATTTTTTTATTGACGATTATCAATTTAACCGCCTATGGACAAAACCAGACGTTTACTGTAAGATACTTAAAGATTTCAAATATGTTCTAAGCCCAGATTTTTCTTTGTACGCGGACATCCCGTATGTAATGCAGTTGTGGAAACATTACCAAAAGCAATGGTTTGGATGTTATATGCAGAAGCAAGGGATAGAGGTAATACCGACAATCGGATGGGCGGATGAGCGGAGTTTTAAGTTTTGTTTTGAAGGTATTCCTAAACACTCTGTGGTAGCTGTGTCGAGTGTCGGAACACAAGCCAACAGAGAAAGTAAAGAATTGTTTCAAAAGGGTTTCAAAAGGGCAATGAGGGTGCTTAAACCTACACAAGTTGTTTTCTTTGGGAAGTTGCCAGAGTGGATTGATTCTTCGGTAAATATAAGGCATATTCCACATTACTTTGATGTTAAATTTAAAAATATGAAATATGGGCGGTAGAGGCGGTTCAATAAAGATGACAGGCGGAATGGTTGTTGGCGATAGCAACTTTAAAGGAAAAGTGTCTAATATACGAGGGCTGGGTACAGTAAAAGAGGAACAAGTGTACAAAGAGCTAAAACAAGGAGTTTCACGCTATCATGTAGTAATGGGCGTGAGGCAGAGGGAGGTAAAAGTTGGAGACTTGGCAAATAATGTTAATGGTGTTCATGTCACATCGAATGGCAAAAGTGAAATGATAGTGTTAAACAGCAAGGTGTTTGATTTGCCTAAAAAAGAAATCGCAGCTCGTGTGAATAAAGCGTATGAAAGCGGGTGGAGCTCAAAAACAAAAAAACCGTTACAACATACTATTACACACGAATTAGCACATGCAACTTGGAATAGTCATTTGAATGGAGTACAACAAATAGCAGCTGGAAAAGAAATTAGAGCGCTGTATAATAAATGGGACAGAGACGCAAGGAAAAAAGGATATGGTCAATATGCAAGACAAGATGTAAATGAATTTTGGGCTGAAACAGTAACAAAGGCAATACATGGAAATTCAGACAAATACACTCGAAAGGTGAAATATATTGCAAAAAAATATAAATTATAGTCACATACATGGTAAACAGGTGAAAAAATTATCTAAATTTGAAAAATAAAAGATTATGGCAAATATCACATTAAACGAAAAGCAGAAGCATATATTAAGATTAATGCTTACTGGCCAAAAAGATGTATTTGATTACACAGACCAAGAAATGACAGTCGGTTCAGAGGTTATTGATATGGTCGGAGCCTTAAAGACGGAGCTTGATGCCTTTGAAGAGAGTGGCTCTGAACCAATGGCGTGGTTTTGGGGTAAGTATTTAAAACAAGAGGGGTTGTACAAACTTGATGACATTACAAAAGCACAATTTAGCAAAAAACAAAAAACTATTCTTGAAGCGGCCTCAAAAGGAGAGTACATAGCGGCTTTGGAAGATAAAAAAACGAATAGCGAGTACTTTGAAGTGATAAGCAAAGTTTGTTCTTATATAGCTGAAACCAATGCTTATAAGGAGTTAAACGATTCTTATCGTCATTATCTTGCATGGTTTTGGGCAAAGTATCAAGAGCAAAAGGAGTGATTTGTACTCTGCATTGCTAAGAATCTTGATGAGAAATAAAGAGGCCGCCAAAAACAAGGAGCAATGACGGCCTCTAAATAAAAAAAAGAGTATAGTGTGTAATCGGGGACAAAGATATATAAATTTTCAACATAATTATTTATGAGAGTGTATATTTCAGGGAAAACTACCGATAACACACCTGAGAAGATTGCAGAAAAGTTTGAAAACGCGGAGCGCCTACTGCGGGAGCAGGGCTACGAACCCATTAATCCGCTTCGCCACCGACCAAGCGGGGAACTTGGCGACTACTTCTTATCTGACATCGCATTACTGATTGGATGCGATGCTATCTTTATGCTTGATGGGTGGTCTGCTTCTAAAAATGCGAGAATCGAACAGTTTATTTCTGAGACAAAAGGTAAGATAGTCTTATTTGAAAACGCGATTAAGCGTGACCCGTTTGAGGAACATCAGCGGCGTATAGAGTTGGCAATACAAGAGGTCACAGGTTTAAAACCAGACGAATATCTTGTTGTAAATAGTGATAGAAAATTTTACCTGATCCGCTTGATAATGACACATCATTTAGCTGCGGCATGGATGAGTAATAATGAGATTGGTAAACGAATAAAGCGTAGTCGCGGGATGGTAAGGTATATGCTTGGGGAGTATAGTAATGAGATACAATTTAATCGAGAATTTGCATGGGTTGCAAGCAAGGTAGATGAGCACCTTAAAGCATGGCAATAACTTGGCAATAACTTCTTCCAAAAACTAAACGATTACACATCACGCATATCTATTTTTGCAAAAAATACGAAAAATGAGCGTAAAGATTAAAATATCTGATTTTGTCCAAGACGAGCGCAACTTTAATGCACATACGGTTGAAGGCATGGACTTATTGAAAAAGTCCATAGAGAAGGTTGGCATAATTGAAAGCATAACCGTTTCAGCGGACGACAAGATTATTTCAGGCAACGCCCGACAGCAGAAGATTGGAGAGGTAATGGGCGATGCAGACCCGATTGTAATTGAAACCGATGGTACCCGCCCCGTTGTATTGAAACGTACCGATATACAGAGCGGCACAAAGGAATTTCACGAGGCGGCTCTTTTGGCCAACACGACAGCAAAGAAGAACATAAACCTGGACATGGATTTGATTCAAGAGGTGGCAGTCGAGGAGTTTGGAATTGACGTAGAAGAAGTGGGCGTTGAGACAATTGCCCTCCATAACTCTGTAGATTTGTCCAGCTTCTTTGATGGGAGTAATTATCAAAAAGGTGAAAGCAAACCTGTTATCTGTCCGCATTGCGGAAAAAACATCAATGATTATGAAACTGGTACTAACTAAAAACTATATAGAAGGGATTCACCATTACCCGGAAGCAACCGGCAGAGAGGAGTTTTTGAAACATCCGCACAGGCACATCTTTCACATTGAATGTAGGTTTGAAGTAACCGGCAGCAACCGAGAGATAGAGATATTCAACCAACAATTTAAGATTGACGAATATTTTTCACATTTATATGGCATCCCTGCTAATTTTGGTGCTATGTCCTGTGAGATGATTGCAGAGCAGATTGTACAAGATTTCAATAAGTGTCAATACGTTAAAATCACCGAAGATGGAGAGGGTGGCGCCGTTATTTACCGATAACATAAAGGTACATTTTGCGGGTGCAGAGACGCAAAACCAATTCGCCGCAACGAAAGCAATGGGCGTAAAGTACCATCTTTATTCCGCTTATCCCTTCATTGAGCGAAAGATATTTGAAAAGCATAAATCTCCAATAATGTGCATTTACGATTGGCAAAAGAAAAACCCGTACATGATACCGCAGTTTATCATTCAAAATTCCAAGCGGTGCATCCAGGATAGCGGGCTTTATACACTGATGTTTGGCTCTCAAAAAGGGAAAAAGGACGAAAATCTGATGGATAAGTGGTACAGCCAACTTGTAGAATTCACGCTTGAGTATGCAAAGGACGCTATCGCTGTGGAAGTCGATTGTCAGAAGGTTCTTGGAACAAAAAAGGCTTGGGAATATCGCAAGAAAATGAGAGACGACATTCCGAACAGGATTATCAACGTGTTTCACTCGGAAGATGGTCAAAAGGGACTGGAAGAACTGATTGAATTTTCCAACTACTTGGCAATATCGGTGCCTGAGTTAAGGATAGCCAAGCAAAAAACCTATAAAGAAGATGTCTACCGGTTGGCATCCTATATAAAGAATAAAAAACCGTCAATAGATATTCACTTGCTCGGCTGTACGGAGTTAGAAATGCTGAAAACAAATAAATTCTGTAACAGCAGCGACAGCACCACATATATAGCAAGCAAGCGATACGGGTTTATGCAGAGCAAATGGCATATTTCAACGATAAAGTTCGACGAAGTGAAAAAACTTGTCGGTGAAGACATTTACAACGAGGTACTACAGTTCAACAGTCCAAAGAATACGAGCATGCTACTCTTAACGATATACGATTTACTAAACAAATACCGGCAATACGCCGGAAATCAAGATTGATATGATGTACACAATAGAAAAACGACTTGAAATTTCTGCAAGCCACTCTTTAACGCTTGACTATGAAAGTAAATGCCAAGACTTACATGGTCACAACTGGGTTATTATGGTATATTGCCGCAGCCGGACACTAAACGACAACGGTATGGTGATAGACTTTACCGAAATAAAGCGTCATATCCATGACAGGATTGACCATAAAAACCTGAACGAAGTCTTACCATTCAATCCTACTGCCGAAAACATTGCAAAATGGATATGCGATGAAATACCACTTTGTTACAAAGTAGAAGTACAAGAATCCGAAGGAAACATAGCTATATATGAGAAAGAAATTTAAGATTAATGAAATCTTCTACTCCATACAAGGAGAAGGAGCAAATGTGGGTATGCCTGCAATATTTGTAAGGTTTTCCGGCTGCAATCAAACCTGTGCTTTCTGCGACACAGACCATCAACCGTTTTTTGAATATAGCGAGCAAAGAATAAGGGAAGATGTAGAAAATTTGCAAAAAGAAAACAATTGTAAAAATATTATTTGGACGGGAGGAGAGCCTACTCTTCAATTAGAAGACAATATGTTGTTCTATTTTGTAAATAAGGGGTATCGCAATTATATTGAGACAAATGGCACAGGGGTTGTGCCAAAACTGATGGATTATATTACATATAGCCCAAAAGAAGGTTCTATTGTAGTGTTAAAAAGAGTTGACGAGGTGCGTATCCCCATATCGGCAGGAATGAATCTGCCAGAAATAGAAAACTTGCCAAAAGCAAAAAACTACTTTATCTCACCAATAGACGTGAGTGATAAAAATATTAAATACTGTTTAGAATTAATAAAACGAAATTCAAGATGGAAACTATCAGCACAGATGCACAAGCTATTGAACATAAAATAAGAGACATCCTAACCTATATTGGTGATGACCCGCAAAGGGAAGGTTTGAAAGATACGCCTAAGCGTATGCGTAAGAGCTGGGAGAAGCTATTCTCTGGTTATACACAAGATTCAAAGGATATTCTTACTACCACATTTAAAGATGGCTCTTGTAATGAGATGGTTATATTGAAAGATATAGAGTTTTATTCATGTTGTGAACACCATTTTTTACCATTTGTTGGTAAAATAACCATTGGCTACATTCCTGACGGTAAAATAGTTGGAGTTTCTAAGCTTGCACGATTGGTTGAAGTATATGCTCGTCGCCTCCAGATCCAAGAACGATTGACGGGACAGATTGCCGATGATATTATGAAATGCATCCAAGCGCAAGGCTGTATGGTCGTTTGCGAGGCTCAACACTTATGTATGACCTCACGCGGCGTGGAAAAACAAGAGAGCAAGATGATAACATCTGCTGTAAGGGGAGTTTTTAAAACGCAGATTGAGATTAGGGAAGAGTTTTTAAAACTAATAAAATGAATGAAGTAGAGCGAAAATATACAGACATACCCGATTGTCTATACGAAAGCGACAATGATTTTGAGATACCAAACCTCTTACTTGAGAAGCAGGCGGGAAAGTTGTTATTGCCATTGGTTGGTTATGGTTCAGTAAGGCGACAATCACTTGCGCAAACCGTTCATTTCTATGTAGATGATTATAGATTTGACAATATCTGGAAAAACCCTGCAAAGATATTGAACGGAAAGATTGTAGCGGCAGTAGAACCAAACACATCTGTTTTTGATACAACGCCTCTTGCATACGGGCTACAACAGATTTACAAGAAGCGATGGATAGCGCGTTATTGGCAAGAGTGCGGCTTATTAGTATATGCCGACCTGAATGTAAGTCCAAAGTTTTATGATTATAATAGATTAGGCATACCACAAGGGTACAACGCTTTCTTTACAAGAGGATATGCGGAGCAGTTAGATTGCTTAAAAAGTGAACTTGAAATTGCACGGGATATCTCCGGATTAAAAGTGCCAAATATAATCGTTTACGGAGGAGGCGATAAAATATGGAGATTTTGCTTACAAAATGATCTCCTTTATATAGTTGATTTAATGACTAAAAAGGATATGTGATGGCAAATAAACCAGGAGGAGGAAACAGAGAACTAAAAGTTGGAAGCAAAAGTTTTCTTTCAAGACGTGCTGAATATTGGGAACTTATGGCGACAACAAAATATCGGGAAGGATATTTTAGTGACATGAGCGGAGGCTATTATCTTGAGGAAAAAAGCAGCAAAGCAACTGACATTGTAGAGCGAGAAGCAGGTATGATATTAGCCGATAACGGATATATTGCAATAAAGAAGGACGAAGCGGGGATGGATGTAACCGTTGATGGATATTTGCATAGATATAGCTTCACATACGAGCAAAGGACACCGTATGAAGGGATGAAAAAAAACGAAATGCCAAAAAGTGGAACTCCTGAAAATATAAGACGTGCTTTAAGTCATGCAAAAGAAAAAGTTGCTGATTTTGCAATCATATATATGAAACACAACAAGCATACAGTGCAAAGTGTCAAGGACGGAATAAGGCTATTTGAGGCGCAAGATTCTTACAGATTTAATCAAATCATAATAATAACTAAAGATGGAAGGTTGCACAAACATAAACATTAAAAACAATAATGGCATTAGAGCCCAATCCCTAATGCCTTTACACTGTAACAATACAGCCTTTCCCGGCGGGCGCTTAAACAGTATCAAAGTCGTCTTTCAACGTTGGGCGCGATCCCGCATCAATGTAAAGCGACCGCAAAGATACAAAAAATAACACATGACAACAAATGACAAACAAAAACACACTATACTCAAAGAAAGTTATTGAAATAGCGGACTTTATGTTTAAGCATCCCGATAAAAAAATGTCGGATGTTTTGTCGCACTTTGTCGTAAATTGTCGTAAGAATCGTCGCACTATTGAGCGGTATGTGAAACAAGCGAAGCAATACAACAAAACCCGCCTAAACAAGCAGGAACAGGCAAAAGAAAAGGTATTGGTAGAAGAAGCAAAGGAGTCGATAAAAAGGGCTATTTTGACACGTTATGAGAGCCTCGAAACTTTATCAACGATAGCAAAGGGGACGGCACGTAAAATTGGGGAAGATGTTATAATTCCATCGGATGGAGACCGCATTAGGGCAATACAGCAGCTCGCAAAGATGGAGGGATGGGAAGCACCGATAAAGACTGATAATACGGTAACGTTTGCAGACCCGTTTGCACAAATGAGAAAGAATCATGGAATTGACACAGAAGCAAAAACAAGCGTATGATCTCCTCACCGACATGGTGACTGATTACGTAGGATACGGTGGAGCAGCAGGATGCGGCAAAACGGCGCTGGGTTGTTATTGGCTTTTGGAACTTGGGTTCTACTTGAATGGGGCACGGTTCTTTATTGGAAGAGATTCAATAAAGGATACAAAGGTATCAGTAATTAAGACGTGGTCAGAGGTAGCGAAAAAGATCGGTTTTTCAGGATATGAGTTTACAGGAGACGGGATACTTTTTTCCAATGGGACAGAAGTAGAGTTGCTGGATTTGTCATTTTATCCGCAGAAAGACCCCGTTTTTGAACGATTGGGATCTAAGGAATATACTGCGGGATGGATAGAAGAAGCGTCACAGGTAAACTACCTTGCATTTGAAACACTTAAAACAAGGGTGGGGCGGTGGAAAAATGAGGCCGTAAAATCAAAGATCCTATGCACATTCAATCCAAAGAAGAATTGGATAGACGCTGTTTTTTACAGGCCATTTGCAAATGGAAAAGAGAGCAAGGATACGCGATTTATCTACGCATTACCATCGGATAATCCATTTTTGCCGTCTGATTATATCAAGAGACTTCATGAGCTAAAGGACGAAGCAACAAAACAGCGCCTCTTATTTGGTAACTTCAATTACGATGATAGTCCAAATACGATGTGTGACTACGGTGCGATAACAGCTATCTTTAAGAACGACATAGTAAAGAAAACAGGAAAATACTACATCACTGCCGACATTGCACGTTTTGGAGCAGACAAGGCCATTATTATTGTGTGGGATGATTGGGTAGTTGTAGATCATCGCGTGTTTGCAATCAGTAAGACAACCGATATACAGCTATGTATTGAACATTTCAGACACAAGTATAAGATACCAAAGCGACAATGTTTGGCAGATGATGATGGCGTTGGCGGCGGTGTCGTTGACAACTGCGGAATACTTGGATTTGTTAATAATGGAAGGCCGTTTGATGGTGAAAACTATCAAAACCTTCAATCACAATGCGGGTACAAACTGGCGGAAAAAATAAATGGCGGAGAGGTTGGATTTGAATGCGATTTAGATGAGAACACAAAGGAGGCAATCATTAGTGAGCTGCAACAACTACAAACGTATGATTCGGACTCTGACGGGAAATTAAAAATCAAACCAAAGGAGTTAATCAAACAGGATATTGGACATTCTCCTGACTGGAGAGATGTATTCCTGATGCGAGCATACTTTGAGTATCAAAGAGCGGCACCAAAACCACAAGATTTAACAGGATATTTTTAAAATCAAAAGATTATGACAATAGAAGAAATTTTACAATTAGGAACAGTTGACGAAGTAATCGAGGAACTAAAGAATGGTCGTGGGACTGAACGCCCTGATGTTGAAAAGGCCGAAAAGGCACTTGACCCAAAGAAACACGATGTGTTTGACATAACCAAACGACCCGACGAGGAGGTTGTCGTTGATGAACGTGATGACGATGATGTAGATGCGAATAATGAGGCAAAAAAAGAGAAAACAACCAAGACCGAAAAAGTGGCGAGGATTGCGCTTTCTCTTCAGAAGCTGATTATAGCAAGAGCGGCAGCGTTCCTGTTCGGGACACCCGTAAAGTACTATGCAAAGACGATAAGCGAGAATCAAAAAACAATAAAAAAGGCCTTTGATCGTATAGTGAGCGACAACAAACTTGCTTCACTGGATCGGACAATTGCAAAAACGATCTTTGGATACAAGGAGTGCGCCGAGCTATGGTATTCCGTCCCTGCCGATCACGACAATTACGGGTTTAGATCATCTTTCAAGCTGCGATGCGCACTATTCTCTCCGAAGAATGGAGATGTCTTATACCCGTATTTTGATGACACGGGAGATATGATCGCTTTTTCAAGGGAGTTTGTACGCAAAGATGCAGAAGGAGAAGAAGTATCATACTTTGAGACCTATACCGATTCTCAGCACCTGCAATGGGTAGAGAGCGAAAACGGGATGGTATTAGTAGATAGTTTCCCAAAAGCAAACGTAATCGGGAAAATCCCCGTTGTGTATGGGATGCAAGAGAATTTTGAAACAGAAGATGTAGATTCACTCATAGATAGACTTGAAACACTACTCTCTAATTTTGCAGACACAAACGACTATCACGGAAGTCCGACAATTATTGTTAAGGGGCTTGTCTTGGGGTTTGCACAAAAAGGTAAGGCAGGAAAGATATTGCAACTCACGAAGGGAGATGACAGGGATTCGATGCAGCCGGACGCTCAGTATCTGACTTGGGAGCACGCGCCGGAATCAATCAAATTGGAGATTGAGACGCTACTTAGAATGATACATACGCTCACGCAGACACCAGACATATCGTTTGATACAGTAAAAGGGTTGGGTGCAATATCGGGGATCGCCTTAAAACTCCTGTTCATGGATGCACATCTAAAGGTGATGGACAAGCAGGAGATTTTTGATGCGTATCTTACACGCAGGGCAAATATCATCAAAGCGTTCATTGGTCAATTTAATCTTTCTCTAAAACAAGAGAGCGATATAATGGATATTGACCCTGAAATCACCCCGTATATAATCACAAATGAGATCGATGATGCAAATTTCTGGATTACTGCTAACGGGGGTAAGCCATTGATATCACAGAAAGAATCGGCCGCAAATGCAAATTTGTCATCAAATGCAGAGGAGGATTTTACACAGATGCAAAAAGAGGCCGAAGCAAGCAGTTTTAGAAGCGTGACCGAGCCGACATATTAGACGTGAGCGAAAGAGAGAAACAAAAGAGACGGCAAAAAGAGCAGGAGCTTCTTTTGCAGCAAATTCAGAATTTAATACTTCTGAATTATTTCTCTATGCTCAATATGGATGCTGTGAAAAAGGCTATCAATGATGGCAATGACGGGTTTTTCTTTGCAAACAACTATTCGGTCAATCGTAAAGCAGAAAGACAACTTGCCGAGATGGCACGGCAAATGGACGGGCTATTGCGATCTTGCGTTGAAAAATCATGGAAACAGGGAGAAGATGACTTTTGGGTAAGTATAAAGTCGGTATTAAACACAAAAACCCCAGCCCAACAAAATGGCTTCGACGATATTCAGTCATCGGTAAAAGCACATCTTGACAATACCGCTCAATCGTTTTACAACGAGAAGCGCAACGGGTTTAACATCTCTGACCGTGTGTGGAACATTGCCGGTAATGCAAAAAATGAGATTGAGGTGATTATCCAAAACGGAATCAAAGAGGGCAAAGCGGCAACAGAGATTCAAAAATCTCTTAAAGAATACCTAAATGAACCTGACAAGCTGTTTAGGCGTGTTCGTAATAAAGAAACAGGTGAGCTTGAATGGAGTAAGGCAGCATTGAAGTACAAACCCGGACGTGGTGTGTATCGATCAGCACGCATGAACGCAATGCGACTTGCCAGAACTGAGACCAATGCAGCATACAGACGAGCAGAATGGGAGAGCTACCAGAACAACCCTTTAATAATCGGGTATGAGATTTGCCTTAGCAACAACCACACAACGCTCAAAAACGGTAAGGTTGTACGACTTGTTGATATATGCGATGAGTTGGCGGGGGTGTATCCAAAGACGTTTTTATGGACAGGATGGCATCCGCAATGCTATGATGAACTTTCAGAGGTTTATACTGACAAAGGGTGGAAGTTTTTTAGAGATGTACAGGATAATGACAAAATATTATCTATCAACACAAATACACTTGATTTAGAATATGCAAATATCGCTTTAACCCTAAAAAAAGAGCACTCAGGAGAAATGATACGTTTTTATAATCGCTCTCTCGACATTCTTGTTACTCCTGAACATGAGATGCTTGTCATATCTAAGCAAGGTGGTAATACATTTAGAAGAATTGTTGCAAAAAGGTGCGGTGTAACTCAACCGATATACAGGTCAAGCGAATGGAGAGGAAGCGAACAAGAAACAATACAGATAGGTGACAAGACCTTCGATTTTAGATATTTCTGCGAATTTATGGGATACTGGCTCTCGGATGGTAGTCTTGGGCACAAATGGGCAGTAGTCATATCTCAACAAGACGAAAACAGAAGTAATATATTCAAATGCATAGACAATCTCTATTTAAGCCCGAGATATAACGGGGGAAAGGTTGAAGTGAACGACAGAAGTTTGTATGAATATCTACGACAATTTGGTAAGTGTTATGAAAAATATATACCAGTAGAGATTAAAAATGCAACACAGGAAAAGATTAGCATTTTTTTAAATGCCTTTATTTCATGCGATGGGCATATTGCGAAACCACGCTCATTCATTGGAAACAGAGGCACGTTATGCAATCCTCGAGAGGGACGAACATATTTTACAACATCAAAGCAGATGGCCGATGATTTAGGTGAATTGATTCTTAAAGTTGGGAGACGGCCATCTTTTCGTGTAGAAAAAACAGCAGGTGAAATACAGTTGTTTAAGAATGGGTTTTATGAAATAAACCACAACCTAATAATCGTATCTCAATGTTATTCGACTACAGCGACTCAATACAAGAAAGAGACTGTCATGTACGATGGTTTTGTTTATGACCTTACTCTCGACAGAAACAACACTATGTATATACGCAGGAATGGAAAGTGCTTTTGGGGGTCTAATTGTCGCTGCTATATGCTCCCTATTCAGATAGATGATGATGATTTCGATGAACTGTTAAAGGCGGAGAGGAACGGGGAACTTGACAAATGGAAGCCTAAGAATGTGATTACTGAGATGCCAAAGGCATTTAATGATTGGATAAAGAATAATCATGAGAGGCTGGAAGAAGCGATGAACAGATGGACACTACCATATTGGCTGAAAGATAATGAGTCGATATTTAAAACAATACACGAAAAGATGGTTGACGAGGTGGCAGTAAATCGGTTGTTTGAAAAAGAGAATAAGGGGCGTTTAATGTTTATTGATCCAGACAATAAAGGGCAACCGCTTCAAGATGCTTTAAGATTTGCGAAGGATAAAAATTTGACCGAAGCTGAAACAAGGGCTATCAATATGTATTCTGATCGTGAGTATCAAAATCTAAATCCATCATTACGTGACGAAAAGATGATACCGGAATTAACAAGCTTGAAAAACGTTTTAAACAGAGGACTTGATAAACTGAACCCATTTGAAGGGATTGTTTACAGGGGAACAGACTTACCTGATGATGTTTTACAAAAATATATAGACGCTTTTAACACAAAAGGGGTTGTAACAGAAAAGGCGTTTACATCGACTACAATAATAGAACAAGTTGCAAAAGACTGGGGTTATGTTGTATTCGAGATTGTATCGAAAACAGGGAGAGATATATCTGCTTTGACAAAATTTGGAACTGATGAAAGTGAAATTCTATTCAAATCAGGGATTGACTTTAAAGTAACAAACATCTCACAATATAGAGGCCGTTACACAATAATAATGGAGGAAATCTAAGATTGAACAGGCACTGCGCCACCGACAGAAGATTGCATCTTTTTAGCCAAATTACGCATTGCTTCACGGTAATGTTTTTTTACGTCATCACTAACCAACTCAGAATCATTTTTTACTAATAAATGAAGTAACCCCTGCTGTTGAATAATCCATTCATAATACAATTTTGATCCAAATTCATACGGGCATTTCTTTTTACTGCCGTCATCATTGAAATACTTGCTATAATCTTTTGGCTTATCCATTGCTATGACAATTCATAGCGCAAAGATAATGTTTTTTTAAATACAACAACAAATAATAGAAAAATCTTTAAAATAAGACAGGAGGTTATAACCTCCTGAATTCTGGGCTACGGTCGTCGCGTAATTAAACACCATTAGGCGTACCCTAAAGCCTTTTATAGTCTCCGCAGTGGACTTGCAACTACGTTTCGTTACTGCCGCAATTGCACCGCAAAGATACAAAAAAATCTGGATTCCCAAAAAATATTTATCATCCAAAGGCATTTAATGATTGGATAAAGAATAATCATGAGAGACTGCAAGATGCGATGAACAGGGGGGCGCTGCCATACTGGCTGAAAGATAATGAGACGTATAGAGATCCACAAAGCAATCTTAGAATAAACTTATTCGCTGATAAAAACGAGTTATTTGATAATATTAGGACTGGTCGGATATTGGCAAATAATTATCCTGAAAAAAAGATAACAATTAGGGCACACCTCGAAGGAGAAAAAAATCCAGAATATGATATTGATAATGTACTTGCTGATGCAAAAAGAATAGAATCATGGAATGTCGCATCTTCGTTCAATAAGGCTATTAAACAAGAATGTAAAATAGTGATAATTGATTTATTCAAGATGCAAGGAAGGAATCTAAATGCAAATGAGTTGGCCAAAAATATTATTAGAAGGTTTGACGATTTTAAGAGTGAGAAAATTGATGAATGTTATATTGTATGGGACGAAAAAAGCATGATCGTTGGAAGGAGTCAGTTTAATTACTATCATGATTCAAAGAGGTTTAATTATGTAATTGAGCTTGAGAGAAAAATACGAAAGGGATTATTATAAAGTGCGACAGCGGGTTTACACCCGCTGAAGAATGCCCCGGCATTGCTTGATATTATCGCGCCGCCATCGTGTAGATTTAACTACTGCGCCGCAAAGATAACACTTTTTTAAATCCAACCAAAAATAATTAGAAAAGCAGCTTGTTATATTTATCAACTACACGTACCAATAAAAGAGACCGCACCAACTATAATCAATATAATTGAAGCGATCATTACTAACAATTGCATTCCACCTTGTACCTTTTCATTTGAATTTAGCTGTTGCTTTGTATCATTTAAAATTTGGCCGCATTTTGGGCAGAATGCCGAATCATCGGTTGTTTCCGCCCCGCACTTCTTACAAAACATAATAATAATCTTAAAATTAATAGGTTAATAAATTTTGCTGCAAAGATGAGAATTTTTTAATATTATCAATCTGTCCAATTTTTGGGGGTGGCAATATTTGGGCAATAACTTTTCCGTTATTTGCATTATTATCAAAATTTTACTATATACATTTGTGGTCGTTAATTTTTAATGATCACAATATGAAAGACAAAATCATCGTGTTACTGACAGCCAAATTTGCAGGCGCACGAAAAGACACGTTGGCGCAGATTGCCCGCACTCTGGCGATGCAAGCTACAACGGAAGAACAGGCACAGGCACTTGTTGATACTATTACAGATGAACAGGTTACTGAATTTGAGCGCGAATACCGCGCAGAGGTGGACAAGGAGGTTACAGCAGGGCAAAAAGCATTTGAAGCGGGTTTGAAAAAGAAGTTCGACATCGTAGAAAAGAAAAAAACACCTGAAGAAGCACCTAAAATTGAACCACAAAAAGCAGACGAATCTGCCAACAAAGACGAGGCTCCCTCTTGGGTAAAAGCTATATTTGACGATCTCAAAAAGGTGTCAGATGAGTTAAGTTCAATCAAAAGTGCGGATACTCGTAAATCACGGAGACAAGTCCTTGAGGAGGCTCTTGGAGACGTAAACAGCAAGATTAAGGCAAAGACGTTAAAAGACTTTGAGGTAATGAATTTCGTAGCCGACGAAGATTTTAACGCATATATCGAAGGCACTAAGGCCGATATTGCAGAGATCAAGCAGGAGTTTGTAAATCAAGGGTTAAGTGCAACGGAACCCCCGAAGAAAAGCGGAGGACAACCGAGCAAAGAGGCATCTGAAAAAGAGTGTGATGCCATTACAGAACATTTTAAACTTTAAGAAAACATGAAAGTAAATTTAGACAACACCTCATTAGAGGTAATCACCGGCAATGACAACATTGTCGTTGTAGATGTCTCGCCACCGGTATATAGCAAAGGCCTTGACGTAACAGGATGGCCTTTAGATTATATTCCGGGCGGGCATTTGCTTATTAAAACTACAGCAGGCGAGATAAAGCCAATGCCGTTAAATCCGGACAAAACGGGTCTTGCCCCAACATTGCCGGATGGACACAAATATGTTGGTTTTCAGAACGGCTCGATATTAAAATCGAAGCCATACGGGGCTGTAATTGTAAACGGAGTGATAAACAATAAGGCGGCAGTATTCCCAATACTTGACTTTATGTGGGATGATATAAAGGAAGCTCTGCCTCATATAGTATTTGTGGAGTTATAGATTATGGAAAAATCATTATTTATTCAGTGGGTAGAACGATTCTTTAAAGGGGTTGTTATTAGCGTTGTTAAGAAGCTTAACGAAAAAAACCAAGAAACGCAAAGGTATAGATTTAAAGAGATGCTCAAAAAAGAGTTTTCTATTGATGGGAAGTGGGAATCAATTGTTGGCGAGTACACCAACATTGCAGCCGACATTGTTTCAATGGACTCTACGTTACCTTTAAAAAAACGAGACAGCCTGTATAAGGCTTCCGGGGACATTCCCAAGTCAGGGATGAAATTATATCTGACCGAAAAGCAGTTAAAGGCTCTTGACGTTCTTGTTGCTACAAAAGCAACGGACAACGAGATCGCTACTAAATTGTTTGAGGATCTTTCGCGCAACATTATGGGCATATATGAACGCATGGAGCTAACATTCCTGAGAGGGTTAAGCGATGGCGTGACACTTGCCGATGATGTTGATAACGATGGTGTGCCGATTCGGGTTGACTATAAGTACAGAACGGATCACATATTCGGGGTTGCTGTCAAATGGGACAATCCGGCAACTGCAACGCCGGTTGATGATATTGAAAGGTTATTAGACAAAGCTGCAGCAGATGGGAATGTGCCTAAAATTGTGTTAATCAGTCGGAAGAAATTAAAACAATTAG
>JAITFU010000158.1 GCA_031281125.1 Prevotellaceae bacterium | reverse complement strand
CAAAGGCAGTGCAACTTACTACTATTTGGCAAACGGTCTCGAAAAAATGGTAGCGCGTCTAAGCAACGAAACTAATAGCAGCGTTATAGAGTATTATTTCCTCGACGGAAAATTGTCGTTTATTTACGACATTACCACGAAAACAGATACCAATACTAAAACAGAACGCAGATGGTATATGAAGGGCAACAGCATCTTTCGAGGTATTGGCAATAATGGGATAAAACTGACACAGGAAGAAATGGAAGCAGAGTTTTTTGGAGAGAATGGATGGGGAGGTGCATTTAATCTTTATCAGGAAATATTAGGACTTTGAAAAAATGAATCATGATGTCAGATAACAGTAATAATAATAAAGAAAACAAGCAGGAGAACTCTATGGGTTGTCTCTACTTGATTGCTTTTCTTTTTTTGGTGAGCATCACCCTGCTGTTTTTTGTAAAGGGTACGGTTGGGTATTATGGTTTGGCCGTATCAACATGTTTGTTGGTATTCTTTTTGATTCAACTGGTAATCACTCCAAACAAACAGAAAGTCAAAAAAGAGCCGCCCAAACTTGCTGACGACTATTCCAAAAGGGCAGAGCTTAAACGCCTCAAGTTGGAGGGCGACAAACGTATGAATATGGGTACCAAAAAGGCCTTTAGCCACTTATGTGCTCGGTTTGACGAATTGGCGTTTTCTCAAAAAATATGGATCAGCAGACCCACCGACGACAAGAAAATCGTTGTCAGAAAAGAAGTTTTGTTTAAAATGGGCGTTTTTCTTCATCTTCCGGCAGAAACGGACTTGCCGTTGCTTAGGGGAGAGGAATCTTCAACCTATTATCTCTATCCCCACGGGATTGTCCACTCTAAGTCTGTCACAGATTTTGAGTTCATTCCCATTGAAGAGGTTCAAATCAGTTTTGCAAGGACCCATTTTACCGAAAAGGGCGCCGTTCCCGGCGACTCCGTTATCAAAGAGTGTAAAGAAACAGGCGCAGATAACCCTATGAACCCGGTTGCCGTGTATGGCGAGATGACAATCAAGCCGTTACAAGTGGTTTATCTTGTGAGTAATGCAGAGGCGGCAAAGAATTTTGTCGATGCCTTTAATGAGTTTAAGACAAAAATCACAAACGGAACAATAGACGAAACTTATTTTAATACCGTTCACAAGGCGGTTGAAAATTTTTACGAATTTTTTGAAGTTTTGAAACAGGAACCCGGTTTTGACGCGGTACTTCAGGAAACGTTTGTGTCGTTTGGGCAACCCGATAACGATGGTCAAATCCCGAACTGGAAAGATTTGGCATTGAGAAACATGCTTTGTTGCGATGTAATCAAATGTTATACCGAATTGGAGCATCCTATTGATTTTACTTCTAAGGAGGGGTTGGGATTGCTCCTCTTCATGGCCCGATTTTTGGCGTTTCAAGACAGGATGGAATACAGCTTCTTAGACATTATCAGAAAAGCCGTTGATGAGAAGGCTATTGATAAGGTCAATGCTTTTATCGATTTACATAACGTCCGCGCCCAAGAGACATTTCTTGTTGCTTTTCTTCTTGAAAAATACGATAAGGATCTGCAAAAGAGATATTTTGTGTTGCTTTATCGTTTTGCCTCCATTATTGCCAAGGCGGATGGCGTGATCTCCCAAGCAGAAGAAAAATGGTTATCCCAATTGCTCCAAATGGAAAAAAGCGTTAGTAAAGAGACCCCTCCACAGAAAAACGGGCAAATGGAGGAGAACGAATCGGTGTTACAGCCCATACGTAACCCGCGTGAAGAGCTGTTGGGACTCATTGGTTTGTCCTCTGTCAAGTCCGAAATCACCACCCAAGAGAACTTTATTAAGATACAGCAGGCACGGGCGCAACAGGGACTCAAAACGTCTCAACCCTCTTATCACATTGTGTTTACAGGCAGTCCGGGCACAGGAAAAACAACCGTTGCACGCATTGTCGCAGAAATCTATAGAGAGTTGGGCATCCTGCAAGAAGGTCATCTTAAAGAGACCGATCGCTCCGGATTGGTTGCGGGTTATAAGGGACAAACAGCCATAAAAACCAACAAAATCATTGACGAAGCCATCAACGGCATCCTCTTTATAGATGAGGCATATTCTCTGGTTCATAGCGAAAACGACGATTATGGTTTGGAAGCCCTTGCCACGCTTATCAAACGTATGGAAGACGACCGCGATAAATTGGTGGTGATTCTTGCCGGATACACCAAGGAGATGAAAACGTTTATCAAATCAAATTCGGGATTGGAGTCGCGTTTTAACAGGTATATCGAATTTCCTGACTACAGCGCCGACGAATTGTACCAAATATTTGAGTATATCCTCAAAAAGTTTGATTACCATCTTGCAGAAGGAGTTGACGAGTTTGTAAAGTCCTTTCTTTTACAAGCGGTAGAATCAAAAGCCCGAAATTTTGGAAATGCCCGTTTTGTGCGTAACCTCTTTGAAAAAACGGCGGAACGACAAGCCAATCGTTTATCCAAAGAGACCCACTTGACTATGGAAAGGTTGTCGGAAATCAGTTTGGAAGACATAGAATCCGTAGTTAGGTATTAATACCTATTGACACGAGTGAATTGAGGCGTTACCTTTGCGGCGATAAAATGAGTATTCTTGTACGAATTGAATGAAAATAACTAAATAACACATTAATAACTTTAAAATTAAAGAAAATGAAAATGAAAAAGTTTGTAAATTTATGGGTAATGGCCGCTATGCTGTTGCCGGTAATGTTGATTGCTTCTTGCGAAAAGGCAGGTAATGGTACTGAGCCAGAAGGTGGTGGTAAGAGTGATGAAGAGATCACAAGGAATTTGCCTAAGTTGGAGGTATCCATCACGGGAACAATCAGTCATACGACTTATACGACCGGTCAAAGCGGTACCGTCTCCTTTAATCGTTT
>JAITFU010000107.1 GCA_031281125.1 Prevotellaceae bacterium | reverse complement strand
AGACAGTAGCAGGCTTGAAATAGCCTTACTAATGACATTAAATAGCTAAAAATAAAAGAAAAACGAAAGAATAAATAAAGAAACAGACCTGAAAAACAAAAAGTAGAAAAAAAACTAAGGAAAATTTGGTCTATGTCTTTTTTGCAAAGGTCTCAATACATAATCCCTATGATTCTTCTACCCAGATATCTTTCTCTTCGGCTTCACAATATACAACCTTTTCTGTTACAGTTTATGTGACCAATTCATGTGGATTTAGCTATGCATCACGCCCTATTGAGATAACCGGTTATTCTGGTGATTATTCATCTTAATTTGCAACCACTAATTTTGATGTCTTTACAAAATATATTCACTTGTATTTCAATAAAGCCATCAATCCTTCTAACTTTTTTTTGTATATCAGAAAAAAGCGCTATCTTTGCCCGCTTAAAAAACGCCGATGTAGCTTAGTTGGCCAGAGCAGCTGATTTGTAATCAGCTGGTCGGGGGTTCGAATCCCTCCATCGGCTCAACATCGGTAGTGTTTGAATAATAGTTATTTAACATACGGGGAGATACCAAAGTGGCCAACTGGGGCAGACTGTAAATCTGCTGTCGCACGACTTCGGAGGTTCGAATCCTCCTCTCCCCACAAGGATCAGCGAGCATAGCGAGCTAATCCTCTTAAAGGGTTATTGTTCTTTAAAATACAAATTCAAGCGGAAGTAGCTCAGTCGGTAGAGCATCAGCCTTCCAAGCTGAGGGTCGCGGGTTCGAACCTCGTCTTCCGCTCGGCATCCGCCAGCGTAGCTCAGGGGTAGAGCACTTCCTTGGTAAGGAAGGGGTCGCGAGTTCAACTCTCGCCGCCGGCTCAAACAAATATTAATCAATTAATTTATACAATTATGGCAAAAGAAACGTTCCAAAGGACCAAGCCGCACGTAAACATCGGTACCATCGGTCACGTTGACCATGGCAAAACGACGCTTACTGCCGCCATTACTATGGTATTGGCAAAAAAAGGACTCTCAGAGTTGCGTTCATTCGACTCTATTGACAACGCTCCCGAAGAAAAAGAGCGTGGTATCACTATCAACACATCTCACGTAGAATACCAAACGGCTGCCCGTCACTACGCCCACGTGGACTGCCCCGGCCACGCCGACTACGTAAAGAACATGGTTACAGGCGCCGCCCAAATGGACGGAGCAATTATTGTGGTGGCTGCAACAGACGGCCCCATGCCCCAAACACGCGAGCACATTCTCTTGGCACGCCAGGTGAACGTTCCCCGTATTGTCGTATTTTTGAACAAGGTTGACTTGGTTGACGATCCGGAGATGTTGGATCTTGTAGAGATGGAAGTACGCGAACTGTTGAGCTTCTACAACTTTGACGGAGACAACACTCCTGTGATTCGTGGTTCAGCACTTGGCGCATTGAACGGCGATGCCACTTGGGAAGAAAAAGTGATGGAGTTGATGAATGCCGTTGACGAGTACATTCCCATACCCCTCCGCGAAAACGAGAAACCCTTCTTGATGCCCGTTGAAGACGTATTCTCCATCACCGGACGCGGTACCGTTGCCACCGGACGTATCGAAACCGGTGTAATCAAAACGAGTGAAGAGGTTGAGGTGATTGGCCTTGGCGAAAAACCCAGAAAAACCGTTGTTACAGGCGTGGAGATGTTCCGCAAGATTTTGGATAGAGGTGAAGCAGGAGATAACGTAGGTTTGCTGCTCCGTGGTATTGACAAAAAGGAGATCAAACGCGGTCAGGTAATCGCAAAGCCGGGCACCATTACACCTCACAGAAGGTTCCAAGCCGAGATTTACGTGTTAAAGAAAGAAGAGGGCGGACGCCACACTCCTTTCCACAACAACTATCGTCCCCAATTCTTCCTGCGTACACTTGACGTTACCGGCGAAATCCAACTCCCCGAAGGAGTAGATATGGTGATGCCCGGTGACAACGTAAGTATCGTAGTAGAATTGATTTACCCCGTTGCTATTAACGAAGGACTTCGCTTTGCTATCCGCGAAGGTGGCCGTACCGTAGGCGCGGGACAAGTAACCAAATTACTTGATTAATAAATTATTGGGATAGGGGCATAGTTCAAGGGTAGAATAGCGGTCTCCAAAACCGTTGATGGGCGTTCGAATCGCTCTGCCCCTGCCATCATCTTCAAAGTTACGTTAGAAGATGGATAACAATCAACACAATACAAGCTTCCGGTGGCGTGTTGAGTAAATTTAAAACAGGTACAAATGAAAAAGATTAAAGCGTATATCCTCGAATCGTACAACGAATTAGCTCACAAGGTTTCATGGCCTTCATGGAACCAGCTGCAAAGTAGTGCGATTGTAGTTATGGTGGCTTCGGTAATTTTTGCTGCAGTGATTTTTGTTATGGATGTTTCGTTCAGAAACATTATGACAACCATCTACAATATGTTGTATTAATAATTTGAATAATGAGTGAGATTGCCAAAAAATGGTATGTCGTCAGAGCGGCAGGAGGCAAAGAGAAGAAGGCAAAGGAGTATATCGAGAATGAGATCAAGCGATTGAAGCTCGGTGATTATGTTTCTCAGGTTCTGATTCCTACTGAAAAAATTTATCAGGTTAAAAATGGTAAAAAGATCAGTAAGGAGCGCATTTTTTACCCCGGATATATCATTATTGAAGTTGCACTTACTGCAGAGATTCAACACCTTATTAGAAACGTCACTCATGTTTCAGGGTTTCTTGGAGAGACCAAAGGCGGACAACCTGTCCCCCTTCGCCCAAGTGAAGTCAACAGAATATTAGGAAAAGTGGATGAGTTGGTGGATCAGGACGAGGAGAATATCACCCCCTTCTTTATTGGAGAAGCCGTTAAGGTGATAGATGGACCGTTTAACGGTTTTAACGGAAGCATTGAGGAGATATCCGAAGACAAGAAGAAGATAAAGGTGATGGTAAAAATTTTTGGAAGAAAGACGCTTTTGGAGTTAAGTTTTGTACAAGTAGAAAAAGAATAAAAGTAAAATATTATGGCTAAAGAAGTTGCCGCATTAATAAAATTGCAAATCAAGGGCGGTGCTGCGAACCCCTCCCCTCCGGTAGGTCCGGCTTTGGGATCCAAGGGTGTGAATATCATGGACTTTTGCAAGCAATTCAATGCAAGAACCCAAGAGAAAGCCGGCAAAGTGCTTCCCGTGATCATCACTGTGTATAGCGACAAGTCGTTTATCTTTGTGGTGAAAAACCCCCCCATTGCTGTTCAGTTGAAAGAAGCTGCAAAAGTTGCTACAGGCTCAGCCGAAGCCAATCGCAAAAAAGTAGCCTCTGTAAACTGGGGACAGGTTCGTATGATTGCTGAAGACAAAATGCCTGACATGAACGCATTTACGCTAAAAGCAGCGATGAGTATGGTGGCAGGGACTGCACGCAGTATGGGAATTACCGTTGACGGACCTTTTCCCGCAGATATTCAATAATAATTTCATGCAGAAATGAGTAAGCTAACAAAAAATCAAAAGATAACATACGTTAAAGTTGACCCTGTCCAACAGTACAAGTTGGCTGACGCTTGTAAATTGGTAACTGAGACATCTTTTACCAAATTCGACGCTTCGGTTGACATTGCCATCCGTTTGGGCGTTGACCCCCGAAAGGCCAATCAAATGGTTCGCGGCGTTGTTACCCTACCACACGGTACCGGAAAGGTGATCCGTGTATTGGTACTCTGCACACCCGACAAAGAGGCTGAGGCACAAGCTGCCGGCGCCGATCACGTTGGGTTGGATGACTATATCGATAAAATAAAAGGCGGCTGGGCCGATGTCGATGTCATCATTTGTACCCCCTCTGTGATGGCTAAAGTGGGCGCAATCGGACGTATCCTTGGTCCGCGTGGCCTCATGCCCAACCCCAAGACGGGAACCGTAACCATGGACGTAGGTAATGCCGTTACCGAAGTTAAAGCAGGTAAGATCGACTTTAAAGTTGATAAACAGGGAATTGTTCATACCAACATTGGAAAAGTCTCCTTTGAACCTTCAAAATTGGTGGACAACGCACTGGAACTCATCAACACCGTGGTCAAACTAAAGCCTCAAACTTTAAAAGGCACCTATATGAAGAGTATCTTCCTATCGTCCTCGATGGGCCCCGGCATCAACGTTGACCTCAAGATCAGTGGCGCAACCGAATAATTTATAGCGATATGAAAAAAGAGGAAAAAACAATCATTATTCAGAGCTTGGTAGCGCAATTGGCAAAAACACCCAATTTTTACCTTGCAGATACTTCAGGTCTCAATGCCGAGCGTACCGCT
Organism: Prevotellaceae bacterium; assembly: GCA_031281125.1. Lineage (GTDB taxonomy): Bacteria > Bacteroidota > Bacteroidia > Bacteroidales > UBA932 > WRBG01. The sequence continues at coordinate 2,969 of JAITFU010000107.1, read as the reverse complement.
CAGTTGCGTAAAGCGTGTTTCGACAAAAATATTAAGTTAATCGTTGTGAAAAACACGCTGCTTCGTAACGCATTGCAGCAGGTCGAAAACGAGGAAAACAAACAGCTTTATTCCTTGTTGGAAGGTCCCACATCGATCCTTTTTACCGATTCCGCCGCTATCCCTGCCAAATTGATAAAAGAGTTTGGTGCAAAACATGGGAAACCTGTCTTAAAAGGCGCTTATCTACAAGAATGTGCATACGTTGGAGCGCACCATTTAGATGCATTAACCTCCATCAAATCACGTGAAGACCTTATTGGAGATATCATTGGTATGCTCCAATCTCCCATACGGAATATTATTTCCGGTTTAACCACCGCAGGAGCCAACCTCACCGGTATTGCCGAGACCCTTGGTGAACGCGAATAACATATTATGATAATAATCACATTTTAAAACAAATAAATCATGGCAGATCTCAAAAAATTTGCAGAAGAATTAGTAAACTTAACTGTAAAAGAAGCTCAAGAATTAGCTCAAATCTTAAAGAACGAGTATGGTATAGAGCCTGCTGCTGCTGCAGTAGCCATTGCCCCCTCCTCAGCCGGTGCCGCTGCACCCGCAGAAGTAGAACAAACGCAATTTGACGTTATTTTAAAATCTCCCGGACAGACTAAATTACAAATCGTAAAAGCTGTTAAGGAAATTACCGGTTTAGGTTTAAAAGAAGCCAAAGATTTGGTGGACGCCTTCCCCAAAGCAATTAAAGAGAAGGTTTCCAAATCCGAAGCCGAGCAGGTAAAAGCACAACTCGAAGAAGCCGGCGGAGAAGTTGAAATTAAATAGACTACTCTCCCGTTTTACGGGAACGTAAATTCAGGTTTAGGACCCCGTTTGGGGTTCTAAACCCTTTTGTCGTGAACAGTTTATTTTTCAACAAATCCGAAGATAATGTCTCAAAAAATAACAAATCAGCGAATTAGTTTCGCAACATCCAAGACGCTCCTGGACTACCCGGACTTTTTGGAAGTACAGCTTAAATCGTTCAAGGATTTTTTCCAGCTTGAAACCACCTCCGAAAACAGGAAAAACGAGGGGCTTTTTCAAGTGTTTCAGGAAAATTTTCCCATTACCGATACCCGTAACAACTTTGTACTCGAGTTTATCGACTACTTTATTGATCCTCCAAGATATACCATTGATGATTGCATTGAGCGCGGCCTCAGTTACAGCGTCCCTTTAAAAGCCAAACTTAAGCTCTATTGCACCGATCCGGAACATGAGGATTTTGATACGGTTATTCAAGATGTCTATTTGGGAACCATCCCCTACATGACGCCACGCGGAACCTTTGTGATCAACGGATCCGAGCGCATTGTAGTCTCCCAGTTGCACCGCTCTCCGGGTGTATTTTTTGGCCAAAGTATCCATGCCAACGGCACCAAATTGTACTCTGCCCGCATCATTCCTTTTAAGGGTTCGTGGATTGAATTTGCCACCGACATCAACAATGTGATGTACGCCTATATCGACCGTAAAAAGAAGTTGCCGGTAACCACCTTGTTACGGGCTATTGGATTTGAAAGCGATAAAGATATTCTTGAGATTTTTGGTTTGGCCAACGAAGAAAAAGTAAATCAGGAAAATCTTCCCAAATTGATTGGGAGAAAATTGGCCGCCCGCGTACTCAAATCGTGGATCGAAGACTTTGTTGATGAAGATACCGGAGAGGTTGTCTCCATTGAAAGAAACGAGATCGTGGTGGACAGGGAAACGATTTTAGACGAGGCGAACCTCGAACTGATCCTCGAATCGGGAGCCGAAAACATCCTTTTGCATAAAGAGGATGCCAATATCAGCGACTACGCTATTATTCACAACACCTTACAGAAAGATCCCTGTAACTCCCTCAAAGAAGCGGTGATCTACATCTATCGCCAATTGCGTAATTCGGAACCACCCGATGAAGCTACTGCTATGGACGTGATTGACAAGCTCTTTTTCTCCGATAAACGTTACGATTTGGGGGATGTTGGACGATACCGCCTAAACAGAAAATTGAATCAGCACACTTCGCACGACATAAGGGTACTCACCCGCGAAGACATTATTGCGATTATTCGTTATCTGATCCAGTTAATCAACTCAAAGGCTGTGGTTGACGACATTGACCACTTAAGCAACCGCCGCATCCGTACCGTAGGGGAGCAATTGGCCAATCAATTCAGTATCGGCCTTTCACGAATCGCCCGCACCATCCGCGAAAGGATGAATGTGCGAGACAATGAGGTGTTTACACCCATCGACCTCATCAACGCAAAGACGTTATCGTCTGTTATCAACTCTTTCTTTGGCACAAGCCAACTCTCTCAGTTCATGGATCAAACCAATCCATTGGCAGAGATGACCCACAAACGCCGCCTCTCCGCTTTAGGACCCGGAGGCCTCTCCCGCGACCGTGCCGGTTTTGAAGTTCGAGACGTCCACTACACCCATTACGGCCGTCTTTGCCCCATTGAAACACCTGAGGGACCCAATATCGGATTAATCTCATCTTTATGCGTTTATGCACGCATAAATGACCTCGGATTTATCGAAACTCCCTATCGGAAAGTGAACGACGGTCAGGTTGACCTTAGCCCCAAAGGCTTTGTATATATGAGTGCAGAGGAAGAGGAGGATCAGATGGTGGCGCAGGCCAACGTAAACTTGGACGACGACGGGATGATTTTAGACGAGCGAATTAAATGTCGTTACGAAGCAGACTATCCGGTGGTTACCAAAGATGCGGTACACTATATGGACGTTTCGCCCAACCAAATTGCCTCCATTGCCGCGTCGCTGATTCCATTTTTAGAACATGATGACGCCAACCGTGCCCTCATGGGATCAAACATGATGCGTCAGGCAGTTCCATTGGTCAAATCAGAAGCGCCGATCGTAGGTACCGGTCTGGAAGGACCCGTTGTACGCGATAGCCGCACACA
>JAITFU010000053.1 GCA_031281125.1 Prevotellaceae bacterium | reverse complement strand
TTTTGATGCCGAGCAGAGCGCCTTTTATGTCAAACGTTTTCGTTTTGAACCATCTGACAATCAGCAACAGCTCTTTATTTCTGAACAGGAGGGTTCGTATATGGCGGTACTCTCTCAGGATCAATACCCTCAATTAGAAATCATTTTTGGCGGTAAACATACCAAACGGTCGCCGGAAAAAATTGATGTCGAAGAATTTATCGGAGCCAAAAGCTTTAGAGCCAAAGGCAAAAGACTCACCAATTTTCAAGTGCAATCGGTTTGCTTTATTGAGCCTTTAGAAAAAGTTCTCCCCGAAGAAGAGGTCGATTCAAGCGAAGGAGAAGAGACGGAGGACACTACGAAAACCTCTGACTCACAAGAGTCTTCAATCACAAACACTTCTCAACCCACTCTCTTTTAGAAGATGCTTGTCTTTTTAATCGGCTTTATGGGCTCAGGAAAAACCACTTTAGGCAGAGCCTTATCCAAGCAGTTGGACTGGCGTTTTATTGACTTGGACAGGGAGATTGAAAAGTTCAGCGGATGTTCCGTTTCACAACTTTTTTCTCAAAGCGAAGAGTCGGGATTCCGCAAAATAGAACAGCAGGTGTTGTACAACGTAGTTAATCGTATTCAAAACCAAACCCCCGCTAAGCAAAACTGCATTATTTCTTGCGGCGGCGGCGCCCCCTGCTACGAACAAAACCTCACCTTTATGAAGTCCAACGGCTTTGTCATCTACTTGGAAGTATCGCCGGAGATTCTCTGCGAACGCCTCCTCCATACATCCTCAACAAATCGTCCCCTCCTACCCTCCAAAGATCCATCCAACCTCCTCATTTACATCCGCAACCTGCTTACGCAGCGACTGCCCTACTACAAAGCAGCGCACTGGGAGTGCTGAAAAATATTTGGAGAACAAATATTTATTTTTACCTTTGCCGTGTCAAACAATACGCCAACTAATGAACACATATTTTATATCCTACTTCTCTTATTATTACGCCTACTTAAAAAACAAAGCAGGCCGGGTGGGCTATATATAAATAAAATAAAGAGAGATCAACATAACAAACCCGGTTCCCAAAAGGAGGCCGGGTTTTTTAGTAATAACACATAAAAACAATGAAAAATAATCAATTATCAATAGAAGTCGCCAACAGGCTCTTGGGAGTGGGCGAATACTATTTTTCAAAAAAACTACGCGAAGTTGACGAGATGCGGGCAGCAGGTAAAGAGATCATTAATCTTGGAGTCGGAAGTCCAGACCGGCCACCTCATCCTGATGTGGTGAAGATTTTAGCGGCAGAAGCGGCCAAAGAACACACTCACGGCTACCAGCCGTATAAGGGAGCCGCCATATTACGCAACGCATTTACAGCGTGGTATGCAAAGTATTACGGTGTATCACTCAACCCTGCTGACGAAGTGCTGCCGCTGATCGGCTCTAAAGAGGGGGTAATGCACGTCTGCATGGCATACCTTAACGCCGGTGACCGCGTGCTGATTCCTAATCCGGGTTACCCTACCTACCGCGCTGCGGTTACCATCGCCGGAGGAGTATGTGTAGAATACAAGCTTTGTGCCGACTCCGGCTGGAAACCCGATTTTGTGGCCATTGAAAAAGAGATTGTTGCAAATGGCCATGTTAAAATGATGATTGTCAACTATCCTCACATGCCCACCGGAGCGGCGGCTTCTCAAAAGCTATTTGAAGATTTGGTGGCTTTTGCCCAAAAACACCGGATTTTGTTGCTGCACGACAACCCCTACAGTTTTACGCGTTGCCAAAAGCCGTTGAGCCTGATGGCAACACCAAAAGCCAAAGAGGTGGCGCTTGAACTGAATTCGCTGAGTAAAAGTCATAATATGGCCGGGTGGCGTGTTGGCGTGTTGGTGGGAGCAGCCGAGCGGATCGATGAGGTGATTCGCTTTAAGAGCAATATGGACTCAGGAATGTTCCTGCCGCTGCAAGCTGCTGCAGCTCATGCACTCTCCCTACCTGACGAGTGGTACGCACAAATCAATGGCCTCTATTACGCCCGCGAAGCAAAAGGATACGAACTGCTTGACATTCTTGGATGCACTTATAGGCCGGAGCAGGCGGGACTTTTTGTATGGGCTTCGCTGCCACAGGGGTATGAAGGAGATGGTTATACCTTTTCTGACTCCATTCTCTATGACTGCGGAGTCTTTATCACCCCCGGAGGCATCTTTGGCAGCGAAGGAGAACGATACATCCGTATCAGCCTCTGTGCACCGGAACAGGTGTTACAAAGAGCAATAGAAAAAATTAAAGATCGATACAGATGAAAACAGCGATTATTGGTGTTGGCCTGATTGGAGGGTCTTTTGCCCTCAGTTTAAGAAAGTTTGGACTTTCAAATGAAATTCTTGGCGTGGATAGCTTAGCCCGGCACAGCCAAAAGGCGCTTGAGCTTGGCTTGATCAACAAAATCGTAACTTTGGAACAGGCGACTGACCAAGCAGACCTGATTGTATTGGCTACACCGGCAGACACCTTGCCTCTTTTGGCGGTAAAAGTGCTGAATAAAATAGGAAACACGCAAGTAGTCATGGATATGGGATCTATCAAAACCGAATTGTGCGAAGTAATGGCGCAACACCCGGCAAGGGGTCGCTTTGTGGCCACCCATCCCATGTGGGGAACGGAGTTTAGCGGCCCTCAAGCAGCAGTCGCAGACGGATTCACAGGTCGTACCGTAGTGATATGCAATCGCGAAGAGAGCGATTCAGACGCCCTTCAATTGGTGGAACAGGTCTATACAACCATTGGTATGCCCATTAAATACATGAATGGCGAAGAGCAAGACCTTCACTCCGCATATATTTCTCATATTTCTCACATAACATCTTTTGCCTTAGCGCTTACCGTTCTTGAAAAAGAGCGCGAAGAGGAGCATATTTTTGACTTGGCAGGCGGAGGTTTTGAGAGTACGGTGCGTTTGGCCAAGAGTTCCGCCCGCACTTGGGCGCCCATCTTTATGCAAAACAAATATAACGTATTGGATGTCCTTCGCGAGCACATCCATCAGTTGCAAATTTTTCGCAAATTGTTGGAAAAAGAGGACGAAAAAGGATTGGTGGCCGTCATGGAAAAAGCCAATACGATTGGCCGAATATTGCCATAATCATCAGAAAATATTATCAATTGAACATGAAAACAAATAAAAACTTTACAAAATGGCCGCTGATTATTGCCGGGCCATGCAGCGCCGAAACCGAAGAACAGACCTTGGAAACGTGTAAACATTTGGCCGAAACAGGCTTGGTTGATATGCTGCGTGCCGGAGTGTGGAAGCCCCGAACCAAACCCGGCGGCTTTGAGGGGTCGGGATTGATTGGGTTATCTTGGGTGGCTAAAGCAAAGGAATTGACCGGATTGCCTGCAGGCGTGGAGGTGGCCACCTCCAAACATGTGGAGAGCGCCTTGGAATTTGGGATGGATATGGTGTGGATTGGCGCCCGCACCACGGGCAACCCGTTTAGTGTGCAAGAGGTGGCCGATGCGCTTCGCGGAACAGAGGTGTTGGTTTTGATTAAAAACCCTTTGACGCCTGACCTTGAACTGTGGAGCGGCGCAGTAGCCCGTCTTTTAAAGGTGGGAGTTAGACCCGAACAACTTAGGTTGGCACATCGCGGTTTTTCATTTTACGGACATGGCGAATACCGCAATCCTCCTCTGTGGCATTTAGCGTTAGAGATGCGAAGTCGCTTTCCGGAAATCCCAATGGTGTGCGACCCCTCGCACATCTGCGGAAACCGGCACCGCTTGGGCGAGGTCTCCCAAAAGGCAGCCGACCTGCGCTATGACGGGCTGATTATCGAAAGCCATATCGACCCCTCAATAGCGTTAAGCGACGCTTCGCAGCAACTCACTCCCGCCTCATTAGCCACTTTACTCAAAAGCATTCGCTGGCGCCAAAGCACTACCGACAATCCTGAATTTGTGGAAACGTTAGATAAGTTGCGCGGTCAGATTGACGAGATTGATACCGAACTGATAGAGTTGCTGAGCCGACGGATGAACATCTCTGAGCAAATTGGCAAGGTAAAAAAGGAGAATGACGTGGCCATCCTACAGGGCAGTCGCTGGTCGAGCATTGTGGAGCGTTCTATGTTGCAAGCCAAGAAATTAGATCTGAACGAAGCCTTTTTAAAGACGGTACTCGAAGCCATTCATATAGAAAGTATCAATCGCCAGAACGAGGTGATGAACAAATAGGAGCACTAATTCATTATCTTTGTTTTTTATGCAGAAACCTATCATATCGCTCATAAATTGCCCCGGTTACGTTGATCTGCCCGCTCTATTCCCAAAGGAGAGGAGGTACATTTCCATTATCGACTCCTCAATTGCAGAAATGTATAGGAGTTACTTTCCTCATCCTCAGATCGTCATTGATGTTTCTGAAGAATGCAAGAGCATCAAAGAGGTGGAACGGCTCGCTACCCTGCTTTTGGAGATGGAGGCCGATCGAGAGACCGTCATTGTGGCGGTCGGAGGTGGGGTTATTACCGATTTAGTTGGCTTTGTTGCCTCTACCTATATGAGGGGACTCCCCTTTATCTTTGTCCCCACCACCCTGTTGGCTATGGTTGACGCCTCCATAGGCGGGAAAAACGGGGTGAATCTTGGGGTATATAAAAACATCATCGGAGTGTTTCGTCAACCCGAATGTACCGTCGTCTGTCCCCAATTCCTCCAGACTTTACCCCAAAAAGAGTACCGCCAAGGGTTGGCAGAGATGGTCAAGAGTTTTATCATTGCAGACCGCGAGAGATACTTTGATTTTATGAACCTTCCCGAAAAAGAGAGACAAGAGTACAAAACAATCGCTCCCTTTATAACTGCCGCTGCCTCTATAAAGCGCGCCATTGTGGAGTCCGATCCGGTTGAAAAAGGGGAGCGCAAACTCCTTAACTTGGGACACACTTTTGCCCACGCCATTGAGCTTGTAGAAAACATCTCCCACGGAGAAGCCGTTGGAATCGGCATTACCTTGGCCGCCAAGTTATCGGTAAGGCTCTCCCTGTTAGATCAGTTGGAGTGCAACACCATTATATCCGGATTAGAAAAGATCGGACTACGTACCGGTTCTCCTGTTAAAATGGATCAGGTAACAGACGGATTCAAAAAGGATAAGAAAAGAAGCGGAGATGTAATTCACTTTGTTCTGATCAAAAAGATTGGAGAAGCGGTGGTGGTTCCGCTCCAAATAGATAAACTTAAAGAGTTGCTTTATGATCTGTCTTAGTATTGGAATCCAAGGAGTGGATAGAGTAAAAGAGGCGCTCTTTAAGGCGCAGATGGCCGAAGTAAGG